>JAIOXH010000002.1 GCA_021741765.1 Aurantimicrobium sp. | reverse complement strand
TGGAGACGAAGTTTGGTCCGTGTTGCCCGTAGAGCCACGCCGTGCGCACGATGACGCTTCCGGTTGGGTGGGTCTCGAGGATGAGCTCTTCGCCGGCCGCCTTGGTGCGTCCGTAGGCGCAGAGCGGGACGCGCAAGTCTTCTTCTCCGTAAGGGTCGGTTGCTTGCCCGCTGAACACGTAGTCGGTGGAGACGTGAATTAGGGTCGCGCCCTCGTCACGAGCAGCCAGCGCCAGATTGTGTGCACCTTCGGCGATGATGGAAAAAGCATCGGCCTCGTGCGTTTCGGCGTCGTCAACTGCGGTGTAGGCGGCGCAGTTGATCACCGCGTCGTGACCAGAGATGGCCCGACCCACCGCATCGAGATCGAGTATGTCGAGCTCGTTCCGCGACAGGGCAGTGAAGGGTCGAGCGCCCAGCACAAGTTGAACGTCGCGCCCCAACATGCCCGACGCCCCCGTGATGAGAATGCGCTTCACAACTAGCTCAGGGCGGCGCGAGCTTTGAGCGGCTCCCACCATTCGCGATTGTCGCGGTACCACTGCACCACATCGGCAAGGCCCTGATAAAAATTCACCTGCGGCTGGTAGCCGAGCTCTTCGGAGATTTTTGATATGTCAACGGAATAGCGCAGGTCGTGCCCGAGGCGATCGGCAACGCGATCAACGTACGACCAGTCTTTGCCGGTTGCGTCGAGAAGGAGCTGTGTGAGTTCTTTGTTGGTCAGCTCTGTTCCGCCGCCAATGTTGTAAACCTCGCCCGCACGACCCTTCTCGAGCACCATGGCGATGCCCCGACAGTGGTCGTCCACGTGAAGCCAGTCACGAATGTTGTTGCCCTCGCCGTAAAGCGGAACGTGCAGGTCATCGATCAGGTTCGTCACGAAGAGCGGAATCACCTTCTCCGGAAAATGGAAAGGTCCGTAGTTATTCGAACACCGAGTGATGGAGAGGTTGAGACCGTGTGTTTTGACGTAACTGCGCGCCAGAAGGTCGCTGCCCGCCTTCGATGCCGAGTACGGCGAGTTGGGTTCGATCGGGCGATCTTCGTCCCATGACCCTTCGGCGATTGACCCGTAGACCTCGTCGGTAGAGACGTGAACGAATCGAGGAAGGCTGTGGCGCAGCGCCGCGTCGAGCAACCGCTGGGTGCCGACCACATTGGTCTCGACAAAAATTGAGGCATCGCGCACGGACCGGTCAACGTGACTTTCCGCAGCAAAGTGAACGACCGCGTCGAGGCCGGGAAAAAGCTGATCGAGCAGAGCGGCATCGCGAATGTCTCCCTGCACGAAGCTGTAGCGCGGAGAGTCGGCAACCGAGGCGAGGTTCGCTAGGTTGCCCGAGTACGTGAGGGCATCGAGAACAACGACATCGGCTCCTTCGAGGCCCGGGTAGGCATCTTCGAGAGTGCGGCGAACAAAGTTGGAGCCGATGAACCCGGCTCCGCCGGTAACGAGGATTTTCAAGTTGGCTTTAGCTCTTTCCGAGGTGATGAGGCGCGAATCATCTGCAAGTCTAGTTTGGGACGCGCTGATAGAGTTTGAGACGTGGATTTCCGCGAGCTAAGGGTGCCTGGTGCCTTCGAAATAGTATCGACCCAGTTCGCCGATGATCGCGGTGCGTTCATGGAGTGGTTTCGCGCTGACCATCTGGAAGCCGTCACCGGACGGGCTTTTCCGCTAGCGCAGGGAAATCTTTCGGTGTCAAAAAAAGGCGTCGTCCGGGGTATTCACTTTGCCGACCTTCCGCCCAGTCAGGCCAAATTCATCAGCTGCGTTGCTGGGGCGGTGCTGGACTTCACTGTTGATATTCGCAGCGGCTCGCCGACCTTCGGCGCGTGGGAGAGTGTTCACCTCAACAGCGACTCGCGAACGGGTGTTTTCATCCCCGAGGGTGTTGGTCACGCTTTTGTCGCACTCACCGATGATGCCGTGGTCAGTTACGTCGTCACTGCCGTCTTCAACGCTGAACGTGAGCACGCCATTAATCCCCTGGATTCCGACATCGCGCTTGATTTTCCTTTTTCACCTGATGAGTTACTGATCTCGGCCAAGGATCGAGCTGCCCCGTCGCTGAGGCAGGCCGAGAGTGATGGACTCTTGCCCACCTTCCAAGATGCGCTGGATTTCTACGCCGCCATGAAGGGGGGTCACGAGCGATGAAGGGCATTATTTTGGCCGGTGGTTCTGGCACGCGGTTGTGGCCCATCACCAAAGGCATCTCCAAGCAGCTCATGCCGATTTATGACAAACCAATGATTTACTACCCCCTGTCGACGCTCATGATGGCGGGTATCAGGGAGGTGCTCATCATCACAACTCCGGAGTACAGAGCCCAATTCCACGCCCTTCTCGGTGACGGGTCGGAGTTGGGCATGCGCTTTGAATATGCCGTGCAACCCGCTCCCGATGGTCTGGCGCAGGCGTTCATTATCGGCGAGGCATTTGTTGGTACCGACTCGGTGGCACTTGTTTTGGGTGACAACATCTTCCACGGCGCCGGGCTTGGTTCGGCCCTGAGCAACAACGCCCAGGTCGACGGCGCTCTCGTTTTTGCCTATCACGTGTCGAACCCCGGCGCATATGGCGTGGTCGAATTCGATGCCGACATGAAGGCAGTATCTATTGAAGAAAAACCCGCTCGGCCCAAGAGCAACTACGCCGTGCCGGGACTTTACTTTTATGACAATTCTGTTCTTGAGATTGCAAAAACTATTGTGCCGAGCGACCGAGGCGAGCTCGAAATTAGCGCGGTGAACGAGGCCTATCTTAAAAGTGGGAAGTTGTCGGTTCAAGTCCTCGATCGTGGCACGGCGTGGCTCGACACCGGCACGTTTGAGTCAATGATGCAGGCCAGTGAATACGTGCGCGTGATCGAGGATCGCCAGGGGCACAAGATTGGATGCATTGAAGAGATTGCTTGGCACAACGGCTGGATCACGGCGGGCGATGTGGCACGTCTGGCTCAGCCACTCGAAAAGAGCGGTTATGGCACGTACCTTCAGGGGCTCGTGCGCAGCCATCACGGTAGCCTGAACTCATGAAGCTCCCCCTGTGGATGATCCGAATTCGCTGGATTGCCGCGCTACCCGTTCTCGTCTTCGTCGCACTCGGCGCGTGGGCTTTTTCGTCGCCGGTGGGGGCGAGCCCTGACGATAATTTTCATCTCGCCAGCACTTGGTGTGCGGGCGGTGATCGACCCGGTTTGTGTGCGCCCGGCAGTAAGCCTTCGGAACGCAGGGTTGATGCCGGCCTGGTACTGGCTCAGTGCTATGCCTTTGACGCGAATGAGAGCGCAGGTTGCCAGGCAGACCGAGGACTGTTTACCGATGATCGCACCGTACTTGCCTCACATGGAGCGTGGAACGGCGGCTATCCGCCCGTCTATTACGCCGTCATGAACGTCTTTGCGTCGCCGAACATCGAAGTTTCTGTGATGGTCATCCGATTTGTGAACATAATCTTTTTTGTTCTCTCTGGCGTCGCGCTGTGGTTACTTCTCCCCGTGGCGAACCGTCGCCCGCTCCTGCTCATGTGGACGGTGACCACGCTTCCCCTTGGCTTGTTTCTTATTCCCTCCAACAATCCCAGCTCGTGGGCAATCACCGCGGTGCCCACTGCGTGGCTAGCGCTCTACGGCTTCCTTAAGCTGCGGGGATGGGGACTACGGCGCGTTTTACTCGGCGCGGTGTTTGCACTCGAGGTGGTTGCTGCATCGGGGGCCCGGGCAGATGCCGCCGCGTTCACTGTGGTCGGCTCGCTCGCAGCGATTGCCCTGTGTTGGAAGCGGGATCGATCGTTTTTCTTCGCGCTCGCCATTCCGATAATTATGGCCGGCGTTGCTTTTGCATTCTTCATAAACGCGGGGCAAGCCTCAGTGGCGTCGAACGGCCTGGGTTCCGGAAATCCCGAACTGGATGGCACAGCGGACAAACGGTCTTCATGGGGTGTGCTCGTTGGAAACATTACGCGCGTGCCGTTCTTGTGGCAGGGCGCTTTCGGTGGTTGGGGGCTGGGGTGGCTTGACACGCCGATGCCCACCCTCGTGTCATTGGGTTCAACCGGAGTGATTGTGGCGGTGCTGTTCTTCGCCCTGGGCAAGAGTCGCCGGTCGCGCGTCTGGACGGCCGCGGCGGTCACATTCTTGGCTGCAGCGGTTCCCCTGTATGTGTTGCAGAGGAATCTCAACTATGTGGGGGAAAACGTTCAGCCGCGCTACATCCTTCCGCTGCTTATCGTGATCGCCGGGGTGCTCCTGTTGGCTTTTGAGCGAAAAGGCGTAACTTTCACGCGGGCGCAAGCTTGGATTATCGCGGTTGTGCTAATTCCGGCAGGATCGCTGGCTCTGTTCACTAACCTCAAACGCTACACACACGGTCTGAGCGACGAGTCCGTCATCAACCTCGATGCCAATGCGGAATGGTGGTGGGCGATGCCCATCTCTCCCTTGGCGCTGTGGGTTGTGGGATCAGTTTCTTACGCACTCGTGATTATTGCGGTGATGTATTTTGCCGGCCATGGAGGGCGCCGGCTATCCGAGCGAACTATTTCCGCCTAGCTTTTACAGCCTCAAGCTCCCGAATGCGGATTTCGAGCAGGGCGAGCTGTTCGGCAAGGTCTCGATTGTGACTTTCGACCTTGGTGAGTTCGGCACTGTGCTGCAGCGCAACCAAGAAGAGAAGAATAAGACTGGCGAAGAATGCCAAATTTATTGGCGCGTCAAATCCTAAAAGTCCGGCGGCCCATTCCAGAGATTGGGGGAAAACGCTGATGATGAATGCCAACGTTCCCGCGACAAGCCACCAGATGGCGTGCCGCTCGCGCAAACGTCTGCGGCGGAGCATCTCCACAACAAGAGCCACAGTGAGCACCGAGGCCACAATTCCCAAAACGTACTGCAGCGTGCTCATTGACTGTGCTCCTCTGCGTGAGTCGAAACTTTGGGGCGGATTAACGCGAAGACCATGCCAATCCCCACCCTAGCCAGGTAGGCCGTGGCTCGCAGGGGGCTCTGTGATGGCGTTCCACCAGAGCGCTCACGCATTGCCACGGGTACCTGGCGGATCACGAGGTTGGCCCGAGCTGCAATGACCAGTGATTCCACCGTATCGCCCAGATATTCTGCCGGGTAGTGTTGCGCAAACAGCGTCACGGCCCGTGGACCGGAAGCGCGAAAACCCGACGTCGTGTCTGTGAGGGTGGTTCGAGTTGTGCGACTCAGCACCTTTGCCAACACAATCATCGCGAGCCTGCGCAACCCGCGAGCCTGATAGTCGCCTTCCCCGGCAAAACGCGCACCGAGGACTAGGTCGGCGTCGGCCAGACTCGCGATCAAGCGTGGAATATCTGCCGGCGCATGCTGCCCGTCAGCGTCCACCTGCACAACATTGTCAAAGCCATTAGCTCGCGCAAACCGAAAACCGCACCGCATAGCACCGCCAACACCGAGGTTGTAAGGCAGGGAAGCAACGAGCGCACCTGCGCCCCTGGCGACCTGGGCGGTACCGTCTTGCGATCCGTCATTCACCACCAGAATTGTCAACTTGCGAGAAACAGCAAAAACTTCCCGAATCACGCGCGCAATCGATTCTTCTTCGTTGAGCGCCGGCATGACCACAAGCGTGGTGGAGAGGTCAACGGCCATGGCAATAAATCTACTTGTTCCGGAGGTCCGAAATGTTGTTGAGGAACCACTGGTATGTCTCCTGAATACCCTCTTCGAGAGGAATTCCCGCTTTCCAGCCAAGTGTGTTGATGCGCGAGACATCGAGAAGTTTGCGCGGTGTGCCATCGGGTTTCGACGTATCTTGAACAAGCTCTCCTTGGTAGCCAACCGTGTGGGCAACGAGTTCGGCAAGCTCCCGAATTGACACATCTTCTCCCACGCCAACATTGATCGTTTGAGCGGAGTCATATTTCTCGAGGAGAAAGAGAACGGCGGCCGCCAGGTCGTCCACGTGCAAAAACTCACGACGCGGTGTCCCGGTGCCCCAAATAACGACCTGGGCAGCATTCTCTTGTTTGGCCACGTGCAGGCGCCGGATGAGGCCGGGCATGACGTGAGAATTTTCGACGTGAAAGTTGTCGCCGGGTCCGTAAAGGTTCGTTGGCATCGCACTTATCCAGCGGCGACCGTACTGCCTTCTCGATGCCTGCACCTGCATAATTCCGGCAATCTTGGCAATTGCGTAGGCGTCATTCGTCTCTTCGAGCGCGCCCGTTAGAAGTGAGTCCTCTCGAATGGGCTGCTCGGCAAACTTCGGATAGATACATGAGCTCCCGAGAAAGATGAGCCGATCCACGTCTGTCTGATTGGCGGCATCCATCACGTTGACTTGCATGAGCAGGTTGTCGCTGAGAAATTCCGCGGGATACGTGTTGTTGGCGTGGATGCCACCCACCCTTGCAGCCGCATCCACCACAACTTCGGGTCTTATGTTGTCAAAAAAATCGAAAACGGCGGTTCGGTTGCGCAGATCAAGATCGCGTGACGATACCCCGATGAGGTTCGTGAACCCTAGTTTGCTCAGGTGCCGCCAGACGGCGCTACCCACCAGCCCGCGATGCCCCGCCACAAAAACTCTGGCTGAACGGTCAATAGGTTCTATTTCGCTCTGCGGCAACTCGGACACGTAGGCACGACTCTCGTTTGAATAGGTGAAGTGAATCTTGTCAGGGCCGCCGATGAACACTGGCCGACTCTCCACAGAGTCTAGGCTTTTGACGCCGGCTCCCGTTGGGGGTTGGAGGGGCGTGCTGAAGGGTGTTTTGTGACCGGTGCAGAGATTCTTGTGGTCTTGCCGACACTCGGCGACCGCATCGATACGTTGACGGAGACCCTCAAAGCCATACGAGCCCAGCGCCAAGATGTTCTCCTGTCACTCGTTGTAGTTACTCCCGGTCGCGCAAAAGAGGCTCGCGCATTGGCCCTGGAATATGGCGCCACTCTCGTGGACGATCCGGGAACCGGAATTAGTGAAGCCATCAACTGCGGCTTGCAAGCTCGTCGGGGAGAGACTTTTTACGCCTGGATGGGTGATGACGATCTTTTTCGACCGGGTGGATTGCGGAGGCTCCAAGACCTTCTTCAGGCGAACCCCACAGCCGTCCTCGCTTTTGGGGGCTGCGACTACATTGATGCCGAAGGACGCGTCCTTGCCGTGTCAAACGCCGGTCGATTGGCCACATTTTTACTGCCGTGGGGCCCCGACCTGATACCCCACCCGGGAACCATGATGCGACTTGATGCGCTCCAGGGAATCGGGGGCTTTGATCCAGACCTTCGTTACGCCATGGACCTCGACGCGTTTTTGCGACTCCGCGCCTGGGGTTCGTTCGTGTGGACGCGCGAGACAGTCTCTGCCTTTAGGTGGCACGCGGAGTCGCTGACAGTGGCGAATCGAAAACTTTCCAGCCTCGAGTCGGAATCAGTCAAGCGTCGCCATTTGCCCGCCGCGATTCGTCTGGTGAGCTACGTCTGGAGTTTTCCGATTCGGTGGGCGTCATCCTTTGCCGCCGGACGCATCAATGCCCGTGCTCGCAAGGCCTCTGCGCTAGGCTGAGATTTGGTGGAGACGTTCGTCGACTTGCCCTCAAACCTTCTCATCTGAGTCAAAAGAAAATGAATCGATGTCGAAAAGCGATACCAAACGGGCTCTGATTACGGGCATCACCGGCCAAGACGGCAGCTACCTTGCAGAGCTTTTGCTTGCCAAGGGCTACGAGGTGCACGGCGTTATCCGCAGGTCGTCTACGTTTAACACAAGCCGGATCGATCATCTTTACAATGATCCGCACCTTGCGGGCACCAGGCTTTTCTTGCACTATGGCGACTTGAGCGACGGAACTCGTTTGGTGACCCTGCTCGACGCAGTGAAGCCCCACGAGGTCTACAACCTCGCAGCGCAGTCACACGTTCGTGTGAGTTTCGACGAACCCGAATTCACGGGGAACACCACGGGGCTCGGATCAATTCGCCTGCTCGAGGCTATGCGCATGGTCGGAATCGACGCGCGCTACTATCAGGCGTCAAGCTCTGAAATGTTTGGCGCAACGCCTCCGCCCCAAAATGAAGACACGGTTTTCTACCCCCGGTCGCCCTATGGTGCGGCAAAGCTTTACTCCTACTGGATGACACGGAATTACCGTGAGGCGTATGGCATGTTCGCAGTGAACGGCATTCTCTTCAACCACGAATCCCCTCGCCGTGGGGAAACATTTGTCACCCGAAAGATAACTCGGGCTGTCGCCCGCATCCAGGCCGGGGTGCAAGATACCCTCTACCTGGGCAACCTTGATGCTGTGCGAGATTGGGGTTACGCGCCAGACTACGTGGAGGCCATGTGGCGCATGCTGCAGGCGGACGAGCCCGCGGACTTCGTGGTGGCCACCGGCACGAATTACACGGTTCGTGACTTCCTCACGTTTGCGTTCGAGCACGCGGGCATCGACTGGCAAAAACATGTGCAATTTGATGAGCGCTACCTTCGCCCCACGGAGGTGGACGCTCTGGTGGGAGATGCCACGCGAGCCCAGGAGAAACTTGGCTGGACGGCCAATGTGCTCACCCCAGAGCTGGCTCGCATCATGGTAGAGGCCGACATGCAAGCTCTCAAACTTCAGGGGGAGCACTGGATTGATACGGTCGTGACGCGCTAATGGCATCGGGCGCCACGCCTGAAAAAGGCCAGAGAGTTCTCCCCGCAATTCGCAAGTCGCTCGCGGCCATGTCTCTACGCCAAAGAGTTATCTACTTCATACTTGTCGCGGTCAAGGCTTTTTCTGGGTTCCTCGACGTCGCGGGCATTGTCCTTATCGGCCTGTTGGCAGGCCTGGCGGCGAATAATCTCGACCCTTCCAAGCCTCTCGTCATTTTGGGGATTCCACTTCCCGCCGTATCCCAAGAATCACTCATTTCTTTAGTTGTTGTCGTCCTTGCGGTTTTTGTCTTTAAAGCCGTGGTCGCAATCATTTTTGGCAAGGCGATAACGGTTTTTGTCGCGCGGGTGGAAAGCCAAATGGCTGCGACCATTGCTGGCTACCTATTCTCCGGAAGTTTGAGTAACTTGCAGCGTTTTTCTAAGGGCGAAGTCGTCTGGGCCGTCATGGGTTCGACGGGGTTTGCTTTCGGCGGGCTTCTGGGCAGCCTCTCTACTTTTCTTTCCGAAGGGCTGCTTCTCATTCTTGTGGTGGCAACCTTTTTTCTCGTTGATCCCATGGCCACGCTCTTTGTCATTCTCTACTTTACGATCATCATTGGAATACTCCAGATTGCTATATCGCGGGCCCTCAAGAAGTCGGGTATCGGCGCAGCTGAGGGCAACATGGATAGCGTTGTAGTCGTTGACGACACTGTGGGCGCATACCGTGAAATCACAATTTTTAATCGCCAGTCTTTTTTTGTTGAGAAGTTTTATGCCGTTCGATTCCGCCTGGCGGCCAGCATGGGAATGATGAACTTTTTGGCGGGCATGCCTCGCTACGTTGTGGAAACGGCACTCATGCTCGGTGTCGTCATGTTCGTTGGCGTGCAATTCGTTACGGGGCAACTAGCCTCAGGACTCGTCATTGTGGGAGTATTCCTTACGGGCGGTGTGCGAATCATGGCATCACTTCTTCCCCTCCAGAATTCAGCGGCTAACGCGAAAACACAATCGGAGCAATCCCTGTTGGCGCATCAGCTGCTTCAAGAAATCGAGGAGACGTCGGGGAAATCGGATGACGCAGAGTTGACGCCCCCATCGACTTCTCGCAGGCCGAGTGCGCGAACTAGGTCGGGTCTGAGCGTCGCTGTGAAAGAAGTTGATTTCAGGTATCCCGGCTCAACCACGTTGGCTCTGAAAAAGATTTCCTTGAATATTGAAGCCGGCCAGCACGTTGCTTTTATCGGACCGTCTGGGGCGGGCAAGACCACTCTTGTCGACCTCATCTTGGGGCTACTTGAGCCCACCGCTGGAACTGTTCAGATTGGGTCGCAAGTGCTCTCGCGCCGGAAGCCATTGCCAGAGAACCTGGTTGCCTACGTCCCCCAGTCGCCGGGAATGGTGTCGGGCACCATCGCCGAAAACGTTGCCCTCGGAACACCTGCAGACGAAATTGACGTCGAACGCGTTGCCGAGGCTCTCAGGTCAGCTCATCTTTCCGAATTTGTGAATAGCCTGCCGGAGGGAATTTTTACCTTGGTGGGCAGTCAAGGAAATTCCCTGAGCGGTGGACAGATCCAGAGACTGGGGCTCGCGCGTGCGCTCTATGTCAAGCCGAAGCTCATCATCCTTGATGAAGCCACGAGTGCGCTCGACGCCAGTTCGGAGGCGTTTATATCTCAAAGCCTGAAAGAGTTGGGGAAAGACGTCACAGTTATTGTCATCGCTCACCGGCTATCCACGGTGCAGCACTCCGACGTTGTTTTCGTTGTGGATGGGGGAGAGATCGTGGCTTCGGGCAGCTTCTCACACCTCCGCAAGACGGTACCCATGGTCGCAGAGTACGTCCGGCTCATGTCTTTCGGGGACGACAAGAAGGAATGACTGCACCCCAAAGTGTGCAGCCCCACTCAAGCAAGCTCGTCCACACTATTGGTGCGTGGACAAACGATCACATGGGATGGATTGCCAGGATTCCCGGCGCCTTTTTAGTTTTTCGATTCATTTACAAGCGACTTTATCGGCCACCCCTCGCTGATCTGCAGTTCCGTCAGACTCTTGAGAGGTCGGTCCTAAAGCCCATCCAGAGAATCATGATCGTGTCTCCACAGAGTTGTGCTGACGTTCATGTTGTGTGGAAACCCGGAGCGGGCAATTATTTTTTTGACATATGGCAGTCAGCTAGAGAACGCTATGGGTCCCAACACGTACTCCTGCACCAAGTGGCGCCAGGCGATACAGACTGGGCGGAGAGACTGGCCGCAGACATCGAGGCGCAGGATCCAACTCATGTGATTTTTTATGGCGAAGAAGACCCCAACGGCGAGGTCAATTCATGGGCACGGGTAGGAGCGACTCTCGCGCGGTTGTGGGCGGGAGAACTAATTTTTCTTATGTACGATTCGGTCTATTGGTGGCATATTTTCAGCGCTGAAGCGCTTGCCGAGGTATACCCGAATGTCAGCGTTCACGCCACTGATCAGTTCCCGCGTGAACTGAGAAAGGGACTCCCGCGCTCCGGGCCAGGTTTGCTGCCCACGTCGCTGGAGAGCATCAAATTTTTGGAAAGCCGCGTTCTCTTTGCAAACCGACCGGATGCTCGTCAGTCCCTTACCTTTTTAGGAAGTCTTTATCCAGAACGCATCAAGCAGCTGGCAAAGTTTGCGCGCCTTGGGACTGGCGTTGTGGTTAATCCTCATAGGTCGGCGAAGTTGGAGAGACCAACCTATGAAGAATACGCTGCCGCAATTGGCCACTCGTGGGCGACGATAAACCTGAGTCGAAATCATGGAATGCCCCGAAAGCATGTCAAGTCTCGCGTTCTCGAAGCTCCCCTTTTTGGAACGCTCCTTGTGACGGATGAGCGTAAGCTCACAGCGCTAACGATTCCGACAGACGGGTTCGTCTATTTTCGGAGCGCGCGGGACCTCAAGAGTTCGATTAGACGGCTGAGGGAAAATCCGCAAAAGTACGAAGCAATTCGTGACCGTGGTCAGCGTTACGCTCGCGCTCTTGCTCAATCCTCTTTTTGGGGTGCAATTGACGGCATGACTGGCCGCAATCCTTCAGAGCGAGTCAAAAATGATGGACCCTGAGTCTGGACGGTGCCAATGTCTCCGGTCAACTCGCCCTGACCCCAGCAGATTAGGGGTTGCGAGGAAGGCGGATACTGTTTTTTGTCAAGGATGAAAGCAGGGAAAGTGCTTTTCGTCGGAGCCCTCCAAGAACGCCAGACAGCCCGTGCCCTCGTTTCGAAATGTCGACCTGAGCACCAAACTCTCCCGCGACGACCACGTCGTTCTTACTGAGATGACGAATATAGGGCACATAGACCCCCTGCTTTAGGGCCTCCGTGAGTTTGGCGCCGTAGAGAATCTGACCGGTCACAAATTGGTCTCCGAAGGAACGGAGACCGTGAAAGTGAAAAAAGTTAAGCGATCTTCCATCCACGGTTGCGGGCCCGGGAGGGGAGAAGCGCACATCGTGAGACTCCGTGTTCCACGGCGCTAAGTTGAAGGCACCTTCTCGAAGCACCGTTACTCCTGCAAAGAGAGGAAATGAGTCGAGATAACCCTGGTCCGCATACTTGCCGTCGAGGGGTTTATCTCCACACCACTCGAGAGTTGATTTGCCATACCAGTCCAAGACCTGTCGCCCGTTTTTGTCATCGACAAAGGCAACCCATCCCACGTTAAATCGTCCGTACTTGGCGAGACGTCGTTCCAACTTCTTTGGGTAGCGGTGTTCGATTATCCCGACTGAACCATCGCCCAGAGACGCAATAGCAAGCTGGGGCTGATCAAAAAAATATAGGTCCGCATCGAGGTAGATGATTGTTGAATTGCGTGTTTTCATCTGGTCCATGACGAAACGAACAAGCAGCGGGGTGCACGTGAAATAGAACTCCATGCGGCTCCTGTGGGGTCGCACAGCTGAAAGTTTCGGTTCGTATTCTTCGAGGTCCTGAAGGGAAATGATGCGAATGTTTTTATCGCCATAGTCCGCGAAGAAGTCACGGACTCCGCTGTCGAGGGCCAGAATGAAGACGAGGGAATTGTCTCCGTGTTCTCGCAGGGATTCAATCATCGTTAGCCCGCGAGACAGATAGCCTGTGTCAAAGTAGGTGCAGTAGGCCACGGCTTTTGTTCTCGGCACATTCATCATCACGCCAACATTAACACGTGGTAGCAAATGAATGGGATTCTTCGGCGTAGAGAAGAATTCTTGTGGTTTCCCGCTTGGCCACTGCTGCCTGGTTTGCCTGAGTTCGATTCCCTCTCGGACCGCTGGTTGGCTCAGACGCTATTCGCTGAGACCGCATAAGGTGTGTCGCGCGGTGAAGGCCTTTCTGCGGTGCTGGAGTTACGGAAACACTGGCGTTGCTGCAACGGCTGACTGGACTAATGCCGCTAAAGGCCGAGCTCCTATTTGCACCTTGCGGTTAAAGCACCATGCCCTTGCTTTGTCGGTCTCCAATTCCGCCCGCGGTAAAGTTAGGGCATGGCTCTGGACATCCCTTTCAACGATCTTTCCCGTGGGCTCGCTGGCATTCGCGGCGACATTGACGGAGCCATTGACCGGGTGATCTCGAGCGGCTGGTTCGTCCTTGGCCCGGAACACGATGCCCTTGAGCATGAAATTGCTCGGTACGTAGGCACGAGCTATGCGGTGAACGTGGGAAACGGCACCGATGCGTTAGAGCTTGCACTGTCTGCGCTGGGCGTCACCGCGGGCAGCGTTGTCTTTACGGTTGCTAACGCCGGCGCGTACGCGTCCACGGCTGCTCTACTGCTCGGGGCCGAACCGGTCTTCGTGGACGTTGACCCTTCTTCGCACCTGATGTCTGGCGCATCCCTCGAAGCTGCTTTCGCTGCTTGTGAGCAACTGCCCGCCGCCGTCGTCGTAACACACCTTTACGGAGCTCTTGCGCCGATGCCTGAGCTCATGCAGGTGGCCAGAAAGCATGGCGTACCCGTGCTTGAGGACTGCGCTCAGTCTCTGGGCGCTCGATGGGGGGACACGATGGGCGGGTCTTTTGGTGACATCGCAACGACAAGTTTCTATCCAACGAAAAACTTGGGCGCCTTGGGAGACGGGGGTGCTGTCTTCACCGATAGTTCCGAGCTCGCCACCCGGGTGCGACAAATGAGGCAATACGGCTGGGAGTCAAAGTACTCGATTGAGCATGCGCATGGCCGCAACAGTCGCCTCGATGAAATTCAGGCAGCCATTTTGCGAACGAAGCTTCCATTTTTGGACGAGAAAAACGATCGGAGGCGGCAGATTCACCAACAATACGAGGATGCCGTTCCGCCAGGTCTTCGCATGGTGAACACATCGAATTCCGCCTTTACTGCTCACCTGGCTGTTGTTGAGTGCAGTGAGCCTGATTCAGCGCGCCGGGCTCTCAAAGCCAGAGGCATTAGCACCGACGTTCATTACCCCATTCCCGATCATCAGCAGAAGATTCCAGGCTTTAATCCCCGACAGATGCCGCTTGCAGTGACGGAGAATCTCGCAACGCGAATCTTCACTCTTCCTCTTTTTCCCGAGCTCACAGAAGACGAAGTTCTCTACGTGTGCGAATCATTGAGGACGTTATGAACGACAAACCGTCGTTTTTTACCCCGCAGCTAGTGGATCTCCAAAAGCACATAGATAGCAGGGGCATGCTTGTTGTTGCCGAGATAGGCCATTCTCTCCCCTTTGTTGTGGAGAGAATGTTTGTTGTTTCGAGAGTTCCCGAGGGCGAACCACGGGGGATTCATGCCCACCGTGTGTGTCATCAGTTTTTGGTGTGTGTCGCGGGGAGCGTTAAGGCGATGGCCGATGATGGCATTCAACGCCAAGTTTTCACCCTCGACTCTCCCACCAAAGGATTACACTTACCGCCATTGACCTGGGGAGCTCAGTTCGATTACTCCGCAGATGCGGTCTTGATTGTTTTGGCGTCCCACACTTACGACGAACATGACTACATTCATGATTTCGACACGTTCACGGCGGAAGTCACGAAGGCGCGCCCCGAATAGGTCTGAGGGTCGACTCTTTTCTCCTGGCACAGTGAAACGGGGCAGGTTGACCGCGTCCTGGCCCCGGATTCACAGACGAGGGTTGTGCTTGTCATTAGAATAAGAGCCCCGCATAAGGCAAGAAACTAGCTAATGGTGGTCTGTCATTAAGTCAATTCTTTTCGTGGATACCTACTATCCCGCAGTTATAAAGTCACTGGGATTTCATGAACACCATCAGCTCAAATCGGGTTTCGAGTCTCACATTCGAGAATTAACCAGTGCTGGGTTTGGAACAGGTGCGGCATACAGCAGTGCAATGAACGGGCTGGGCTGGGATTCCAACATCACGGTGCCAAATGCGCGGGGGATCCAGACGGTTTGGGCACATGAGAGCGGTTTAGCGACACCAATTCAGCAGGGATGGAACCACTCCCTACATCTTTCAAGAATTCCCGTCGTGCGATCCATGGCACGTTACTTTCCCCACGTTCATCAAACGCTTCTCAATCAGGTTAAGAGGACGAAGCCGGATGTTCTGTTTATACAAGATTTGAACCTCATTCCCAGAAGTTTTGCCAGAGAGCTTAAAAAACACGCCGGCATGATGGTTGGAGAGATTGCATCTCCTCCGCCACCGAAATCGTACTTCCTCGAATACGATCTCATCGTTTCTGCTCTGCCTTCCATCGTCTCGCAAGTCGAATCATGGGGAGTTAATTCTGTCTACATCCCACTAGCTTTCGATGAACGGTGGGCAAGTTTTAAATCGACCAGTTCACGCAAGATTGATGCGATATTCATCGGCAGCTTTTCGCGTCATCAACCGCAGACGATACCCCTTCTCCAATCCATTGCCAGTGTTGCGCCGGGTTTGCACATTTTCGGACCAGCGAATCTGGAGGATCTGGATCGAGCCGGGTTACGGAGCTTTTACCATGGCGAAGCTTGGGGACAGGACATGTTTAATTTGTTGGCAAACAGCAAGATCGTCGTGAATCGACACGGAACGATTGCCGGTGATTTCGCAGTAAACATGCGCATGTACGAGGCCACGGGAAGTGGCGCAGCTCTGGTAACCGAAAACAAATCAAACCTGAGCGAGATTTTCGAACCAGGTCGCGAAGTAATCGCCTATAACAATTATGACGAGGCTGCCGCGTCAGTACTCGAACTTCTCCAAGATGAAAGTCGACTCAGCGAGGTGGCCCGAAACGGCCAATCCCGTACCCTCAGAGAGCACACCTACACCATGAGGGCCTCTGTTCTTTCTTCGCTTTTGGGCGGCCCCTAGGCGTGAGGCGTCTCTGCGGGGAAAGAGCCAAGAACAATTGTCGGGATGGCCTTTGCAAGGGCAGAACTAACCGTTTTCCGGCCATCAATGATGGCCCGGGCACCAGGCAAGTCTTCCGGATGCAAAGTGCCGTACTCAAGGTGATTTGCCTGAATAATCACTGCCTCTATGGGGTCACCAAGGTGGTAGACCTCAAAGCCGAGCGCCACCAGCTCGTCGTCCGAATACATCGGATCATGCACCAAAGGAACAGCGCCGTGACTCAGGAGCGAGTCAACTACATCAAATACGCCCGAGAATGCGGTCTCTTTTACTCCGCCTCGGTACGCAGCTCCGAGCACAGCGACACGCCTACCGTGTAGAGACCCAATTTTCTCTTCGAGCACCCCCACTGCATATGCAGGCATCGCCCGGTTTGCCGCACGAGCCGCTCGCACGATGGTCGCCTCAGGATCATTCCACAAATACATCTGGGGGTAGACGGGGATGCAGTGGCCGCCAACCGCAATGCCCGGCTGATGGATGTGGCTGAAGAACTGGCTGTTACAGGCTTCAATAACGGAATAGACATCGATGCGTGCCTTATCTGCGAACCGCGCAAATTGATTTGCCAAGCCAATATTAACGTCTCGATACGTCGTTTCTGCCAACTTGGCAAGCTCACTCGCCTCCGAAGAGCCTAGGTCCCAGACACCATTTGGCTTGGTCAGATCCGGTCGGTCATCAAAATCCAGCACAGCATTGTAGAAATCAAGCGCTGCGTTGGCACTGGCAGAGTTAATCCCACCAATCAACTTGGGGTATTTCCGGAGGTCCTCGAAGACCCGACCCGTCAATACCCGCTCGGGGCTAAATGCCACCCAGAAGTCAACGCCGGCTCGGAGCCCAGAAGCTTTTTCAAGAGCGGGGGTAAATCGATTGCGAGTGGTTCCCACCGGAAGTGTCGTCTCGAAGGTGACGAGAGTTCCGGGCACCAGGCCCTCACCGATTTTCTCGGTTGCGCTATCCATCCAGCCGAAGTCTGGGGTACCCTCCACGTCAACAAACAATGGGACCACGACCACGACAGCACGACTCTGACTGACTGCCCAGGGGGTATCGAGCGTTGCCTCAAGAAGCTCCTCATCTACGGCCTGAGCGATGCGTTCCTCCAGGCCCGGCTCACCAGGAAACGGCACTTTTCCAGAGTTGATCAGTTCAACTGTCCTGGGGTTCACGTCGGCGCCGAGCACTCGATGTCCCTTGCTGGCAAATTGTGCTGCAAGAGGCAAGCCTATTTTGCCCATACCTACCACGGTAATGATCATTGCTGTCTCCGATGCCTCAAGCCATTAGTTGATGCGGTGACTCAGTCCATCAGCGACGAGACGCTCGGCTATTTCAACGACTCGAAGCCCCTCCGCCAGACTGACGATGCCCGAATGGTCGCCGGTCAAGATTGCCTTCTGAAATGCTTCGTGTTCTGTCTTTAGCGGTTCGCGCTTTTCAAGGGCATATCTAGTGATATCTCCCTCCGTGACTCCCCTGAATGAAGACACTTCGTCCCAAACAAGCTTGGTCTTTCCATTTTCAAAAAAAGTCAAATCGGCAGTAAGAGTATCCGCAACCAAGGCTCCGTATTCTCCCGTGACAACTATGGTTCGTTCTTTAATGGGGCTTAGCCAATTAACGACGTGTGAGGCAACGGTCCCTTTACTAAGTGTTGCAACGGCAACAAGCATGTCTTCGTGTGGGCGTCCGCTCTTATGAGTCGTGCGTGCGTTGACGGATACGTACTCCTGCTGACTAACCCACGCTGTCAAATCAATGTCGTGAGTGGCCAAATCTTTAATTACCCCAACGTCGGCGATTCGACCAGGAAACGGCCCTTGGCGGCGGGTGGCAATCTGAAAAATATCACCAAGCTGGCCATCTTCAAGGCGTTGACGCATGGACTGTAAAGCGGGGTTGTATCGCTCAATGTGCCCAACCCCACCAACAAGGTTTGCTTTAGAAAAAATTTGAACAAGCTCGTTCGCAGAATTGGAATCAGAAGCGACGGGCTTTTCAATTAATGCATGGATGCCCCGCTCGGAAAGTGCCTTTCCCAGGCTAAGGTGAAAAACCGTTGGGGCCGAAACAACGCAGTAGTCAAAGCCACGATCAAGAAATTCATCCAGGTTGTTAAAAATCGGTTGCCCTTCAATATGTGAGGGGATATCTTCGGCGGGGTCAAACACACCACCGAATTCAACGCCTTCTAGCTGGGAAAGAACTCGCGAATGATGTCGCCCCATGACTCCTAGTCCGAGGACCCCTGCGCGGAGCACCATCAGATTCCGGCCCTCGCAACGGCATTCACGACAGTAACGATGGTTTCAAGGTCACGTTTCTTTAGGGCCGGGTGAACGGGAAGTGACAGACACTGGGCTGCGACCTGTTCTGTTACAGGGAGAGAGAGCGGAAGATTGAAGGATGGCAGGCGGTGAATAGGGGTTGGGTAATAGACGCCGTTTCCAACGCCTCGCTTCGTCAGTTCATCTGCAAACGCATTGCGATCTGTATCAACGATGCGAATCGTGTACTGATGAAAAACGTGATCAGCGCCCGGAGCCACAGGAGGGGTAATCACTCCCTCGAGGTTTGAGCTCAGGAAAGCGGCGTTGTCTTGGCGTTGTTTTGTCCACCTCGGAAGCTTCTTGAGTTGAACTCGCCCGATCGCAGCATGAATATCCGTCATGCGTGTATTGAATCCCACGACCTCATTTTGATATCGAATCTCCATGCCCTGATTTCGATACAGTCTCACGTTTCGGGCAAAAGTGGCATCCATTGTCGTTACCATTCCACCTTCACCACTAGTCATGTTCTTAGTCGGATAGAAAGAGAATGAGCCCGCGACGCCCCAGGTTCCAACGGGGCGACCGTGAATTGAGGAGAGAGAAGCTTGAGCCGCGTCCTCGAAGATCATGATTCCGTGTTTTTTTGCTATTAAATCAATTGCGGTCATGTCGGCCGGGTGGCCGTAAAGGTGCACTGGCATGACGGCCTTGGTCTTCTTTGTAATGGCTGCCTCGAATGCACCGGGGTCAATCGAGAAATAATCTTCCTCAACGTCGACAAAAACCGGAGTAGCTCCCGTTAGGGCAACAGCGTTGGCCGTCGCGGCAAAACTAAATGACGGCACAATTACCTCATCACCAACGCCAATTCCAGCAGCCACGAACGCCATATGAAGGGCGGAAGTTCCGGAATTCACAGCGATACAGTGCGCCCCCGACACCGTCGCTGAATACTCTTCCTCGAAGGCCGCAACCTGCGGGCCCTGAGCTAATCCGCCACTTCGAAGGACTTTGTCAACCGCACGGCGTTCATCGCGGCCGATCAAGGGTTTTGCTGCTGGAATCATGATTGAACCGCCTCTACAAGTTCATTGGGTGAAATTTCTTGGTAGAGCTCGGCCGAGACTGGGCAAACAAACATGCCTGGGGCCTCACCAGGTTCTAGTGGCACACCGGCTTTCCCCACCCATCGGATTCGTTTGGCCGGGTTCCCCACAACAAGCGCGAAATTCGGAACGTCTTTTGTCACGACAGCCCCCGATCCTACAAGCGCCCACTCACCAACGACGACGGGCGCGATGCACGTTGCGTTCGCCCCAATCGAAGCGCCCGTCTTAATCGTCACCCCGACCGGACTCCAATCGTGTGATAACTTCAGCGTCAGATCAGGGTTTGTGGCTCTAGGAAATTGGTCATTTGTCAGCACCGCTGCTGGGCCGATAAAAACACCGTCGCCCAGAATCGCGGGTTCGTAAACCAGGGCATAATTCTGGATCTTGCACGAGTCACCCATCACCACTCCGGTGCCAATGTAAGCGCCCCGACCAATCACACAGTTTTCCCCGATTTGGGCCGATTCCCGAATCTGCGCGTAGTGCCAGACTCGAGTGGAATCGGGAACGCTGGCTGGCTCTGAAACGTCCGCTGTGACATGGATATGACCAAACTTTTTCAATTTCCGGAGCCTTCCAGCTGGTAAGCCAATTACGTAAATCGATTCCTAATCGTACCAATTCGATCCACCTTAAATTTCTCACCATCCAGAAGATCTGGTTAATCCAAGAATCAAAAACATGGCCGTTCCTTTCATAATCACGTTCACATTACGAGCCGACGTCAGGACGAAACCGAAGCGAATCAGATATGGTGAGCGACGCCTGGCTCGACTGGTTCACGTAATTACAGGTGGTGCCCTCCACCGCTCTGACGAGATCGGACGAATTTGCCGAAGCCATGGCGCCCGCGTTTTCTGCCGGAAAATCTCGAGTTCAGAATGCCAAGACAACGCGCGCCATTCCTATAGACTTGCGGGCGTCGATGATTAGATTAAGTCAGAGAGATTAGTTTGTCTAAGAAAAAAAAGGGCACGCATCCGTTCCTCAGGTTCATCAAGAGAACTTTTCCTGTAGTCGCCATATCCCGTTGGATGAGCAAGGGCGCGCGGGGGCTATCTGCCGCGACCCACAAGCTTCAGTTCTTGATTGAGTGGGGTGTAGATAACCCTGAGTATTTCGATCACGAGATCGACTTGAATTACTACTGGCCGGCTACCAGAAATTCGTTACCGATGGAAAGGGGTGTCTGGTCCAGTTTTGCGCTGAAGGAGGGTGGCTCGACGCTCGATCTCTGTTGCGGTGATGGATTTTATTCAAAAATGTTTTATTCGTTGCGGTCAAGTACCGTGACAGCCCTAGATTTTGATCCTGAAGCAATCCGTTGGGCCAAGAGAAACCACAAGGCTCCGAATGTAACCTACATTCTGGGCGACATTAGGTCTGATATTCCTGCTGGCCCCTTCGACAACATCATTTGGGACGCGGCCGTTGAACATTTTACGCCCAAAGAAATTGCCGCCCTGGTCGCGAGAATAAAAATGGTTTTGTCCCCGGGCGGGATTGTGAGCGGCTACACCATCGTCGAGGCAGACCACGGGGAGAAACATCTGCATCAACATGAGTACGAGTTTCATGACAAGGAAGACCTCGCCCGATTCTTCGCGCCTCACTTCAAGAACGTAGAGGTTTTCCAAACGGTTTACCCCTCGAGAACAAATCTGTATTTTTATGCGACCGACGGTCTGCTCCCCCACGAGAAAAAATCGTCAAATCTAATTGTGAAAAGCGCAAAGTCAACCAAGGCTAAGTAGTCGTCGGCCACTGCAACTCTGCCCGGGATCCTGAGCTCGAGTATTCTTCGTCGCAACGCCAGGGAGATGCGTCCTTGGGTCTAGGCTAGGTAACAGATTTAAGTGCCCCCGTGGGGATTCGGACCTCCGACCTTTGGCACCGGAAACCGGCGCTCGATCACCTGAGCTACGGGGAATGGATTTGCCTCCAACGATGAGGCTTCGTTCAGTCTCAGTAGGGTTGCGATGAAGGCCACGGGCTCCACAAAACGACTTGATGTTCAAGGCCTGAGGGCTATTGCGGTAATTCTCGTAATCATGGACCATCTTCCCGGTATCGGGCGCATGCCAGGCGGCTTTGTTGGGGTGGATGTCTTCTTTGTGATTTCGGGGTTCGTCATCACCTCGATGATGCAAAAGTCGCTTAACGCTCGGTCCACTATTCGCGGCTACTATTTTCCGTTCATCGTGCGACGAGTCATTCGCTTGGTGCCGGCGATGTCAGTCATGATTGCTCTCACACTTGGGCTGAGTCTTATATTTGCGCCACCGGTCGAAGTGTGGGGAATAATTAAAGCTGGCGCCTGGTCTGAAATCTTCGGTTCAAATTTTTTCTTCCTTTCGAATTTTCAGAGTTATTGGAACCCAGAGCTCCTCAGGAATCCCCTTCTCCACACTTGGTCTCTCGGCGTTGAGTTCCAGACATATCTGCTGTTTCCCTTGATAATGTTCGGACTCTTCGTGGCAAAACGAAAAGCCAAGACATTCGCCAAGTGGGCAGTTTTAGCTGTTTCAATACTGAGTCTCTGCAGTGTGGCCCTGTTCTGCTATTTGCTCGTGTTCCGCGCATACCCGCTTTTTGGGCTCGACCCCAGTGGAATAGCGTTTTACACGCCCATGACGCGCTTCTGGGAATTTGGCATAGGAATGTTGGTCGTCCTGCTGAAATCGCCTCGGGGTGTGTCGAGGCCCGTTCGGACATTCCTGGCTCTGGCAGGAATTGGCCTATTCGTTTCAGGCCTCGTCCTCAGTAACCTGATCGGGCATCTCAGCCTTGCCGTGATTCTTTCCTGCCTGGGGACCGCGTTCCTAATTTGGGCCGGCTCCGGAGGTCAGCAGGGCATCGTGTCGCAAGGACTTGCCTGGAAGCCGCTCATTTGGATTGGCGACAGGTCATACAGCATCTACCTGTGGCATTGGCCGCTCTTGATTTTGGCAATTTGGATCATGCCTGGAATTCCATGGGCACCTTTGGTAGCCGTTGGGCTCGCGGTATTACTGGCGATGGCAAGTTTTCGTTTCCTCGAGGCTCAAATCACCTTCAAAAGTGCGAGCGGGGTGCTGAAGAATCTCGTCCCCACCGTTGCAATACTCACGTGTTCGGTTATCGTCATATTCGGTGCAGGAATCTCCGCACAATCAAAGTGGTTTCTCGGCAACAACAACCCAAGGCCCTTGGCTATGCCCTTCGAGGAAGTGGCTGTCTCCGGAGACGCGGTTACGAGGGTACTGAATGATTGCGCCTTCAAAGAAGTAGAAATTTACTGCACGTTTTTTGACTCGTCAACTACTCCCACAATTGCAGTAATCGGAGATTCTCTTGCATGGCGTTCCTTTCCCGCTGTCGCGCTGGCTGCAAAGGAAAGCGGTCTCAACGCAATCGAAATATGGGCGGGAGGCTGCACAATTCAACTCAACTCCTGCCCAGAGATGATTTATCAATATTTATCAAGTCATGAAATCGCAGGCATCATTGTCAATACAAACTTTGACAAGCCTTCGAATCGGCAGCATGGTGATGAGCGTACGAGCGGAAGATCCATGGAGTGCTCGCCATTGGAAGACATTGAGTCGTGCGCAGCCCACCGAGAATCTGTCGAACAGTTCGCCGCTGCCGCCGAAAACGGGCTGGCTCAGCTCCAGGCGTACAGTCCCAATGTCCTTGTTGCCCTGCCGTTCCCCCAACAAGAAAATGTCATTAGTACTTGCTTAAACCCTCCGCTTTTCAAGCGTTGGTTCAAAATTGCTTCTGGCACAGAGCCTTGCGGTGCAACCTCAATCTCGTGGCAGAATTCACGCCAAGGACTTTTCCCACAAATGATTCGCGATGTGACCAAGGACTTCGACGGGGTGACAGTGTGGAACCCTCAAGATTTCCTTTGCTCTGAAGAAATGTGTCCCGCGGTCATCAATGAGGGTGAACAAATTATGGGCGACGCGATTCACTGGACGTGGGAAGCCTCTCGCTTTCTTTATCCTGAATTTTCCTCTTGGATAAAGCAACTCCCTCATTCTCAGCCTCAATAGTGGATCTGCGGAGTTGAGATTTTTTCAAGGAAACCCGCCAATTTTTGAATCTCGGAACTGGCGCCTTGCAACACGGCTCCCTTTCCTTGCCTGACGAAACATTGTGGAATCCGACAATGCGGGTAGTGAAGAACGTTTCTCAGCACCTCACTTCAGTTCGTGGAAGTCGGCGGCCTGGTTCACATGCAAACAGTGCGCACCGACAAAAAACGCCACTCAAGGGGGCATTCTCGTTGCGCGCACCCGGAGGGTCCCCGCCGCGAAGATGAGCTTCACTTTGAGGTTGGGGCTACGCGGCTAGGTACCTTCGCCACGGAACGTTGTGGAGGCCAGCCGCGGGGAGGGCCTAACTCACACCTTCGGGGTTCTGATTCACTCCCACCCACGCCACGAAAAAGTGCCCCCGAGAGGATTCGAACCTCCGACCTTTGGTACCGGAAACCAGCGCTCTATCCCCTGAGCTACGGGGGCAGGGGAGACCTCAAGGCTATCAGCCTCGAGCAGTGCTAACGCCCGGCGAGGAAGCGGTTGAGCTGATCCGTGATACCGGGGATGTCGTCGGGGCTGGACACTTCGGGGCCTGCCACCGTGTACCAAAAGCCGTTTTTCGTATAGACCTGCAACACGCCACTCCCAGCCACGGTGCCAAAGTATCCCGGCTCAGAGCCAACCTCCACGGAGGAAAACGCGGCTGCCGCCTGTTCCTTGAGCACCTGAGTTGAGATCGGCGTCAGGTGCGCCACACTGATGGTGAGCGACGCCTGGCTCGACTGGTTGACGTAATTGCAGGTGGTGCCCTCCATTGCTTTGACGAGATCGGACGAATTTGCCGAAGCCATGGCGCCAGCGTTGTCGAGCACGTAGTTGGGGTTGAACCCAAAGATGATGTCTTCGGGTATCAGATCTGCGCAGTCGACGGCGAACGGGTAATAGTCACCCTCAGGAGTGGTTTCGGTGGGAGTAGGCGTGGCACTGGAAACGATGGGGGCGGGGGGCGCGGTCGTGGGTTCCGGTCCCGACGACTGGCATGCCGTCAGCAGAAAGGTGGTCGCGACAACGAGCGACGTGACCACCGAAGCTCTCAAACGAAAGTTCACAATCGAAACGCTACATCTCGGAGGGGCGCATGCGAAAGAGGCGGGGGCGTGTCGTAACTAGACTGTGACGTTGTGACCCCTGATGAACTTTCTCGCCACCTTTTTGAGTGTGTGAGTGCTGCGTGCGATCGGTTGGGCACGACCTCCGGATCACTCGAGGCCGCCGACATCGTCATTGAGCGCCCGAAGAATCGTGACCATGGTGACTGGGCCTCGAGCGTGGCCCTCAAGGTGGCGAAACCGTCGGGCCTGAATCCACGTGATCTGGCTGTTGCCGTTGCCGAGGAGTTGGCGCAGGTCGACGGTGTCGCCGGCGCTGATGTGGCCGGACCAGGTTTCATTAACATCACTCTCGATGCGGCTGCCGCGGGAGAGCTTGCGCGGATCATTGTTGCTGCGGGTGACGACTACGGAACCGGTTCACTGCACCGGGGCGTGACCATGAACCTGGAGTTTGTGTCGGCCAACCCGACAGGCCCCATTCACATGGGCGGAACCCGCTGGGCGGCCGTGGGCGACAGCCTCGCGCGCATCCTGATTTCGCAGGGTGCGAACGTGACCCGGGAGTACTACTTCAACGACCACGGTGCGCAAATCGACCGGTTTGCCCGGAGCCTCATGGCTGCTCACCTCGGTCGCCCGGCACCCGAAGACGGATACGGCGGTGCGTATATCAGCGACATCGCTGCACGCGTCGTCGCCGCGTACTCCCATGACATCACGGCGCTTCCCGAGGGCGAGGCGCAAGAAGTATTTCGGTCGCTCGGCGTGGAGTTGATGTTTGGTGACATCAAGGCCAACCTGCACGACTTCGGCGTCGACTTCGACGTGTACTTTCACGAGGACTCGCTTCATGAATCGCGTGCCGTTGACCGCGCCGTATCGCGCCTGCGCGAGCTGGGGCACATCTTTGACGACGACGGTGCCGTGTGGTTGCGCACCACGGCATTCGGTGACGACAAAGATCGCGTAATCATCAAGAGCGACGGAAACCCGGCATACATCGCGGCCGACCTCGCCTACTACCTCAACAAACGCGAGCGCGGTTTTGAGCGCAACATCATCATGCTGGGCGCCGACCACCACGGATATGTTGCCCGCCTCATGGCCATGTGTGCCGCGTTTGGTGACACCCCCGGGGAGAGCCTCGAGATTTTGATCGGTCAGATGGTGAACCTGGTCAAGGATGGCCAGCCTGTGCGCATGAGTAAGCGCGCAGGTACGATCGTGACGCTTGATGACCTGGTTGAGGCGGTCGGTGTGGACGCCGCGCGCTACGCCCTCGTGCGCAGTTCAATAGACTCCAATCTCGATATTGACCTGGACCTTCTGCAGACCCAGTCGAACGACAACCCGGTCTTTTATGTGCAGTACGCACACGCCCGCACCTGCGCCGTCGCTCGCAACGCCGAAGCTGCGGGCGTTCGCCGCGACGACGGGTTCGCCCCGGAACTCTTGACGCACGAGTCAGAGTCGCTCCTCATTGCCGCCCTGCAAGATTTTCCGCGCGTGGTGCGGCAGGCCGCGGAACTGCGGGAACCGCATCGGGTGGCGCGATTTATCGAAGAGGTGGCGGGAAGCTTCCACCGGTGGTACGGCGCGTGTCGGGTCCTTCCACATGGCGATGAGGCCGTGACCGACCTGCACCGCACGCGGCTGTGGCTCAATGATGCCACCGGCCACGTTATTCGCAATGGGCTTACCCTGCTGGGTGTTTCTGCCCCCGAACGCATGTAGTTGCCCGTGCACCGAGGAAATAATCTTCTCGGGCGACAATCTTTCAGCCCGGATCACTAAGGAGTCGTGACGATGTCTCAACGAAACCGCGAGGACTCGGCACAGGGCTCGCAGTCTGATACGACCGTTGTCATGGCACTCTTCAACGGCGGCGAACTCACCCGCGTTGCTGTCGATTCGGTTTTAGCGCAAACGCGCCCGCCCCGGGAGCTGATCATCGTGGACGACGGTTCGACCGATGATTCCGTCGCCATCGTTGAGCGTTTCCTGGCACAGCGTGCCTCCTCGGTGCCGGTTCGGTTCATTTCGCAGCCAAATTCCGGCCAAGGCGCCGCCCGAAATGCGGGCGTTGCGGCAGCGACGACAGAATTCATTGCGTTCATCGACCAAGATGACACGTGGCCCCCAGACCACATCGAGATTCTCTCGGAGCATCTGGTGAATGATGAACGCCTGGGCTGGGTGTACTCCGATTTCTGTCAGATTGATCGGGCAGGTGTCGTCGTGAGGGGCAACGTTTTAGCTGAAACCAAATATGCGCAGCCTGCCGACAACGTCCTGTCGTTTCTCGGCCAAGACCTCTTCATGCTGCCATCGGCCTCACTCATTCGCACGCGGGCCTTCACCTCGGCCGGGGGGTTCGACACGCAGTTTCGCGGATACGAAGATGACGACCTCTTCATCAGCATGCTTGACGCCGGTTGGGCGTTTGCCTTCGAGCCACGACCGGTGACGAACTACCGCGTGCACTCGGGCAACACCTCACGCAACGCGAGTTTTCTCAAAAGTCGAGAGAAATTCTTTGATAAATATCAGGATGAACTGGCGACGAATCGCGAAAGTCGAGCCCTTTTCACCGCTGCCCTCTCCGACAGGATGACACGGGCATTTCTGATGGATGCTATTTCGATGCAGAAAGGTGGGGCGTCAGCTGAATACAAGGCGGAACTGTTTCGCGTTGCCAGAAAGATATTTTCCAGCCTCGGTTTGACGCCGAAACGTCGAGCTGTGCTCCTCGCTATTCGCTCTCGCTTTTTTTTGCGCTTTCTTCTCTTCGTGTGGTTTCGCTCTAACCCCACTGCTCGGGCGAACCACAATGAGATTTTTTGATCCACATCCCTGTCGTGAAGGGCTCTCGATACACTAGAGAGCAATCACCTCAGCCGTACTTTTCGATGAGCCTTGGTGGCCTATCTCCCGAGTCAGGAACCTAATGACGATCATCTCTCGCTTCTGTCATGGGCTGAGGTATGAGGGTGTGAAATCAACAGCATGGCGTTCCGCCAAATGGCTCAGCTCGCGGTCGAGGCGATTTGAGGCGATGCCCCTGGCGAGCGTCTTTCCCCAAGATGTCGTGGCCGTGGATTGGACACAGCCTCGGACCTTCTCGGCACAACCCTTAGTTTCGGCCACGAAGCGTCCGCAGATCGGTTGGATCATTTCACCCCCTAACCGCGCCGGTGGGGGCCATATCAATGCGTACCGATTTATGGAATATCTCGAAGCCGCCGGCTACGACATCACCATTTTTCTTTACTCTGCACACAAGTACCCAAAAATAAGCCTTGACGGCACCCGCAACATGATTGCCTCCACCACCGGCTATCCGCAGCTGCGTGCCGAATACAGACTCTACGATGCTGAAGCGGGTGTCACCGGAGACTTCGATGTGATTGTGGCCACGGACTGGCAAACCGCATACGCTGCGTGGCGATATGAGCGCGATGTGCCCAGAGTTTATTGGGCGCAGGACTTTGAGCCCCTTTTTTATGCGGCGGGCGCGGATTCCCTGGTGGCAGAAAACAGCTATCGTCTCGGCTACCACGGCATCACAAACGGCCCGTGGCTCAGTGGCAAAATCACCAAGGATTTCGGCATGAAGGCCGACTTTTATGACTACGCGGCCGATTCCACCCGGTACGTGCGCACAAATGACGACAGGCGCAATGAGATTGTGTTTTATGCGCGACCCAGTACACCCCGCCGTGCCAGCGAGTTTGGCTTCCTCGTGCTTCAGGAATTGGCTGAGCGTCGGCCGGACATCATCATCAATATTGTTGGGGCTGACGTTACGCGACTGGGTTTGAAATTTCCCTTCGTCAACCACGGCAGCATGCAAGTGGCCGACCTCCCGGATCTTTACAATCGTTGCGCGGTGGGCCTCATGTTTTCGATGACGAGCACGTCCCTACTGCCCCTGGAGGTCATGGCGTGCGGGGCGGTGCCCATCACGAACGACGGTGGATATACCCGAATTGCTTTGCGTGACAACCCGAACGTTGAATTCCTTCCCACCTCGCCATCAGTGATCGCAGACCACATCATCGCTGCTGTTGATCGCCTAGATCAGGTCGAGCATTCACGCAGGATTGCTCAGGCCACGGGAGTCACGAGCTGGGATGCCTCGGGCCAGCACGTTGTCAGTATCTTTGATCGCCTCGTGGGAATGAGGCGCTCTTCGTGAGCACACCGGCAACAATCTCAGTTGCGCTCTGCACGCATAACGGCGCGCGGTTTGTGGCGGAGCAGGTGAGCAGCATTCTTGCCCAGTCTCGTTTGCCTCGTGAGATTGTGTTGTCTGACGATGCCTCCACCGATGAGACGGTTGCCATTGTTGCGAAGCTTGTGGGGGATTTCAACGCGGTGTCATCGCACAAGATCAAGCTTGTTACGCTCGCAAACCCCACGCCCGCGGGAGTCACGAAGAACTTCGAACAAGCCATTGCGACCTGCACGAGCGAACTGATAGCCCTGTGCGATCAAGACGACCGCTGGCACCCAGAGAAGTTGGCCGTGATGGCGGCCGAGTTTGACGCGCGTGGTGACCTCACGCTTTTGCACTCCAACCTCAACCTTGTTGACGCCGAGGGCGCTCCGCTCGGGTCAACACTGTTTTCTCTCTATGGCGTGGGAAAAGTTGAACTTGACTCTCTTCACTCGGGGCGTGCCGTCGACGTCTTCTTGAGACGCAACCTGGTTACCGGTGCCGCAACCATGTTTCGCCGGCTCCCCCTAGAGATATCCCGTCCCTTTCCACCCTCGTGGGTGCACGACGAGTGGCTCGGCATGGTTGCGGCCGTCCGCGGTCAGGTGGACACACTCGAGGAGCCCTTGGTCGACTACAGACAACACGGGGGTAATCAAATCGGTGCCCGCAAACTTGATTTCCTGCACTACTTGGCTAGCCTTCGGGTTCCCCGCTCGGCTCGAAATAACAGATTGTTTGCGCGCGCTCAAGCAATGACAGAGCATGCCGTCTTTGGGGCCGGCACCGACGATGTTGCCGGAGTGCGCTCAATCGCGCAGGGAAAACTCGCTCACGAGATTGCGCGACGGGGTTATCCGGCCTCACGATTCCGGCGTTGGCGGCCCATAATTCGGGAGATTAAGACCGGGGGATACCAGCGATATGGCTTGGGAGCTCAAGACATCATTCGCGACTTTCTCCAACCCGCCTAATTGGTCGAAAAGGCTTGCCATGCGGAGGCCACCATGTCCTGCACGGAGTGAGTCGGCGTCCAGGCGAGCTGGCTAAAGGCCTTCTCGGGTGACGCTACGACCACAGGGGGATCTCCGGGTCGGCGAGGCTCGACAATGGGCTCGACGTCGATTCCCGTGACCTCACGGGTTTCCCTCAAAATCTCAGCCACACTCGTTCCCTTACCCGTGCCGATGTTAAAGGTATCGCTCGAAGGATTCTCGGGGTTGTTGATGAAGTCCAGAGCAAGGACGTGAGCCCGCGCGAGGTCAGAGACGTGGATGAAATCCCGAATACAGGTGCCGTCCGCAGTGTCATAGTCGTTGCCAAAGATGCGTGGGGCATCGCCCTTTGCTAGGCGTTCAAAAACCATGGGGATGAGATTTGTTACGCCTCGGTCAGCGAGCAGGGGATTGCCGGCCCCGGCTACGTTGAAGTAGCGAAGATTAACCGAACGCAGGGAGCCCGCGTTGGCAGCAATCTCGATCACTTGCTCGCACATGAGTTTGCTATCGCCGTAGGGACTCACCGGAATGGTGGGGTGATCTTCTGTGACGAGCCCGTTGCAGTCGCCGTAAACGGCGGCCGTGCTGGAAAAAACGAGCTGTCTCACGTCAGCCTTTTGCATAGCGCCCAACACGTTGATGAGGCCGCCGACGTTCTGACGGAAATACATGCCGGGAAACAGAACAGACTCGGGCACACTCTTCTTTGCGGCCAGGTGTATGACGGCATCAACGTGATGCTTCTTCATGAACGAAGCGAGAACTGCGACAGCGTTCTCGCTCACAATGTCAAGAGAGAGGTTGGGGATGTGTTCGACGCGCCCGGGCAGTCCCGAAGAGAAATCATCCACACTCACAACGTTGTATCCCGCTGAGACAAGTTCCACCACGATGTGGGAGCCGATGTAGCCGGCCCCACCTACTACCAAGACTGATTTCATGTGGCGCTTCTTTCCGGTGGTCTTCGAGTCCCGACTAAACTTAGTAGGGAAAGCGCAATGGAGTTTTGCAGTTCGCGCGAAACGCAATCTCTGCGCGAGCAGGTTCGAGCTCCCTCGCTGGGCGTGTTCCCCTTAAACGAAAAGTTCTGCCATGACTCACCATCCGCTTGCACCAGCGTGGCTCAACGCGCCCGACGACGCCAACGACCTTGCGCCCGGCGTGTGGTCGGATTCCGTGGCGCGCAACGATGCGGGCGTGCTGTGTGTGGGCGGCGTCAGCGTGACCGACCTCGCGCGCGATTTTGGCACCCCGCTCTATGTGATTGACGAGGCGACGGCGCGCGATCGTGCGTCGAGTATTCGCGCGGTCTTTTCCGAAGCTTTCGCGGCCATCGGCACCGACGTTTCTGTTTACTACGCCAGCAAAGCCTTCTTGTCTACCGAGGTGGCGCGCTGGATGGTGGCCGCTGGTTTGCGCATTGACGTGGCCAGCGGCGGGGAATTGGCCGTTGCACTGGCGGCCGGCGTTTCGGGCGAGAACATCGGCCTGCACGGCAACAACAAGTCCCTGGCCGAAATTGAACGGGCCGTGGCAGCTCGGGTCGGAACGATTGTGCTGGATTCGGCCGTCGAGGTCGAGCGGGTGGCGGCGGTGGCTTCCGCCGCAGGGGTCGTTCAGCGCGTGCGTCTTCGCGTGAACAGCGGCGTCCACGCGCACACGCACGAGTTTTTGGCCACGGCACACGAAGACCAAAAATTTGGCACGTCGATCACCCAGGCCCCCGCCATCGTTGCGGTTATTCGCTCGCACGCGTCGCTTGACTTTGTGGGTCTGCACTGCCACATCGGTTCTCAGATTTTTGATTCCGGCGGCTTCGTGGAGTCAGCCAAGCGGCTGTTGGGTTTGCACGCCGAGCTCCTTGCCGGCGGGCCGGTTGCCGAACTCAACCTCGGGGGTGGATTCGGCATTGCGTACACGTCGGTCGATCGCCCCACCGACATTGCGGTGATCGCCGCCGAGATGGCACGTGTCGTGGGTGAGACCTGTCGTGACCTGGGTGTCGCGGTTCCGCACATCTGTATCGAACCCGGCCGAGCGGTCATCGGCACAGCAGGCCTCACGCTCTACACGGTGGGAACGACAAAGACGGTCACGGTTGATGTAGCCGGTGGCTCGGCCGAGCGACTCTATGTGAGCGTGGACGGTGGCATGAGTGATAACGCACGGCCCGCCCTGTACGGCAGTGACTATGCGGTGCGTATAGCCTCGCGCGAATCGTCGGCTGCCCCTGTTCTCGTGCGAGTGGCCGGCAAGCACTGCGAGTCGGGAGATATTCTGGTGAATGCCGATTACCTTCCCGGTGATGTGGCGGTAGACGACGTGTTGGCTGTTCCGGCCACGGGCGCCTACTGCTTTTCGCTGGCCAGCAACTACAACTACCTAGCGAGACCTGCTGTTGTTGCTGTCGTGGACGGTCAGGCGCGCGTGATTGTGCGCGGAGAAACCGAGCACGACCTGCTGGCGCGCGACGCCGGAATCGAGAGGACCCCCGCATGATCGAGTACCGCAGTCTTCGCGTAGCCCTGCTGGGCGGCGGCACCGTGGGAGCAAACGTTGCCCGCCGACTCATCGATCACGCCGACGAATTGGCCGCACGCGTGGGTGCGCACATCGACCTTATTGGTGTCGCCGTGCGCGATCTGAAGGCCACCCGCTCACCCGCCATCCCCGCACACCTGCTGACTACGGATGCCGAATCGCTCATTCTGGGCGCCGACATCGTGATCGAGGTCATGGGTGGTATCGAGCCCGCTCGCACCTACATCACTGCGGCACTGCAGTCCGGCGCCGACGTGGTGACGGCCAACAAGGCGCTTCTGGCGAATCACGGCACGGAACTTTTCGCGCTCGCCGAACGGGTGGGCGCTCAGCTGTACTACGAGGCTGCGGTGGCCGGAGCCATTCCGATCATTCGCCCGCTGCGCGACAGTCTCGCCGGCGACAATGTGACGCGCATCATGGGAATCGTCAACGGCACCACGAACTTCATTCTGGATCGCATGGATACGGAGGGGTCGACCTTTGACGAGGCCCTCGCTGTGGCCACCGAGCTCGGTTACGCCGAGGCCGACCCCACGGCGGATGTCGACGGATTCGATGCCGCACAGAAGGCCGCCATCTTGGCAGGTCTCGCGTTTCACACGACCATTGACCTGTCGTCGGTCTACCGGGAAGGCATCCGGGGGGTCAGCGGCGAGGTCATCGCGTTGGCCAGCAAGGCCGGCTACGCCGTCAAACTGCTCGCCATTGCCGAGCGACTGGATAACGCTGCCGACGGTATCGACGGCGTTTCGGTGCGCGTGTATCCCGCCCTGATTCCGCGAACCCACCCGCTCGCTGCGGTTCGGGGCGCCAATAACGCCGTCTTTGTTGAGGCGGAGGGTGCGGGTTCACTCATGTTCTACGGTGCTGGTGCCGGTGGCCCGGAAACGGCCTCCGCCGTGCTGGGCGACCTCGTGTCGGCGGCCAGACGCCATGTCATTGGTGGGCCCGGCCTCGCAGAGTCGACGCACGCCAACCACGCCATGCTTCCCATCTCGGCCATCACCACCAGTTACCACGTCACGCTCGAAGTCGCTGACGAGCCGGGTGTGCTTGCCTCGGTTGCGAAAGTTTTTGCAGACCACAGCGTTTCGGTCGAGCTCGTCGAACAGGGCATCTTTAGCTCCGAGGGCAGTGCAGCGTCGAAGGGCCAGACGGCTACGCTGGTTATTGGAACGCACCGAGCCAAAGAATCCGATCTTGCCGCCACGGTTGCCGACCTGGCAAAGCTAAAGGCAGTGACGTCGGTAACGTCCGTATTGAGAATTGAGGGAGCCTAAATGGCCAAGCAGTGGCGCGGAGTCTTGCACGAGTATGCGGATCGTCTCGATGTGAGCGCCAAGACGCCGATCATCACTCTCGGCGAGGGTGGCACCCCGCTCATCCCCGCACCAGCTCTATCGGCACGCACGGGCGCCAAGGTGTTCATCAAGTACGAGGGCATGAACCCTACGGGCTCGTTCAAAGACCGCGGCATGACGATGGCCATCTCTAAGGCCGTCGAGCACGGTGCCAAGGCGGTCATCTGTGCCTCAACCGGAAACACCAGTGCTTCCGCGGCGGCCTACGCCGCTCACGCTGGCATCACCGCTGCCGTCCTAGTGCCGGAGGGCAAGATCTCGATGGGCAAGCTGTCGCAGGCCGTCGCTCACAACGGCCAACTGCTGCAGGTGCAGGGCAACTTCGATGACTGCCTCGACATTGCCCGCGACCTGGCTGCCAACTACCCTGTGCACCTCGTGAACTCGGTGAACAATGACCGCATCGAAGGGCAGAAAACAGCAGCCTTCGAGGTTGTCGAGGTGCTCGAAGACGCTCCCGACATTCACATCATGCCCGTGGGTAACGCCGGAAACTACACCGCCTACTCGCGCGGCTACACCGAGGAGCTGGCGCGCGGGGCCACCACAAAGATGCCGCGCATGTTTGGTTTTCAAGCTGCGGGCAGCGCGCCCATAGTTCTTGGTCACGTGGTGAAGAGCCCGGAGACCCTGGCCAGCGCCATCCGCATTGGTAACCCCGCATCGTGGGAGCTGGCTCTGGCGGCTCGCGAACAGACCGACGGTTACTTTGGCGCCATTGACGACGACACCATTCTTGCTGCCCAGCGCATATTGTCGGCCGAGGTGGGCATCTTCGTTGAGCCCGCATCCGCCATCTCGGTGGCCGGACTGCTCGAGCGCTCCGATGCCGGCGAGATTCCCAAGGGCGCCATCGTCGTGCTCACGGTCACCGGACACGGTCTGAAAGACCCGCAGTGGGCCCTGCGTCGCGCCGACGGATCCGAAGTGACGCCCACCTCGGTTCCCGTTGACGTGCCGACGATTGCCGATGTGCTGGGTCTGGTCGCCGGCGGTCTGAAGTAGTGAGCCTCGCGGGCCGCCGCGTCACGGTTCGGGTTCCCGCCACCACGGCCAACCTCGGACCGGGCTTTGACACGCTCGGCCTCGCGCTGGGCTTTTACGACGAACTCGAGGTGAGTGTTCGGAACAAACCGGGCGCCACGGTTGAGGTCATCGGCGTGGGTCAGGGCACGGTTCCCACCGACGAGACGAACCTCATCGTGACGTCGATGGCCTACACGTTTGACAAGTTGGGCCAGAAAATGCCCGGCGTCGACCTCGTCGCACACAACAACATTCCGCACGGGCGCGGCATGGGCTCGTCGGGCGCGGCCATCGTCGGCGGAATCATGGCGGCCAAGGGTCTTCTCGATGGAGTTGTGGACGTGACCCCCGACCAGCTGTTGCAGTTTGCCACCGACCTCGAGGGGCACCCCGACAACGTAGCCCCGGCCCTTTTTGGCGGACTCACCATCGCGTGGACCACACCTGCGGGGCCTCGCTCCAAGAAGCTCATGGTGCACCGGGGGGTCTCGCCGCTCGTGCTGGTGCCCGAGTTCACCATGTCGACGGAACTCGCTCGCTCGCTCCAGCCCGCCAACGTTCCTCACGAAGACGCTATTTTCAACGTGTCGCGCTCGGCGCTTCTTATTGCGGCGCTCACGCAGAGCCCCGAGCTTCTCCTCGAAGCCACGGAAGACAAGCTGCACCAGAACTATCGCGCCGAAGCCATGCCCGAAACGAGCATGCTGATTCGTGAACTGCGCGCGGCGGGCTTTGCTGCCGTCGTATCCGGCGCCGGCCCCAGCATCCTGGTGTTGTGCAGTGACCCCAGCGCCCGCCTGCGTGCCGCCGAACTCGTGGCGACGGAACAGGAGACGCCGTGGCATCCGCACCTGCTGGCCGTCGACTTTCGCGGAGCGACCGTCACCGACGCAGCCTAGGGGAACCCCTTATCACCGCTTGGTGAGACGACAATCGTCGATTTTCGTGAACGACGCTAACTGCGTGACTCCAGTCGCAGGCGCAGATTAAGGCCAATCCGGAGGACGAGACGCACCGGGGCCCAGACGGGTCCGGCGTACTTGGTGGCGATGAACTTCTTGGCACTGTCGTGGTGTGCCGCGAGCATCGCTCGTCTATTGACCCGGGTGGTTTCGCCACCGATGTGCGTCACGACGGCGCCGGGCACGTAGACGTTGCGCAGTCCTCGCCGACCGGCCCGGTAACCGAGGTCAACGTCTTCGAAGTACATGAAGTAGTGCTCGTCAAAGCCGCCGAGCGCCTCAAAGGTTGAGCGCCGCAACATCAGACAGGCACCCGACAGCCATCCCGCATCGGTATTGACGTCGCCGCGAAAGGCGTCGGAGTGATAGCGGCGCGTCCACGGGTTGCGCGGCCACACGCGCGAAAAAAGTGCGTGTCCGGTGCCGGTGCGAATCGACGGGATAGCACGCGCGGAGGGATAAGCGCTGCCGTCTGCATTGAGAATGCGTGGACCAACAATGCCAATGGCGGGGTCGGCCAGAAGAGCGTCGCGCAGCCGCGAGACCGTTTCGGTCGTCAGCGTGACATCGGGATTGCTGATCAGCACGGCGGTGCAGGCGGCAGGCAGGGCAGCGACTCCGGCGTTAGCGGCCGCTCCGTAGCCGGCATTGCGATCGAGGCGAACGACCTGCGCCCCCCACGTCGCGGCCAACTGCGTCGTTGCCTGAATGTCGGCCGAATCGTTGTCGGTAACTACCACGTGCGACGGCGTGCGCAGCGACGCTACGGCGCCGGGGAGGAACGTCTCCAACTGGCCGCTGGAGTTGTAACTCACGGTCACGATGCCGACATCGGCCGGCAGGGCGGCGGATGTTCGAGACGGTTTTGCTGTGGTCACCAGACGGCACTCCTTTGGATGCCAGCCTAACAACGTGCGCCCAACCTGTTAGGCTGGCAAAAGGATGCGCCGACCATGAGGTTGGCCCACCTGATTCCTCAGAGAAACGACGTTTCTCTGTCTCCCTCGCATTTCCCCCATTACGCCGGTCCATAAGGGTCGTCTGCGTGTGGCGTGGGTAAGTGCGGACAAACCACTAAGGAGTACCTGTGTCTGACACAACCGAAAACAGTGCCGCTGATTCTGCGTCCACCGAAGAAAAGGCACCGCGTCGCCGAGCGCCGCGTCGTGCTACGACCACCGAGCCGCTCGCCACAGCGGAGGCCGTGACGGCATCCGCGACCGTGACCGGCTTGGAATCTACCCGGTCAAGCGATGCGAGCGAGGCCCCCGAGGCCCCGCGTCGCGGCCGGGCGCGAGGCAAGAAAGCCGAGACCGAGGGCACCGCTGACGCTGGCGCCGAGAACTCGCCTTCCAGCAAGGCGGGGGCTGCGAGTGCTGAGTCCGACGGTGCGTCGGCATCCGACGGCGATTCCACCGGCACCTCCGAGCGCCCCGCGCGTAGTCGTAGTCGCAGCCGCAGCCGCAACGGCAACGGCAACCAAAACGGCCCGAGCAGCGATGGCGATGCCGACGGTGACGGGGGGCTCAACGACCGATCGAACCGCAATCGTCAGCGGGATCGCCGACGCGGTCGCGGCCTCAGCGAAGAGATCGAGCCAGAGATCCTCGAAGATGACGTTCTGTTGCCCATCGGCGGCATCCTCGACGTTCTCGAAAACTACGCGTTCGTTCGCACCGCGGGCTACCTGCCCGGCGCCAACGACGTGTACGTCTCCCTCGGCCAGGTGAAGAAGTACAACCTTCGTCGCGGCGACGCCATCGTGGGGTCGATCAAGCAGCCCCGAGACGGTGAGAACTTCGGCCGCCAGAAGTTCAATGCGCTCGTTCGCATTGACAGCATCAACGGCCAATCACAGGAAGAGGCAGCTACCCGCGAGGACTTCGCCACGCTGACGCCGCTCTATCCCCAGGAGCGCCTGCGCCTGGAGACCACTCCGGATCGCCTGACGGGCCGACTCATCGACGTTATTGCCCCGGTGGGCAAGGGCCAGCGCGGCCTCGTTGTTGGTGGACCGTCGTCGGGTAAGTCGGCGGTGCTTTTGCAGATTGCCGAAGCCGTGTCGACGAACAACCCTGAGGTTCACGTCATGGTTGTTCTGGTTGACGCCCGACCCGAAGAGGTCACCGAGGCCGAGCGCACCGTCAAGGGTGAGGTCATTGCTTCGACGTTTGACCGTCCCGCCGAAGACCACACCATGGTTGCCGAACTCGCCGTGGAGCGCGCCAAGCGGCTCGTCGAACTGGGTCAGGACGTCGTGCTCTTGCTCGACTCGCTCACCGCCCTGGGTCGCGCCTACACCGTGTCGTCCGTCTCCGCGTCGCGCGCGGGAAACTCCAGTGTCGACGCAGGGGCCCTGTATCCGGCCAAGAAGTTCTTCGGTGCTGCGCGCAACATCGAAAACGGTGGCTCGCTCACCGTCATCGCCTCCGTGGTGACCGAGACGGGATCCGCGGTTGACAGCGCAATCTTCGATGAGTTCGACGACAACGCAAACTGTGAGTTGCGCCTGTCGCGCACCATTGCCGATCAGCGCATCTTCCCGGCCGTTGACGTGACCGCATCGGCAACCCGACGCGAAGACCTGCTCCTGGGTGGCGACGAAGTTGCTCTCAGCTGGAAGCTCCGTCGCGGCCTAGCCGCCCGTGGAGCGCGCTCCGCACTCGAGTACGTGCTGGGCAAGCTCGGCGACACCCCCACGAACGTGGAGTTCCTGATGCAGGTGCAGCGTGACGCGTCCCTCGACGAAAAGTCGGGCTCAGGAAACTAACGTGATCGATTCGGTTAACGCTCTTCTCGACGAGCACACCGAGATCCAGACGCAACTCTCGGATCCCGCTGTGCACGCCGATGCGGCGCGTGCCAAAAAACTCAATCGGCGGTACGCGCAGTTGAGCCAGATTAAGGCGGCGCACGAGGGACTGCTGGCGATGCAGGACGACCTGATTGCGGCGCGCGAACTGGCTAAAGAAGATGACGCCTTTGCCACCGAGGTGACCACCCTCGAGGAGTCGCTTCCGGCTGCGCAGGAGCGCCTGCGGCGTCTGCTGATTCCGCGCGACCCCGACGACGGGCGCGACGTGATCATGGAGATCAAGGCCGGCGAGGGCGGGGCCGAGAGCGCCCTGTTTGCCGCCGACCTGTTGCGCATGTACCTGCACTACGCCGAGTCAAAGGGGTGGAAGACCGAAATCCTGGATCGCACGGAGTCGGATCTCGGGGGCTACAAAGACGTTCAGATTGCCATCAAGGGCAACTCTCCCGATCCCGCACTGGGCGTATGGGCGCACCTCAAGTACGAGGGGGGCGTGCACCGTGTTCAACGCGTGCCGGCCACCGAGTCACAGGGGCGCATTCACACGTCGGCCGCGGGCGTTCTGGTCTTTCCCGAGGTCGACGAGCCCGAAGAGGTCGAGATCAGCCAGAACGACCTCAAGATCGACGTCTACCGATCCAGCGGCCCCGGCGGGCAGAGTGTCAACACCACCGACTCCGCCGTGCGCATCACGCACCTTCCCACCGGCATCGTCGTATCGATGCAAAACGAAAAGTCACAGCTGCAAAACCGGGAGGCTGGCATGCGCGTGCTGCGGGCTCGCATTCTTGCCAAGCAGCAGGAGGATGCGGCGGCCGAAGCAAGTGCCGCGCGCAAAACGCAGATTCGTACGGTTGACCGCTCTGAGCGCATCCGCACGTACAACTTCCCGGAGAATCGCATCGCCGATCACCGCACGGGATACAAGTCGTACAACCTCGATCAGGTCATGGACGGTGCTCTCGCTCCCGTCGTCGAGTCGTGCATTGCGGCCGACGAGGAGTCGCGTCTCGCCGCTCTCAGCGAGTAGGTTCGTGACCGTGGGTCCCATTCTTTTCTCCCGGCCGTTTCACTCGCCCGCGGAGATCCAGAATGTCGCCGATGTTCTGGCCACGGATCATGTTCACGGTGATGGCCCGTTTACGGCATCTGCCACCGCGCGACTGAAGCAGATGACGGGTGCGGCGCACGCTCTGCTGACGACGTCGGGCACGCACGCTCTCGAGATGGCGGTTCGACTCGTCGGCGTTAAGCCCGGGGACGAAGTGATTCTGCCGAGTTTTACTTTTTCGTCCGGGGCGACGGCCATCGTGGCCGCCGGTGCAACACCCGTCTTTGTCGACATGGAGCTTGCCACTGGCAACATTGCTGCCGATCAGATCGAGGCCGCCATCACCGACCGCACCCGGGCCATCGAAGTGATGCACTACGGGGGAGTACCCGTGGATATGTCCAGCGTCGGTAAACTGGCGGCTCGCTACCAGCTCCGTGTGATTGAAGACAACGCTCACGGACTTGGCGTGACAACCCCCGCTGGCGTATTGGGCACCATTGGCGACGTGGGCATTCAAAGTTTTCACGACACCAAGAACGTTCACTGCGGTGAGGGGGGTGCTGTGCTGTTTGGCACGGATGCGTTGACAGAGCCCGCCGAGGTCATGCGCGAGAAGGGCACGAACCGCTCAAAGTTCCTGCGCGGCCAGGTTGACAAGTACACGTGGGTCGACTGGGGTTCGAGCTATTTGCCGTCGGAGCTCAATGCGGCGGTACTGGATGCGCAGCTGGCCTCGTTTGACACCATCCAGGCCGCACGCTTCGAGGTGTGGAACGCGTATCGCGAGCAGCTCGCCGACTGGGCGGCGACCAACGGTGTCACGCTGATGGAACCGCCCGGCGGCGTTCACGCGGCCCACGTTTTCTGGCTGCTGCTGCCCACCCCCGAGCGTCGCGACGAGGTGCTCGCCAGCATGCGCGCCGAGGGCGTTCAGGCCACGTTCCACTATGTTCCCCTGCACTCGAGTCCCGCTGGCCAAGCCTTCGGCCGCACGTCCGGCACCATGGTCAACACCGATGATTTCGCGGCTCGTCAATTGCGCCTGCCCCTGTGGGCCGGTATGTCAGAAGCCGACATTGCTCGCGTCGTCGCTACGCTTAAGAAGTCCTGAGGCCAGCCACCGATTTCGGCCTCCCCGTTCGGAAGGTCTCATGTCAGATTTTTCTCAGGAGGCGACCGACCGTCGCCATGAGGGCACGGTGGACGGCTTCGCACGTCCGCTCAAAATGAAGAAGCGCGGATAGGCGTGCCCGCGGTTGGTGCCGATTCACGCGGCCGCATCGAGGCAACGGTCTTCATCCCCACGTTCAACGGTGCGGCCTACCTCGACCGACTCCTGACGGCTGTCGAAACCCAAGATTTTGCCGAAAAGTTTGAGATTCTCATCATCGATTCGGGATCGACCGACGACACGCTCGGAATCGTGTCCCGCCACCCGCTGGTGCGGCTGGTCACCATTCCTCAACACGAATTCGGCCACGGGCGAACACGCAATCAGGCCGCGCACCTCGCCCGGGGCACGTTCGTGGCGTATCTCAGTCACGACGCCATTCCCCTCGACACTCACTGGCTCGAACGCCTGCTCGAGCCGATGCGCCGCACCCCGGAGCCGGGCGAGACCGCCTGCGTCGCTGTTTTCGGTCGACAGGTTGCCCGCCACAACTGCTTTCCCTCGCTGGCATACGAAATTGACGGCGTGTTTGCGGCGTGTGGACCGCTTGACCGCGCCACGGTCGTGTCGTGTTCTCCCGGGGCAGCCGACACGTTGAACACTCAGGACCTGTTTTATTCCGATGTGAACTCGGCCACTCGTCGCGACGTTCTCCTGGGTGCGATTCCTTATCGCGACATGAACTACTCCGAAGACCTGGCCTTTGCCCGAGATGTACTCAACGCCGGCCTCGCCAAAGCCTATGAGCCACGGGCCGCCGTCGAACACTCGAACGACGTGACTTTCGCCGAGTACGGCAAGCGCGTTTTTGACGAGACGCGCGGTCGCCGGGCGGCCGCCAGCGCGGCGGGCGCCCCCCTCCCAGACATCAGTTGGCCCGGCATGCTGGCCCGGCTTGCCCGCGATGTCGCGCGCACCCTCGCACGCATTGTCCGTGATCCGCGCTATTCCTTCGGCGCCAAGCTGCACTGGATGACAGTCAACCCGTGGTACCTCGCCAAAAAGTGGGTAAACATTCGGCGCGCCTTGGGCGATCGCGACGGCCGGCGATTCTCGCTCGAAGTCGAACGCGCGAGCAGGGCCGGCGACGAAAAAACCGGCGAAGACTTAGGCCGGCGAATTAGATAACGACGGCCGTGACGAGCTCCTAGCCAATATGCGCTCCGGGCGGTGTTGAGAACAGCAACACGGCAATTGCGCGTGCCTCTATGGGGCGGTAGGCTAGAAAAAAATTCGCCCGGGGGGGTTACAATTTCTGTTTTCGTTCGGGCGGTGAGCACGCTTCGCTGCGAGGGCGTGGCGTCAACCGCCTGGCGCGTGGGCAAATGGATAAGTTCGCGCGTCAACCCGTTCGTTGAAAAGCCGCTGCAGTCGGTCTTCCGCCAGGACGTTATTGCCGCGGACTGGACTCGGCCGCGCAAGTTTGCCGCCCAAGCCCTGGTCTCGGTGACGGGTCGACCACAGATTGCCTGGGTCATTTCGCCTCCGGGTCGTTCGAGCGGCGGGCATCAGAACGCCTTTCGCTTTATGCGCTACCTCGAAGAAGGCGGCTACGACCTCACAGTTTTTCTTTACTCGGCTACGACGTTTCCGAAAGTGAGCGAGGCGGGCGTGACCCAGATGCGGGCCGGCAACACGGGCTACCCACCGCTGGACGCCACCTTTAAGATTTACGACCCGGCGACC
>JAIOXH010000056.1 GCA_021741765.1 Aurantimicrobium sp. | reverse complement strand
GTCCGTTCGGTGCCCCAATCGCCCACGGCTTCCTCACGCTGTCGCTGGCCATCCCCATGTGGACCAAGCTGCTCGACGTCACCGACTGCGAAACCAAGGTCAACTACGGCCTCGACAAGGTGCGCTTCGTGACGCCCGTGAAGGCCGGGGCAAAGATTCGCATGGGCGCCAAGATTGTCAGCATCACCGAGGTTGCCGGGGGCGTGCAGTTGGGCGTTGACCAGGTGATTGAGGTCGAGGGCTCCGAGAAGCCCGCCGTGATCACGCAGAGCCTGTACCGCTTCTACGAATAGAGATTCACGCGACTGGCTGGGAGTGCTCTCTCAGCCAGTCGGTAATCTGCTCCAACTCGAGGTCTCCCCGGGCGCAGGCGAGCATAAACGCGACGCCTGCCCCGCGTTCAACAACGATCTCGAAGCCGTTGAGTCCCAGGAACACGAACGTGGCCGACCAGGCGATTCGCTTGTTGCCGTCGAACAGTGCATGGTTTTTGACCAGCGAGTGCATCAAGGCTGCCGCTTTGAGAAAAAGGTCTGGGTAAGCATCGTTTCCGAAAACAGTCGACTGCGGTCGGTGTATTGCGGATTCAAGGAGACCAATATCGCGTACTTTGCCAAGACCGAGCCGCGAAACAAGAACAAGGAGATGTTCAACGGTCGGATAAGAAACCTGTGGCTCCATATCGCGATCTAAGTCTTCGACAGGTCTTCGAGGAGCCCCGAGTGCCTCTTCATGAGTCGATCAAAGGCAGCTTCAAACTTGGCGTCTCTACTTCTGTTCTCCATAGCTTCTTCAATGGCGAGCGCTGCAGCCTGCTGCTTGCTGATGCCCGAGATCTCAGCCAAGCGCGTCAGCGTCGCATCCTGTTGTTCGGTGAGTCGAAGTGTCATGGCCATGAAGCTACGGTACCACCGTGATACCAGGCTCGTCCAGTGGGCAAACTGTGGATGCTGAAGATGCAAGACGGGCGGGCAGGGCTGGCGGCGGCGGAAAGACGAAACCCCCGCAATGGCGGGGGTTTGCTTGCTGGGGTACCTGGACTCGAACCAAGAACAACTGAACCAGAATCAGCCGTGTTGCCAATTACACCATACCCCAAGGGCAAAACCGAAGCTCTGTCCAAGAATCAAGACTACCGCACGTCAGAGTGTTGACGCCAAACGGGCGAGGCGGGCGAGCGTCTCTGGCTTGCCGAAAATCTCCATCGACTCGAACAGCGGCGGGCTGATGCGCGCGCCCGAGAGAGCGACACGCAGCGGGCCAAAAGCCACGCGCGGCTTGAGCTCCATCTGCTCGATCAGTGATGCGTTGAGAGCCCCTTGAATGTGCTCCGTCGACCAGGCATCGGGAGCCACAGCCTCGAGCGCCGCAATCCCTGCCGACAAGACCGCGCCGGCATCGTCGGTGAGGCTCGCGAGCGCATCGGGCGCGAATTCGAGCTGATCGCTCGTCACAAAGAACGAGGCCAACAGTCCGGGTGCTTCGCTCAATACGTTCATGCGCGTCTGCACCAGCGGGGCCACAGCTTCGAGCGTGCGCTGCTGCTCGGCCGTGAGGTTCTCCCCCACCACATCCGCGGCCCACAGATAAGGAAGCAGCCGGTCGGTGAAGTCGGCCAGCTCAAGAAGGCGGATGTGATCGCCGTTGATAGCATCGGCCTTCTTGAGGTCGAAGCGCGCGGGGTTGGGGTTGACGTTCACCACATCGAACGCGGCAATCATCTCCTGCTTGCTAAACACATCACGGTCGTGCGTGAGCGACCAGCCGAGCAAGGCCAGATAGTTGAGCAGGCCCTCGGGAATGAACCCGCGGTCACGGTGGTGAAACAGGTTCGACTCGGGGTCGCGCTTGGAGAGCTTCTTGTTACCCTCCCCCATGACGTAAGGAAGGTGACCGAAGCGCGGCACGTGAGTTGCCACGCCGGCGTCGATGAGCGCGTGATACAGGGCAATCTGCCGGGGTGTCGACGAGAGCAGGTCTTCACCGCGCAGCACGTGTGTGACGCGCATGATGGCGTCGTCCACCGGGTTCACCAACGTGTAGAGCGGGTGACCGTTGGGGCGCACGACAACGAAGTCGGGAAACGACCCCGCCGGAAAGGTGATCTCGCCACGCACCAGGTCGTCAAAAGTGATGTCTTCGTCGGGCACGCGCAGGCGCAGGGCGGGCTCCCGACCCTCGGCGCGGAAAGCGGCCTTCTGCTCATCCGTGAGGTCGCGATCGAAGTTGTCGTAACCCACCTTGGGGTCGCGCCCGGCGGCCACGTTGCGCGCCTCAATCTCTTCGGCGGTCGAAAAACTCTCGTAGACCTTGCCGGTCTCAACCAGCTTCGCAACAACATCCGCGTAGATCTCGAAGCGCTGCGACTGGCGGTAGGGCTCGTGGGGGCCGCCCACGTCGATACCTTCGTCCCAGGTGAGCCCCAACCAGTTGAGAGCATCGATAATCTGCTCGTAGCTCTCTTCACTGTCGCGAGCCTCATCGGTGTCTTCGATGCGAAAGACGAACGTGCCACCGGTGTGCCGGGCATACGCCCAGTTGAACAGGGCGGTGCGGATGAGCCCCACGTGTGGCGTACCCGTGGGCGACGGGCAAAAGCGCACGCGCACGTCGGCACCCGAGGCCTGCGTGACCGGGTAGTGGGTCATGCGTCGAGCCGGGTGAGCCAGCCGTGGCGATCGGGCGAGCGCCCATACTGAATGTCGGTGAGCTCTTTGCGCAGGCTCATGGTGAGCTCGCCGGCGGGCGCATCGGCATCGCCGATGTGGAGGTTGTGACCCACGAGCGCGCCGATGGGGGTAATGACAGCGGCCGTTCCACAAGCAAACACTTCGGTGATGTCACCGCTGTCAATGCCGTCTTGCCACTCCGTGATGGAGATGTGACGCTCTTCCACGTCGAGGCCCCTATCGCGCGCGAGCGTGATGATGCTGTCGCGCGTAATTCCCGGAAGAATCGTTCCCGAGAGCATGGGCGTGACGAGTTTGCCGTTCTTGTGAACAAAGAAGATGTTCATGCCACCGAGTTCATCGATGTGCGTGCCCGTCTCAGAATCGAGAAACAGCACCTGGGCGCATCCGTTTTCGTAGGCCTCCACCTGGGGCAGGAGCGACGACGCATAGTTACCGCCGAACTTTGCGGCACCCGCGCCACCGCGACCCGCGCGAGAATACTCTTCGGTGAGCCAAATCTTGACGGGCGCCACGCCCTGCGTAAAGTAGGCCCCTGCCGGGCTGGCAATAACCATGTAGCTCACGCGGTGGGCTGCGCGAACGCCGAGAAACACCTCATTGGCAATCATGAACGGGCGAAAGTAGAGGCTCGTCTCGGGGGCCGAGGGAACCCAGTCACCGTCGACGGCTACGAGTTGCCTCAGCGACTCAATGAAGTCAGAGGTAGACAACTCGGGCAGGGCCAGGCGCTGTGCCGAGCGCTGCATGCGGCGCGCGTTGGCTTCGGGGCGGAACGTCCAGATGGAATTGTCTGCGTGGCGATAGGCCTTGAGCCCCTCAAAAATTTCCTGACCGTAGTGCAAGACGGCGGCAGCAGGATCGAGGCTGATGGGGCCGTAAGGCGTCACGCGAGCATCGTGCCAGCCCTGGTCGAGTGACCAATCGATGGTGACCATGTGATCGGTGAAGTGCTTGCCAAACCCGGGATCGGCCAGAATCTCTTCGCGTTCCATCTCGTGGCGCAACTCGTCGCTCGGCGTGAGCGCAAAGTTGAGCGGGAAGGTGGTCTCGTCCACATTCGAAAGTTTGTCCGGCGTCATTGCACGGCCCTCCGTTTTAGTTCAATCGGGCGAGGATGGCGTCGCCAACCTCGCTGGTTGTGCGGGATCCAGCACCGCGATCTTCGACGTCGGCCTCAACTGCGGCCTGAATGCGCGCGGCCGCATCAGGGTGGCCAAAGTGCTCGAACAGCATGGCAATCGACAAAATGGCCGCAGTGGGGTCGGCCTTCTGCTGACCCGCGATGTCGGGGGCCGATCCGTGCACCGGCTCAAACATGCTCGGAAACGCATTCTCGGGATTGATGTTGCCGCTCGCGGCAAGACCAATCCCGCCACTGATGGCTCCGGCAAGATCGGTGATGATGTCGCCAAACAGGTTGTCGGTCACAATCACATCGAAGCGCGCCGGGTCGGTGACGAAGAAGATGGTGGCCGCATCGATGTGCAGGTAGTCCACCTCGATCTGGGGGAACTCCGCGGCGACTTTTCCCACGACCCACGTCCAGAGCTGACCCGCACTCGTGAGCACGTTGGCCTTGTGCACCCACGTGAGCTTCTTACGCGGGCGCTTGGCAGCGAGTTCGAAGGCGTAACGAACCACGCGCTCCACACCGAAGGCCGTGTTAATCGAGACCTCGGTGGCCACCTCGTGCGGGGTGTCCGTGCGGAAGCGTCCGCCGTTGCCGGCGTACGGGCCCTCGGTGCCCTCGCGCACCACAACAAAGTCCACCGCGCCGGGGCTGGCCAGCGGCGTCTCAATCTGCGGGTAGACCTTGGTAGGGCGCAGGTTGACGTACTGGTCCATCGAGAAGCGCAGTTTGAGAAGAAGACCACGCTCGATGATGCCAGCGGGAATGTTGGGGTCGTTGGGCTTGCCGCCCACAGCGCCGAGCAAAATCGCATCGTGAGTGGCGATTGATGCCAGGTCGGCGTCGCTGAGTACGTCACCCGTAGCGAGGTAGCGGTCGGCGCCGAGTGCGAAGTGAGTCTTGTCGATCGTGACGCCGGCGGCGGGTGCCACGGTGTCGAGCACGCGCACGGCCTGGTCAATGACCTCGGGGCCGATGCCGTCGCCGGGAATCACGGCAAGTTTGATGGTCTGTGCCATGGGGTTACTCCGTAATGTCAATCTCGAGCATGACGTCGGCTTCGATGGCCGTGCGCACCTTGTCGAGCAGTTTGGCGGGAACGGGCGAGTCAACCGTGAGCACGCTCAGTGCCTTGCCGCCCTGCTTGTCGCGAGCAATCTGCATGCCGGCGATGTTGATCTTGGCATCGCCGAACTCCTTGCCGTACACGGCCACAATTCCCGGGCGGTCGGTGTACTGCATGATGATCAAGTGGTCGTCGATGGGCACATCGACCTCATAGCCGTTGATGTCGACTATCTTCTCGACCTGCTTGGTGCCCACGAGCGTGCCACCCACCTGCACTTGCGAACCATCGCTCAGCGCACCGCGAATACTGAGCAGGTTACGGAAGTCGGGTGATTCCGGCTCCACCGTGAGGCGCACCTCGATGCCACGCTGTTCGGCCAAAAGCGGAGCGTTGACGTAGGAGACGGTCTCGCTCACCACATTGGTAAAGATTCCCTTGAGGGCGGCCAGCTTGAGCACCTTGACGTCGTGCTCGGCAATCTCGCCGCGAACCTCAACCTCAACGCTGGTGACCGGGCTGGAGTGCGCAAGGCCAGAGAACACCTGACCCAACTTCTCCATGAGCGGAATGCCCGGGCGAACGCTCGGATCAATCACGCCACCGGCAACGTTCACGGCATCGGGAACCAGATCCCCACCCAGTGCGAGACGCACCGACTTGGCCACGGAGACACCCGCCTTCTCCTGGGCCTCATCGGTTGAGGCACCGAGATGGGGTGTCACCACAACGTTCGGCAGGTCGAGCAGGTTGGAGCCCTTAGGCGGCTCGCTCACAAAAACATCGAGGCCGGCACCGGCAATCACTCCGGTGGTGAGGGCCTCATACAGATCGGCCTCGTCAATGAGACCACCGCGAGCCACGTTGACCACAAACGCGGTCTTTTTCATCTTGGCCAGCTGCGGTTTGCTGATCATGCCCGTGGTCTCGGCCGTCTTGGGCATGTGAATCGTGATGAAGTCGCTCTCGGCAAGCAGCTCGTCGAGCGACAGCAGCTCAACGCCCAACTGCTGCGCGCGGGCCGAGGTGACATAGGGATCGAACGCCACAATGCGCGTTCCAAAAGCCTGCATGCGTGCTGCAATCAGAGCGCCGATGCGTCCAAGCCCAATGATGCCGATGGTCTTTTCGTAGAGCTCGGTGCCCGTAAACGAGCTGCGCTTCCACTCGCCCTTGGCGAGAGCGGCGTGTGCGGCGGGAATGAACCGAGCCAGGCTGAGGATGTGGCCGATGGTCAGCTCGGCAGCCGAGATGATGTTCGAGGTGGGCGCGTTGACCACCATGACGCCGGCGGTCGTGGCCGTTTTGATATCGACATTGTCGAGACCCACACCGGCACGCGCAATCACCTGGAGTTCGGGTGCAGCGGCAATAACCTCGGCGTCAACCTGTGTGGCACTGCGCACGAGTATGGCCGCGGCCGACTTAACGGCTTCGAGAAGTGCCGGGCGATCGGTGCCGTCGACCGTGCGCACATCGAAGTCGGGGCCGAGCGCCTCAATGGTGGCGGGCGACAGCTCTTCGGCAATCACAACGATGGGCTTGGTCACGTGTGCGTTTCTCTCTGTGAGCAGGGCAAGACCCGCGAAAGTGCGTGTCTCGCCAGTCTAACCGGCGGTTTAGGTGGCATAAATCGCTGTTGCGGGCAGTGCCAGCACGATGTCGAGGGTGACCACCGAGACGATGGCGAATCCGAGGGCAAACGTGTAAACCGTGTGGCTCAGACGCATGCGGCGGGTGATCACGATGCCCGCGACAAAGAGCAGAGCCGGCAGCAAGACGAGCGTGAGTGTGGATGCCCAGCCCAGTGGTGTGAGATCGAGGCCAAGCTGTAGGCCCTGATTCTGCACACCCACGAAGTTTCCGATGCCCGACCACGTGGCGTATCCGTAGAGCAGCAGCGCCACCGTCCACGTCACGATGCGCCCGATCATGACGCCCACCCCAAATATGGCCACGGAATGAGCACCAAGATGCCGAGCACGAAAAGCATCGATCTCTTCAGCAGCGACAGGTGCTTGGCCAGCACAACGATGCCGCCACACGCGAGTGGCCCGGCCGCAACGGCGGCCCACAGTCCCAGGGTGAACATGGCGTTGCCCAGGGGGTCACCAATCGTGAGGGGGTTACGCAGCGCAACAATGAGCCAGGCAACCGTAATCAGCAGATAGACCGCGGCAAAAGCCGCCGATACGATCAGCTCGACGTTCGCGCTGATTGCTGGTTGAGTAGCCGACGCAGTCGGCGTATCGAAACCATCACTCTTTCTTCTCGATACAGGGGTTTCGATACGGCCACTGCGTGGCCTACTCAACCGGCGATCAGAAGTAGCCGACGCCTTGCCTGCCTTCGGAGCACTCCACGTGATGTTGGTGGTGTCGCGATCGGGATCTCCTGCCCACGTGAGGGCATCATCATCGGGAGTGCTCATGTGGCGCGACCGACTAGCGAGCGGCCGAACCCTCGGTGTAGTCCTTGTCCTGCGGACGCCAGGCAAACATCTCGCGCAGGTTGCGACCTACGGCCTCGATGGGGTGCTTGGCGCCCTTTTCGCGCAGGGCCATGAACTCGGGTGCGCCCGCGTCTTGGTCGGCGATGAATCGCTTGGCGAACGTGCCGTCCTGAATATCGGAGAGAACGGCTTTCATGTTCTCTTTCACACTCGGGTCAATCACGCGCGGGCCCGAAACGTAGTCGCCGTACTCAGCAGTGTCAGAAACCGACCAGCGCTGCTTGGCGATGCCGCCCTCCCACATAAGGTCAACGATGAGCTTGAGCTCGTGCAGAACCTCGAAGTAAGCGATCTCGGGCTGGTAGCCAGCCTCAACGAGGGTCTCGTAGCCGTACATGACGAGCTGCGATGCTCCACCACAGAGAACGGTCTGCTCGCCAAAGAGATCAGTCTCGGTCTCTTCGGTGAAGGTGGTCTTGATGCCACCGGCACGAAGCGCACCGAGAGCCTTGGAGTACGACCACGCCATGTCCCAGGCCTTGCCCGAGGCGTCCTTCTCAACGGCCACGATCACGGGAACACCGCGACCGGCCTGGTACTCGCGACGAACCGTGTGGCCCGGGCCCTTGGGCGCAACGAGAATCACGTCAACGCCCTCGGGTGCCTCAATGTAGCCGTATCGGATGTTGAAGCCGTGACCGAAGACCAGTGTCTTGCCCGGCGTGAGGTTGGGCTTGACGTCGTCGGCAAAGAGGAAACGCTGCACCTGGTCGGGAGCGAGAATCACCACCACGTCACCCCACGCTGCTGCTTCGGCCGTGGTCATGACCTTGAGGCCGGCCTCTTCGGCCTTGGCGATCGACTTACTGCCTGCCTTCAGGCCAACAACGACGTCAACGCCCGAGTCGTGAAGGTTGAGCGCGTGGGCGTGGCCCTGCGAGCCGTAGCCGATGATGGCAACCTTCTTGCTCTTGATGAGCTCAAGGTCGGCATCCTTGTCGTAGTGAATTTCCAGCACAGTGTTTCTCCTTGGGTTTTTGTGGTTCGTGAGTTGTGAAAAAAACGGATCTTGCTGAGTTACTTGTAAACGCGTTCGGTGATCGACTTCGCGCCGCGGCCAATGGCCAACCGGCCCGACTGGGCAATTTCTTTGATGCCGTAGGGCTCCAGTACCCGCAAAAGAGCCGACGTTTTACCCGAGTCTCCGGTTACCTCAATAACCAGAGCATCGGGCGCCACATCAACAACGCGCGCGCGAAACAGCGTGACCGCTTCGAGCACCGCGGAACGTGAAGTGTTGTCAACGCGCACCTTGATCAGCAGGTGCTCGCGCTGAACGGACTGGTCGGTGTCGAGCTCAACAACCTTGATCACGTTGACCAGTTTGTTGAGCTGCTTGGTCACCTGCTCGAGCGGAAGCTGGTCAACATCCACCACGACGGTGATGCGGGAGAGGCCCTCGATTTCTGAGTGCCCCACGGCCAGCGATTCGATGTTAAAGCCGCGTCGCGCGAATAAGCCAGCAACGCGGGTCAACAGACCCGGCTTATCCTCAACAAGAAGGCTGAGAACGTGTGATGTCATGGCCACTCCTTCCTATTCCTCGTTGTCCCACGACGGCGCGTGATCGCGCGCGTACTGGACCCCGCTGTTACTCACGCCCTGCGGCACCATTGGCCACACCATGGCATCGGCACTGACCACAAAGTCAATCACCACGGGTCGGTCGTTGGTAGCCAGGGCCAGCTTGATGGCGTCGTCTACTTCTTCGC
>JAIOXH010000055.1 GCA_021741765.1 Aurantimicrobium sp. | reverse complement strand
ATGCGCTTCTGAGGACAATCAAGAGGCAAGTGCTGCTCCGGCTGATTTGCCTCTCATCACCTGTGACCCCGGTAATACCGTGAAGTACCTCCTCGGACCGGTCGAGGTGGATGGCAGTGATATCAGTGATGCGTCTGCGGGTGTCATCACCACTCAAACAGGCGCGTCTACCGGTCAGTGGGCCGTGGACATCGTTTTCAACGCGGTGGGCACGAAGAAGTTTGCCGAGACCACCACTCGACTTGTGGGTCTCACCGGGGCTCAGAACCAGTTTGCCATCGTGCTCGATGGTCGAGTCATTTCGGCACCGAGTACGCAGTCGGCCATCACAAATGGCAAGCCGCAAATCTCCGGGGGCTTCACCCAGGAATCGGCTAAGACGTTGGCAGATCAGCTGAAGTACGGAGCGCTGCCGATTGGTTTTCAGGTAGAGAGCTCTGAGTCAATCTCCGCGACGCTGGGTAGCACACAGCTCGTGAGCGGACTCATCGCGGGTGCGATTGGTCTGGCTCTCGTGATCGTCTACTCGCTCATTCAGTATCGGACCCTCGGTTTCGTCACGATTCTCTCACTAGTAGTGGCGGCCGTCATTACGTATTTCTGTATCACGCTTCTGTCGGCGCAAGAGGGCTTCCGACTGTCCCTTTCGGGCGTTGTCGGATTGATCGTGGCGATTGGTATTACAGCGGACTCGTTTATCGTTTACTTTGAGAGGGTTCGAGACGAATTGCGCGAGGGGCGGAGCCTCGAAACAGCCGTTGATTCGGGTTGGAGTCGAGCCGTTCGCACGATTCTCGTCAGTGGCGCCGTGAACTTCTTGGCGGCGTTAGTGTTGTTCATTCTTGCTGTCGGTAACGTCCGAGGATTCGCCCTAACGCTGGGGCTCGCCACGATCGTCGACATCGTCGTCGTGATGCTGTTTACCCACCCGTTGCTTCAGCTTCTGTCTCGACGGAACTTCTTTGCCGCCGGCCATTCGCTGAGCGGACTGAACCCCGCATCCCTCAATGCCGTCTACCAGGGACGCGGTCGTTTCCGCGTTGCCTCGGGCACCGGCATCAAGGAGACCAAAATCAAGTCTGCGAGCCGCGAAGCCGCGAAGCGTCAAACCATTGCTGAGCGCAAGGCCGCTCTCGAAGCAGGAGAGCGGGGTGAGGACTGATGGCAAGTTTTGGTCAGTTCGGTAACGATCTTTATTCCGGGGCCCGTTCTTTTCGGTTTGTCGGGCTGCGACGCTGGTGGTACCTCGTTTCCATCGTCCTCGTTCTCGTAAGCATTCTCGGGCCGCTGGCTCGCGGCGGATTTCAGGTAGACAAGGCATTCAATTTTGGAATCGAGTTCACGGGCGGCAGTGAATTCACCGTTTCCAACGTTGCCGACCCAAGCCAGTCGATTGCCAGCGAGGCCGTAGCTTCGGTTGAACCTCAGATCGTGCCGAAGGTAACAATCGTGGGCGGCAATTCTGTGCGCGTGCAGACCGAGCAGATGACCAACCAACTGACGAACGAGGTGGCTGCTGCTCTGGCCGTTGGTTACGGTGTTCCCGAAACACAGGTCACATCGTCATTCATTGGCGCCACATGGGGTGCCGATATCACCACCCAAGCGTTGCGCGCCCTCATCGTCTTCCTGATTCTCGCTGGCATCGTTCTGGCGCTGTATTTCCGTACGTGGAAGATGTCCCTCGTTGCAATCATCGCGCTGATCCACGACGTGATTATTACTGCGGGCATCTATGGAATCTCTGGATTTGAGGTCACGCCGGGAGCTGTTATCGGCCTTCTCACGATTCTCGGTTACTCGCTGTACGACACTGTGGTGGTCTTCGACAAGATTCGCGAGAACACGACGGGTCAAACTCGTGACGCGTCGCTCACCTACGGTCAGCAGGTGAACTTGGCTGTGAACCAGACACTCGTTCGATCGCTCAACACAACCGTTGTCGGGGCATTACCCGTGGCCGCAATTTTGTTCATTGGTGCGTTTGTCTTGGGTGCCGGCACTCTGCGCGACATTTCTCTGGCACTCCTGGTAGGAATCGTTGTGGGAACGTACTCAACGTCATTCCTGGCCGCGCCTCTCTACGCAGGAATGCGGATGCGCGAGCCCGCGATTAAGAAGAACGATGAGCGGCTTCTGGAGATGCAAGAAAAGGCCAAAGAGCGAGTCGTCGCGTAACCAGATAGCTATTTAGCCCCGATAATGGATTTATCGGGAGGCGCTATGACGGAAGTTCCGGCTACAACAACTGCTTTGCGCCGGTTGGTGCCCAGAATCTTTTGGCGTGCGCAGAGCTCGGGAGGCTTCGAGCAGTTGCTGCGCACGGTTCGAGCCAACCATCCCAAGGCAGATGTCGCGAGCATGGAGCGCGCCTACGAGGTCGCAAAGCGTGCGCACGAGGGACAAACACGCAAGAGCGGCGAGGAGTACATCACTCACCCCGTAGCTGTGGCGCAAATTTTGGCGGAACTCGGAATTGGTGCCAAAACGCTGGTTGCGGCCCTGCTGCACGACACCGTTGAAGACACCGACTACTCGTTGGCAGAAGTTGAAGCCACGTTTGGAGCTGAGGTGGCCATGCTCGTCGATGGCGTCACCAAGCTTGACCGAATAACCTACGGAGAATCTGCTCAGGCAGAAACCGTCCGCAAGATGATCGTTGCGATGTCGCGGGATATTCGCGTGCTCGTGATCAAACTCGCCGATCGACTGCACAACGCCCGTACGTGGGGTTTTGTGGCACCCGAGACGGCGGAACGCAAGGCTCGTGAAACTCTCGATATTTTTGCCCCGCTGGCCCATCGACTCGGTATTTCGTCAATGAAGTGGGAGCTGGAAGACCTTTCTTTCGCTGTTCTGCACCCCAAGATTTACTCGGAGATCAATAATCTGGTCCAGCAGCGCACCCCCGAGCGCGAAGAATTTGTGGCGGACGTGATTTCTTCGGTTCGCGACGACCTCCGGCTCACTAAGATCCGCGGAGAGGTTCAGGGCCGCCCCAAGCAGTTTTACTCCATCTATCAAAAGATGGTCTTGCGCGGCCGTGAGTTTGACGAGATCTATGACCTCGTGGGTATCCGCGTCATCGTTCCCACGGTTCGCGACTGCTACGGCATCTTGGGCTCAATTCACAGTCGTTGGAACCCACTCCCCGGCCGATTCAAGGACTACATCGCCACGCCCAAGTTCAACCTGTATCAGTCGTTGCACACGACGGTGATGGGGCCCGGTGGCCGCCCGGTCGAAATCCAGATTCGTACGCCGGAGATGCACCAGAGAGCCGAGTTCGGCGTGGCTGCCCACTGGATGTACAAGGCCAAGCAGGCCGGAGGTCGCGCCACAGACGCACTCTCGACGTCGGACACCGACATGGCATGGCTGGCGCACATTTCAGACTGGGAGGCCGAAACCGACGATCCGCACGAATTCCTAGATTCATTGCGCTTCGAGATCGGCAGTAAAGAGGTCTATGTCTTCACTCCGAAGGGACGCGTCATCGGTCTTCAAGTGGGATCCACGCCCGTGGACTTCGCTTATGCTGTGCACACCGAAGTGGGCCATCGCACGATGGGGGCAAAGGTCAACGGGCGATTAGTCCCTCTCGACACCCAGGTGGCTTCCGGTGACGTCATCGAGATTTTGACGAGTAAGAACCCGGACGCAGGCCCCAGTCAGGACTGGATGGGGTTTGTCGCGTCGACGCGGACCAAGTCGAAGATAAAACAGTGGTTTTCGAAGGAGCGTCGCGACGAGGCCGTTGAGCAGGGGCGTGACATGATTGCCCGCGCCATGCGCAAGCAGAACCTCCCCCTCCAGCGTCTCATGACAACGGACACGCTGGCCGAGGTGACCGCCCTCTTGAAGTACGACGATGTCACGTCTCTCTACGCAGCCGTCGGCGAGGGACATGTCTCGTCGCAATCCGTGATTGAAAAAATTCTTCTCAGCGTTACCGAGGAGATCGACAGCGAAACTCCGGAGATCGTCATTCCTGCCAAGGGAGGCATGCGCGGTACCCGTCGCAGTGATTCAGGCGTTCTCGTGCGTGGGGCGGCCGACATCTTGGTCAAGCTCGCGAAGTGCTGCACACCCCTACCGGGCGATGAGATTCGCGGTTTCGTTACCCGCGGTCAGGGAGTCTCGGTGCACCGCGCCTCCTGCAACAATGTCACCACGCTCATGCGTGAGCCGGAGCGACTCATTGAGGTGGAGTGGGCTCCGACATCAAAGAGCATTTTCCTCGTTCAGGTGCAGGTCGAGGCGCTCGATCGCGCTGCCCTGCTCTCAGATGTCACCCGCGTTCTGGCCGAGAACCACGTCAACATTCTTTCCGCCACGGTTAGTACGACCACGGAACGCCTTGCTCTCAATAGGTTCGTGTTCGAGATGAGCGACACCAGTCACCTCGAACGCCTCCTCAACGCCATTCGACGCATTGACGGTGTCTACGACGCCTACCGCGTCAGCGAGAGCGGCTCCTAGGCGTTCTCTTGCGCGTCGCGCGAACGGGAGGTGGACGGTGCGCCCCACGATTCCCAGCGCGCTCCGGCAGTCGTACGGCGCTTTTTCGCTCAGGGCTGTCAGCCCCGCGAGCGCCGTTATGTCGTCGGGGGAGTAGCGAGCTATGTCGGCGGCCGTGCGGGCAGGACTCGTCACGAGCCTTTTGCCGTAGGCGACGCAGTCAGTTCTCTGAATGTTGAGCTCGCGCGCGTGAACGTCGCTACTGCCCACGTACAGTCTTGCTCCATCCAGTCCGGCTATGTGGAGCTCTTTCGGCACTGAACGGATGGCACCGAAGACCCAGAGTGCTGACTGTTCGATAGCCACGGCATCCTCGCGATCGGTGCAGAGATGTGCATCGAGTCGAAGACCCGGCCCAGGCGGGGTGTCGAGCGGGCAGATGATGCCCTCGGTGACCACGGCATGTCCGTCACGCACGAGCGCCCAGCGCTCTGCCACAGAGAAGTCAGAAAGCTCGGATGCATGCACGGGCACATGGTGGCAGTTACTCGCCGGTCACGATGGTCGGCGGTAGAAACTGTGGAACACTTTCCCAAATATTTGTGACCCGGGTCAGGCGAGGACAGCCAGCCACGAACGCTGAGCTGAGATGTCTTCTTCGATGGCAGCGACCCGGCTGGCATCGCCCGCAGATTCCGCGAGTGACCGTTCGGCCTCGAGAGCGGCAATCTTTGATTCAATCTGTCCTGCCAATCCTTCGGAGCGCGCTTGCCTCTCGGGGTTGGACTTGTCCCAGTGATTCTCTTCGAGCTTACGAACGGCGGTCTCCACCTTGCGCATGCTGTCTTCAACCTCGCGGATCTTTGCACGGGGAACCTTGCCGGCAGCATCCCAGCGCTTCTGCAAACTGTTCAACGTGGCCCGTGCCTGCGCGTAGTCTGTTGCCGTCAACAGAGGTTCTGCCTCCCTCAAAATTTCCAATTTGATGTCGAGGTTGCCCTGATACTCGGCCTCGTCGCGCTCAAACTCTTCGTTCTTGGCTGCGTAGATGGCGTCGCCGGCTGCCTTGAAACGCTTCCACAGTGCGTCGTCGACCCTCTTGGGGCCTCGGGGAGCCTTTTTCCAATCCTCGAGGAGGGCACGGTAGGGCGTGAGTGCCGTGGCGCCCTGAGCAATGAGCCCCTCTGCCTTGGTGATAAGTGCTTCCTTAGCGACCTTGGCGCCCTTGGTGGTTTGATCGAGCTCAGCAAAGTACTTGCGTCGCGCCTGGTCGAGAGTATTCCGGGCTGCACGAAAGCGCTTCCACAGATCATCGGCGGTCGCCTTGGGGAACTTGCGATCCTTCTTTTGTGCTTCCTGCCACTGGGAGAAAAGTTCGTCAACCTTGGTGGTCATCTGCTTCCACTGCACCTTGCTCAGATCTCCCAAGGCAAGGGCTTCAACTTTTTCGACGAGCGCAGTGCGAGCCGCAATAGCTTCCTCGCGAGCCAGGGCTGACTGCTCGCTGAGCTCTTCAACCTTCTTCTCTATCGTCGCGCTGAGGGTGGCGATGCGCGATCGAAGTGCAGCGAAGTCGCCCACACCAATTCCTTCGGTTACCTGCTCACTAATTTTGGTGAGAGAGGCCGACAGGTCAGTGTGCGCGGCGTCAGAGGCCACGCGCCGCTCGAAGAGCGAGAGGGTCGTGTTGATGTCGTCAAACTTGCGAACGTAGAAAGCCATGGCCTCTTCGGCAGACACGTCGGCATACTGCCCCACGTGACGTTCGACGCCGTCCTCTGAGCAGAAGACGTTGCCATCGGCGTCGACTCGGCCGAACGATTGAGAACTCATGAGTGTGCTTCCTGCGATAGGTGTTTGCGCCGTCAGTTTAGAGCAGAGTACCCCGCTACTGAAGTTTAAAGGATCCGATGACTGTCACAATTGCAGGCCTTCCATCGGTAGAGCCTCCTTCGACGCCACCAGAGATTACGGCAGCCTCGAGTTCAGGGAGTCCGCTGGTTATGCGACCAATCACGGAATATCCACCGATGCCCGGTTCAGCGGGAAGTTTTGTGTCTTTGTAGACGATGAAGAATTGCGAGCCGATCGAGTTGCCATCGCCACCGCGACGTGCCATGGCGAGTGTTCCAGCCGGATAGATTTCGTCCGCCGGTGAGTTCTCTACGGGGCCGTAGTAGTACCCCGGGCCGCCCGTGCCATCGCCGTTCGGGTCGCCGCACTGCAGCACAAAAAGGCCCTCGGTGGTGAGTCGGTGACAGGTGGCAAAGTCATAAAAACCCTTATTGGCTAGGTATATTGTGCTCGCCACGGCCTGCGGTGCCAACATGCCGTTCAGCTCTACGCCGAGCGGTATCTCGTTGATAACAAGCTCGCCGGTCCATGTGCGGTCTTCCGCCGCCGACTTGTCGGGCAGAAAATTCGTCGGTGCGCCCGGGGTGCCCGACGCCAGCGGGTCGGGGGCGTAGGGTGCGACAACAGTGAAAAGCGCCTGAGCGCCGATGGCGAGCGCAACGATGGGGATACCGATGGACAGCCACAGGCGATTGTCCCGTTTGCGACGCGACTCCTGCGCACCGTGCGCCTTCTGCCGCTCACGATAGGCGCGCAGCCGCTCGCGCTCTGCCTTTTGTTGGGACTTGGTGTTTTTTGCCACAGTCGTGAATCTCTCGGTTTGGCCGGTGAAGGTGGTGATTGTTCCCCTCCAGCAGATTAGCCCACCTCGCGCACGATGCTTCGCGAATAGGCTGAGCGCGTGACCGGTTCTCTGTTGGGCGATGCAACGGCACCCCTGGCCGTGCGTATGCGACCACGCTCGCTCGACGAGATTGTTGGTCAGTCGGGGCTTCTCATAGCTGGTTCGCCGCTTCGCCAGCTCGCCGAGTCGTCTTCCGGTGGTTCGTCAGTGATTCTTTGGGGTCCGCCCGGTACGGGTAAGACATCTCTTGCTTATGCCGTTGCCGCATCGAGCGATCGCCGCTTCATTGAGATGTCGGCGATTACCGCTGGCGTGAAGGATGTTCGCGAGGCTATGACGGCCGCCCGAGATACCCGCGAACTCTACGGTTCCTCAACGCTGCTATTTCTCGACGAGATTCATCGTTTTACCAAGGCTCAGCAGGACGCCCTACTTCCGGGAGTTGAGAACGGATGGGTGACCCTGATAGCGGCAACTACGGAGAACCCGTCGTTCAGTGTTATCTCGCCTCTCCTCTCTCGTTCCCTTCTTGTGAGACTCAACCTTCTGACAGATGACGAACTCTCCCGCGTGGTGCGCGGTGCTCTTGCCGCCTCGCACGGACTAGCCGGGAATTTTGACGTCGACGATGATGCGATGACCACGCTCGTGCGATTTAGTTCGGGCGATGCCCGTCGGGCGCTCACCGCGCTCGACGCTGCTGCTGCGGTGGCCAGCAGTCGCTCCGGGGATGCCTCTGGGCCCGTGGAGATACTTGCAGAAGATATCTCGCACGCTGTTGATCGGGCGCTCCTGCGCTACGACCGTGACGGAGATGAGCACTACGACGTGATCAGTGCCTTCATCAAGTCGATTCGCGGATCGGATGTTGATGCCGCGTTGCACTACCTCGCACGCATGATCGAGGCCGGAGAAGACCCGCGGTTTATTGCGCGGCGACTGATCATTTCGGCGGCGGAAGACATCGGACTCGCTGCGCCTCAAGCACTTTCTCTGGCTGTGGCCGCAGCCGATGCGGTCGCCCTCATTGGCATGCCGGAAGGCCGTATTCCGCTGGCCGAGGCCACGGTTTTTCTCGCGACCTCGCCGAAATCGAATGCCGCTTACGTGGGCATCAACGAGGCTGTGAAAGATGTTCGCGAAGGAAAATCGGATGTCGTTCCGGTGCACCTTCGCGACGCGAGTTATTCGGGGGCTAAGAACCTCGGTCATGGAGCCGGATACTCGTATCCACACAACGACCCTCTCGGCATCGTGGCGCAGCAATACTTACCCGATTCACTCACGGGGCGCATCTACTATCGACCGACAAGCCACGGGCAAGAACGTGACATCGCCGAACGCCTCGAGCGCCTGCGGAGTGTCTTGCGCGGGGAGTAGGTGGCTGGTCTTCGATTGGCCGACGGTTGGCGGCCAGCTCTCGTGCTAGGCTTTTTCTTGCCTCATCACCTGTGAACGTGCGGCTGCGAACACAGACCAGATGACTCGCGGGAAGAACCCTGTAGCCGGGCCCCGATGGCATTCCTCTTTCTTGTGGTCTCGTTTTTGTGGTTTCGACCACGCCATTTTCTGTTCACTCTTTTGAAAGGACATCGTGTCTACAAAGTCACGTACCCGCAGCAAGACCCGCCTGTCGCGCGCGCTGGGAATTCCCCTCACGCCCAAGGCAGCCAAGTACCTCGAAAAGCGCCCCTATCCTCCGGGTGAGCACGGTCGCACCAAGCGCAAGACGGACTCTGACTACGCCGTTCGTCTTCGCGAGAAGCAGCGTCTTCGTGCCCAGTACGGCATCCGTGAGGCACAACTCAAGCGCGTCTTCCAGGAAGCCCGCCGCGCAGACGGCTTGACCGGTGAGAACCTCGTTGAGCTTCTCGAGATGCGCCTTGACGCACTCATTGTCCGAGCCGGTATTGCACGTACCACTTCTCAGGCTCGCCAGATGGTTGTACACCG
>JAIOXH010000054.1 GCA_021741765.1 Aurantimicrobium sp. | reverse complement strand
GATGAGTGGTACGGACTTGCCGGGCCGTCCACTGAGCGAGACATCGTTGACGAGGCGGATCGAGCCGACGGAATTACTGTGCACGTATCCCCATCCCGACTCGAAGCGTGGGAACGAAATCAACTCGGCTGGTTCATTGACTCCACGGTGGGGGGCGACCAAACAGTCGCCACCGGTCTGGGCACGCTGGTGCACAAGATCTTCGAAGACGCGGGTAACGAGCTCCTCCCCGACCTCTCGGTCGACAGCCTCTGGGCAGCGCTCGATAAGCGATGGCACGAGCTGACCTTCGAGGCGGAATGGCTCGGAGAGCGCGAACGCATGCGCGCCAAGACCATGGTGAAGAACTTGGCAACGTACCTCGGTGACCTGCGGACACGGAACATCGATGTGGTCGGCGTCGAGTGTTCGTTCAGTTTCGACGTGGGCGTGGGGCGTCTCGTCGGTCGCATCGATCGGGTTCATCGCAACCCCGACGGCACGGTCACGATCGTCGATCTCAAAACAGGCAGAATGAAAATGACCGAAGATGACGTGGCCCAGAATCTGCAACTCGAGTGCTACCAGCTCGCTCTCGTGCGTGACGAGATTCGCCAGACGATCGAGGTCGATTCCGAGAGCGACGAACCGCGACCCCTCGGTGAACAGATTGCCCCGGGAGCCGAATCCGGTGGGGCGGGGATCCTCATGGTCGACGAGAAGGCTGTAACGAAGACACGTGCCGGTGAGGTCGTTGAAGTTTTGCAGTCGCCCATTGAACGCGGCGGCGCCGCCCAAGAGGCCATCGAGCAGCGGGTGGCAGACGCGGCCGAGGGCATGGCGGGAAGCGCGTTCACCGCGGTGATCTTCACGCGCGAAGAGCGCGGAGAATTCGACAGCACGTACGCAAAGCGCATCCACACCGTATCGGCGGTGAGCGCATGACCTACTCGGCTCAAGAAATCGCCGATGCCACGGCCGCCTGGGCAGAGGAGCTCGATCGTCGTGCGGGCGTGCAACGTGAGGCCAGGCCGCGGGTTGAACTCACGGCCGAGCAGCGCGACATCGTGGCGAGTGACCCCGCCACGACCACGCTGGTGACCGCCGGAGCCGGTAGTGGCAAGACCGAGACCATGACCATGCGGGTGCTCTGGCTGGTTGCGAACGGTCACGCTCGACTCGACGAGATCCTGGGCATGACCTTTACACGTCGCGCCGCCACATCGCTCGCTGCGCGCGTGCGTCACGGGCTTGATGCCCTCGCCTGGCGCAACATGATTCCCGGCGACCGTGGTGACGATTCGGCTCAGCAACTCTTCTCGGCGAGCATGACCACCTACAACTCTTTTGCCAATCGCATTTTCAGTGAGTTTGCGCACCTCATTGGTGTTGACGGCTCGGCTGCTGTGATGACCGAGGCAACCGCGTGGCAGCTCGCTCGCCGGGCCGTGCTCGAATCGACGGGTACTGAGCTCGCTCAGCTCGATATGCCCCTGAACTCGGTGATTGGGGTCACCCTCTCGGTGGCTCGTGCCCTCACCGACAACATGATTGGCCCGGCGCAACTGCGAGCATTTACGGCCGAGTTTGTGGGGCGCGTGGCAGACCTGCCCATCACGACGCGCGGCACGACGCACCGGGTGGCGCAAGACAAGTACAAGAAGGGCATGGCCGTTGTGGCCAAGCTCGACATCTTGTGCGACGTTGTGGTGGCCTACGAGAACCTCAAGCGAGCGCGGCACCTGATCGAGTTTGGCGACCAAATCGCTTACGCCCACCAGCTCGTTCAGATTCCGGCCGTGCGGGATCAGGTTGCCTCGGCGTATCGCTTCGTCCTCCTCGATGAGTATCAAGACACGTCGAGCGTTCAAGTGGCTCTGCTGTCGCATGTCTTTGCGCAGCGCACGGTCATGGCGGTGGGAGACCCAAACCAGGCCATCTACGGTTGGCGCGGCGCCAGTGCGTCCAACATGTTGCCCCATCGTTTCTTCGAGGCCTTCGCTGGCGAGCAAACCGGCCAGCAGCGCACGTTGACTCGGTCCTGGCGCAACGCCCAAGAGATTCTCGATGTGGCTAACCTCGTGGCGCGGTCTCTGCCACACGTCGCTGCCGGATCGGAGGAGCGATTCGAGCTCGTGGCGGGCAAGGGGCATCAGGGCACTGTGGACGTGATTTTTCCGTCGACCATCACCGAAGAAGCACACGACGTAGCCCTGTGGTTCGCCAGAAAGTTTGCCGAATGGCCTGCTGGTAAGAAACGCCCCACGGCCGCAATGCTCACGCGAAAGACGGCCGACCTCATGCATTTCAAGATGGCTCTCGACCAGGCAGGCATCGCAACGCACGTCTTGGGTCTGGGCGGCCTGCTCATGGAACCCGTCATCGTTGACATTGTCAGCACGCTGCGCGTGATGCACGACACGCGTGCCGACAGCCAACTGATTCGACTGCTCGCCGGCGCGCGCTGGCAAATCGCTCCACGCGATCTTCGTGCGCTCAAATCAACGGCCCGGTGGCTTTCGGAACGTGACCACCGCCTGCAACGCCTGAGCAAAGAGGTGCGGTCGCAACTCAAAGAATCGGTCTCGGCATACGACGGCCAGAGCCTGATCGATGCGCTCGACTTCATCACGACGTCAACCGACCCGACGCACCGAGCGTTCGCGAGCCTGAGCGCCACGGGCTTCGAACGCCTCCAACACGCGGGCCGCGTTATTGCGCGCCTGAGACGCTACGCGGGCATGAATCTGCGCGATCTGGTTCGCCTCGTCATGTCCGAAATGAATCTGGATGTCGAGTTGGCCGCCAACGATCGACTCACGGCGGGTGAGGCCAGCGTCGAAACGTTCCTCGATACGGTCTCGGCGTTCATGGCCACTGACGACAATCCCACGCTGGGAGCGTTCTTGTCGTGGATCGAAGACGTCGAGAGACGCGAGCGACTCAGTCCCGTTGAGGAGAGCCCCGAGGGCGACGTCGTTCAGCTGCTCACCATTCACGGCTCGAAGGGTCTGGAGTGGGATTTCGTTGCCGTGGGGCGAATGATTGCCGACGACAAGAGAACCGTCACCACCAACATCGAGAAGTGGACCGACTTCGGCACGCTGCCCGAGCAATTGCGGGCCGATAAGGCCGATTTAGGCACACTGTGGCGCTTCGAAGAAGCCATCGATCACCTCGACCTCGAAGACTCCTACGACGCCTATCTTGCGTCGGCCCGCGCGCGCTACGAAACGGGCGAGCGACGATTGGCGTACGTGGCCTTGACACGTTGCGCCCAAGACATGCTCCTCAGCGGATCGTGGTGGGCATCCGGCAAGACCCGACGGAGTCCGAGCGAGTACCTCGTCGAGATCAGCGAGGCGGGCCTCGCGACGACCCCGCTGCCTGAGGAGCCCCCCGAGACGGAGAATCCCTGGGACCCGCACGCGGCATCGGTCGTCTGGCCGCTCCCACCTCTCGGCGCTCGCGAACCGCGCGTTCGGGCCGCTGCAGCGCTCGTGCGCTCGGCCAGCGTCGCTGTCGTCGCATCGGCCCGGGATGAGTCATCTCAGCTCGAATCCGACATCGATCTTCTCATCGCCGAGCGTGAGGCGCGACTTACTGCAGACTCTCGCACTCCGCTGCCGCAGCGCATCCCAGCCTCGGCGTTCAAAGATTTTGTGGCTGCCGGATTGGCGGCGAGAGCTTTGCCGTCCGGCGCGCGTGCCGTTGCCGGCCCCAGTGCTGCCGGCCCTCTCGGGCGACCGCTCCCGCAACAGCCGTATCGCGCCACGATGCTCGGAACTCTTTTTCATGCCTGGGTCGAGAACCGTGCTCTCCGCGGAGATTCGCCGACCCTCTTTGATGGCAGCGACTCCGACGCCCTGGGGTTTCCGGGCATGCGCGACATCGCTACCCAAACGATTGACGCGTCAGACGCGACTGTTCTGTCGGCACTTCAGCACACCTTCGAAGCTTCCCCGTGGGGCGAGCGCAAACCCGTCGACGTCGAGATTGAAATTCATCTTCCGCTCGGCCCGAACGTTGTGGTGTGCAAACTCGATGCCGTTTATCGTGCTGACGGCGCCGATGCACACGCCGAGCGAAACGCACACTCTCGCTTCGAAATTGTCGACTGGAAGACCGGAAAAGCTCCGCGCGATGCCGACGACCTGGCCATCCGCGCCTATCAACTCGCGCTCTACCGCGCGGCCTATTCTGCGTACACCGGCATCGCCGAAGAAAACATCGATGCGGTGTTTTATTTTGTCGCAGACAACGTGGTCATTCGCCCCGATCAGTTGCTCACGTATGCGCAACTTGAGGAAATGTGGCTCGGGCTCGTGAACAGCGACGCCCCCGACGCGCCTAGTGTGAGGCCGGAGGCCTGACATCGAGCATGTGCTCGACATCGTTCACGGTCATGATGGGTTCGGTGCCAACACCCACCGTGTTGACCGGCTCTTCGCCGATCGTGGCGACGAGACGTTCCATCATGTCGTTCGCATCTTCGACAATTTCGGTGTTTCGCTCTCGCACGCCGTGAAGCAGCCATTTGGCAATCTCCAGCTCGGAGTAGAGAACCGCACGACGCCGAACATTCGGATCGGCACTCGACAGGCGAACCTGCTGGTAAGCGTGAAAGGCTTCGTCTCCCGCAGACTCGTCAGCGTTGGTCAACCACATCAGATCGAGGGCGGGGTCGCCCACGTGGAGCGTTCCCCAGCCCTGCACCGCGCTCACGGAATCTTCGCCAACTAAGAAGTTGCCCACTCCCAGTGACCCGTGAATGACGGTGGGGTCGAACTGCCAGATTTTGCTGTCGACGACGGCGCGGCTCCATCGGGTTTCGAGCGCGTCGGGAAGCATGTTGGTCGCTGCGGCGCGCTCAACAATTTCGCGCGCCCGCTGCTGTGCGGCCGTGGCCGAGACATATGACAGGCCAGCGTCAGAGACAAGGTTTGCCGGGAGCTCGTGAATCGATGCGATGGCCCGGCCGAGTGCCGCGGGCACAAAGGTGCCGGCCATGATGTCGCCCATCTGCAGAACGTCCCCGGGCAGGAGGTCAAAGACCAAGCCGAAGGTGTTACCCATGGGCGCGCGCCCACAAACATTCGGGAGTTCGAAGCCCAATCGCGAGCGAACTCCGGCGGTTAGGATCTCGAGTGCGCGCAGCTCGTGTGTCAGCGCTTGCTCGGTGGCCCGCGATGTGGGCAAACGGACGATGACAGCGCGCCCCGTGGGATCGGTGACCAGCGCGGATTCGAAGTCGGCATCGATTCCCGATGTCACGGGGGTGACCCGGGCCGGGTCGAAATCGGGGACAGCCGAAACCACGAGCGCCGCTAAAGTGAACTGAGAACGAGCCATGCTTTTAGGCTAAGTTGCCCAGCGCCCGAAGGCGCGAAACGCCACGCACTTCGTCGCGGACGTCGTCTCACAACATTCAAGGATTCTATGTCGCACGAAATTCGCCGTCGCCTACCTCTCGCCCGGCAGGTGCACGACCGAGACGCCGTTCGTCGCGCCGAGCCACTATTGCTTGACGAACTGTGGAGCGACTCGCAAACACGGGTTCTGGTTGTGCACGATAACTCCACACTCGAGTCTCAGAACGCTGTGGTTTACCTGTCGCCGGCGGCCGCAACCGGACTAACCAGGGTCTATCTGGGGCACCACGAGGGCTCGGCGTTCGTGGCCGTCCTCACCGACGAGACGTTCACGGCAGATGCCGCCCTCGCTGCCGCTGTCTCATCCGTCGCGACAGCGCAGTGGCGCGACCTGAGGCTCATGGGACCTGCTCTGGGTGAACTCGATGTGGGACTCGTCACGCAGGCTGTGGCAATGGCCAACTGGCACCGTTCGCACTCGTTTTCGCCGCAGCGCGGACAGGCGGCGGAGCCGGATCAGGCAGGCTGGGTTCGCGTTGATGATGCCGGCACGCAGATTTTCCCCCGCACCGACGCGGCCATCATCGTCTTGGTCACCGATGACGACGACCGGGTCTTGCTCGGCAACAACGCGCTCTGGGAAGAAGATCGCTTCTCGTTACTCGCCGGCTATGTGGAGCCGGGAGAATCCCTCGAGGATGCCGTGGTTCGAGAAATGGCCGAAGAGTGTGGACTTCGTGTTGTCAATCCCACATACGTTGCGTCGCAGCCGTGGCCCTTTCCGGCATCGCTCATGCTGGGATTCAGGGCGCGGGTTGCCGAAGGACAGGACGCCAACGCGATTACGGCCGATGGAGAAGAAATCCGATCCCTGCGTTGGTTTACTCGCGAAGAGCTGGTCACGGCTGCGGAATCGGACGCCATCAAACTGCCCGGTCCGGTTTCTATCGCGCGCCATCTACTGGAGGACTGGCTCGGCGCTTCGATAGCGCAGGAGGATACGTGGCTGGGCAAGCGCTAGATCCCGAACTCATTCTGAGCGCTCTTGACGACGAACAGCGTCAGGTGGCCACCGCGCTTCGCGGGCCCGTTCGAGTGCTCGCCGGTGCGGGGACGGGAAAGACGCGTGCCATTACGCACCGCATCGCTTATGGGATCGCGACCGGCACCTACTCGCCCGAGCGCGTGCTTGCCCTTACCTTTACCCAGCGCGCCGCCGGTGAGATGCGCACGCGCTTGCGCGACCTCGGTACCGGCACCGTGTCGGCGCGCACCTTCCATGCCTCGGCCCTGCGCCAGCTCAATTACTTTTGGCCCCAAATTACGGGAACTCCTGCGCCTCGCCTGATCGACGGCAAGGCTCGACCCCTCGCCGAGGCGGCGTCCACCTTAGGGCTCAAGCTCGACACCGCATCGTTGCGTGACGTGGCGGCCGAGGTGGAATGGCGCAAGGTGACCAACCTCACCCTCGACGCGTATGCCCTGCGCGCGGCATCCCGTGCGATGCCCGGAGCCCTCACCGTGGAACAGTGCGTCGATGTTCAGCGCGCCTACGAACGCATTAAAGATGAGCGGTCGGCCATTGACTTCGAAGACGTGCTGCTGCTCACCGCAGGACTCCTTGAGGCTGAGCCACGCGTGGCGTTGCAGGTGCACGAGCAGTATCGCTTTTTCGTCGTGGACGAATACCAGGACGTCTCGCCGCTGCAGCATCGGCTGCTCGAACTGTGGCGCGGAGATCGTGCCGACGTCTGCGTTGTGGGCGACGCCAGTCAGACCATCTACTCATTCACGGGTGCCACGAGCGACTACCTGCTCAATTTTGAAAACGAGTTTCCGAACGCCATTACCGTGGGCCTCGACCGCAACTATCGTTCGAGCCCACCCATTGTGCGTGTGGCCAACGAGCTGATGCGTGATCGGGCGGGCGCGCTGGTGTTGCAGTCACTCCGTGCGGACGGCCCCGTGCCGACGGTCTCCTCATTCGCCTCGGATCACGAAGAGGCCTACGGCGTCGCGGCCCGGATTCGTGCCGACATCGACTCAGGCATGGCGGCTTCCGACATCGCCATTCTGTATCGCACCAACGCGCAATCCGGAAACCTCGAGCGCGCACTTGCCGAAGCCAGCGTGAGTTATCAGGTCGCCGGCGCCACGCGCTTTTTTGACCTGCCGGATGTGAAGCGCGCGGTGATGGCTTTGCGCGGTTCGGCCGTCAACCCCCTCGACGAGCCACTGTTCAAGTCGGTCAGCGACGTCTTGCGGGCCTTGGGCTGGACACAGGCCGCCCCCGAATCCTCGGGTGCTGTGCGCGCCAAGTGGGAGGCACTCAACGCAATCGTGGAAATGGCCGACGATGCTCCCGAAGGGTCGACCCTGCGGGAATTTACCGACAATCTGCAGGCCCGCGCCGACGCTCGACACGAGCCCACCATGAACGCCGTAACGCTGGCCTCCATCCACTCGGTTAAGGGACTCGAGTGGAAGGCTGTCCACATCGTGGGGGTTGCCGAGGGGCTGATTCCCATTAGTTATGCGGCAACCATCGACGCCGTAGCCGAGGAGCGTCGCTTGTTGTACGTGGCTCTTACGCGCGCGGGGGAGCGACTTCACCTGTCGTGGTCGGCGTCGGGTTCGGGTCATCGACGCGCGCGCGTGCGCTCTCGTTTCCTCGCGGAGTGTGGCACGAACACGCTGCGTGAGGTGTCGTCGCCATCCGGCGCCACCGCCCGCTAGACACTTCACAAACCAGCGCGCTGCCCGACTCGGGTGCATCGGAGCCGTCGAGCCATCGCGCAACCCGCAGAGCCACCTCCTGCGTGATGCGATTTGTTTCGGTTGCAGCCGGTCGGCCAGCCACCTGGGTCACGAGGGCTCGTCGGGCCGGGTCGGCATCGCACCGGGCCAACTCGATGCAGTGCCAGCACGCGGTGCGGCCGGGTTCAATCAGTGGCCCGACGTGCACTTGCGTATCGAGCCACACCACGGGAAGGTGCCTCACGCTTCGGCGCAACCATCGTCCGCATCGCTCCGGGGCGAGCACCATCGTCGCCACAATGACGGCGATGGATTTCGTCGCGCCAGCACGTGACGTTGATGAGGTCCGCGCGCCGTCGGCAGCGCCGATCAGATCGGTTGGCGCGACGAGTGTGAAGCCGGCGTCGGTCAGCGTGTGAGCAATTCGAGCGGCACCGAGCCCGCTGCCCTCGAGTGCAACCTGCGGCAGGGCCTCACCGGCGGGAGGCTCAAGAGCCGGACCGACGCGCTCCACCAGGCCCGACAGTTGCTCGTGCGTCATTCCACGCTGCGCGCCGAGGGCACGGAGCGACACGTCACTAACACCCGAGTGCAGAGCGGAGACCACATATTCCTCGGCGGGAGTGAGGTCGACAAGGACCGCACGGGGAGAGGCGAACCCGAGTTGAATTTCGGAGGGGGTGCGCCACAGGAGGGGGAGTCGAGGATCAATCCGCTGCATGGGTGCATCATGCACGTCTCAGGGACGCGTCGTGGCGACCCGTCCACACCCGGGATTCACCGCACGGTGTGCCGATTAGCTCTCGGGCGGCGGGCCGAAGTCCTTGCCGTCTAAGAGGTCTTCGAGGGCTTTGTCCATGTCGTCGGGGGCGGGAGTTTCGCCGCGCGCAGTCGCTTCGAGCCGGGCAATGAGTCCGGCGGGATTGTCGAGGTCTTCGGCGGTGGGCACCACATCGGGGTGGTCCCACAGGGCGTCGCGCGCCTCAATGCCCACGGCGTCGGTGACGCTCTGCCACATTTTG
>JAIOXH010000053.1 GCA_021741765.1 Aurantimicrobium sp. | reverse complement strand
GGGCGACCACTTCACTGCGGGCCTCGATCTGGCCGACGTTGGCCCCCACCTCGGTGCCGACGGTCTCGCCTACGTTCCCGAGGGCGGCCTCGATCCCTGGGGCGTGCACACCGACCGGGTTCGCAAACCTGTCGTGGTGGCTGCCAAGGGAACGTGCTACACGCTGGGCATCGAGCTCATCCTGGCGGCAGATGTCGCCGTCGCGGCTCGAGGAACCACCTTCGCGCAGCTCGAGGTGAGTCGGGCGATACTTCCGTTCGGCGGCGCCACGCTGCGTTTCGCTGACCGCTGCGGCTGGGGGAATGCCATGCGGTGGATGCTCACCGGTGAAAAGTTCGACGATGCCGAGGCGCTCCGCATCGGGCTTGTGCAGTCACTCCATGACGCGGACGCCGTCGACGTTGCGGCCCTCGCCCTGGCTCAGAGCATTGCCCGCGCGGCCCCCCTCGCGGTGCAGGCAACACTGGCCAACGCCCGCTTGGCGCAGAGCGCCGGTGCATCCGAGGCCGCCCAGAAACTTCAGCCTGAACTTATGCGCCTGATGGCTTCGAACGACGCCAAGAGAGGGTTCGCCGCTTTTTTGTCTCGGACGCAGGCGACTTTCGAGGGCGATTAGCCTTAAGCGTTTTCTGCAGGGTCACGGTTCCCAGGCTGCGATTGAACTTGTAACCCACGCCCCCCATGCGACCCACCTCGACAAATCCTGCGCGTTCGTGGAGCGCCAGGCTTGCTTCGGCTCCGGAGTCGGAGATCACGGCAATGATCGTTTTCAGTCCGGCCTCTTCACTCGCCGAAATGAGCGCGTGTAGCAATGCGGAACCCAGTCCTTTTCCGGTGGACGCCGGACGCAGGTAGATGGCGTTCTCCACCGTAAATCGGTACCCCGAGCGCGGGCGCCACGGCTGAACGAGCGCGTATCCCAAGACCTGTTCGCTCGGAGACACCGCGACCAGCACCGGATGTCCCAGCTTCCGCAGGAAGGCGAACTTAGTCTTCCAGGCGCGAATGGTCATCGGCTTTTCGTCAAACGTCACCACACTGTTTGTCACGTAGTGGTTATAGATCTCACGAATATCCGGAATGTCCTCCGGCCCCGCGCGCCGAATCTCAAAGGCAAAGCCAGGCTCTGGCTCTGTCGGCGGGAGGGGTTGACGGGGAAGTCGTCGACGGGGTTGATACTCGGACTCAAGCACGCGTATACGCTAGTCGAGAGAAGACGGTTAGGCGAGTCCCCGAGATTGAGAGCTCTTGTGAGTCAAATGGTCACCGTGATCGGTACCGGCTATGTCGGCCTCGTCACCGGAGCTTGTCTGGCCGATATGGGACATCACGTTGTCTGCCTCGATGTCGACGCGTCGCGCGTGGCGCGACTCCAAGCCGGTGAGATTCCGATTTACGAACCCGGACTCGACGACATCGTGATTCGCGCCATTGCCGCCGGTCGTCTCGAGTTCACCACGGACGTCGCTGCAGCCACCGAACACGGTGACTATCAAATGATTGCCGTGGGCACGCCACAGTCGGAAGACGGCTCGGCCAACGTGTCTTATGTGTACACGGCCGCCCGAAACATTGGCGCGCACGTGAGGCGCCCCATCGTGGTTATTGACAAGAGCACCGTGCCGGTGGGTACCGGCGACCAAGTTCGCGAACTGATCGCCACGGAGCTCGAACGTCGCGGAGTCGACGTCGCGGTTTCTGTGGTCTCCAATCCAGAGTTTCTCAAAGAGGGTGCGGCCATTGACGACCTGATGCACCCCGACCGCATTGTTGTCGGCGTGAGCGACGAGACGAGTGCAGAAAAGATGGCCGTCCTTTACGCTGGTCTGTTGGACACGCCTGAGCGCATGCTGGTTACCGATGTGCGGAGTGCCGAACTCACAAAGTACGCCGCCAACGCCATGTTGGCCACCCGGATCAGCTTCATGAACGAGCTCGCGCGTCTGGCCGAGCTGATCGGTGCCAACATCGACGACGTCAAAGTGGGCATGGGCAGCGACGCCCGCATTGGGCCCAAGTTCCTCAACGCCGGCGTGGGATACGGTGGCTCGTGTTTCCCCAAAGACGTTCAGGCTCTGATCCACACCGCTCAAGCGAACGGCATGAAAGGCCTGCGCATTCTGGAAGCCGTCGAAAAGGTCAACACCAGTCAGAAGACCTTTCTGCTAGACAAACTCGAGCGCGAGTTTCCCGACGTCTCAGCCTTGACGGTGGCCGTCTGGGGCCTGGCTTTCAAGCCACACACGGACGACGTTCGCGACGCCACGAGTGTCACCCTGGTGTCTCGTCTCGTCAATCAGGCCGCTCGAATTCAGGCCTTCGACCCGGTGGCCATCGAGGCATTTCAAAATCACACTCACTTGCCGTCGGTGATTTACGCCGAAAGCGCCGAGGCAGCCCTTGACGGCGCCGATGTGCTGCTGATCCTTACCGAATGGCCGGAGTTCGCCTCCGTTGACACCAGCATCTTCGCCAAGAAGCTCTCGAAGAAGACAATCTTCGATGGTCGCAACATTTTCACTCTCGAAGCCATGGCGACAGCAGGCGTCACCTACCACTCGATTGGGCGGCCCACCGTCAACTAGGCGCCTTCTTGCGACAAGTGTTGATGGCGACTCGTGTGCACGCCATCAGCTCACGGCCCCGACGGAAGCACCCACTCGATGGGCGTTCGGCCGATCTGGGCAAGCGCCCTGTTCGCCCAGGTGAAGGGCGCCGAACCGAAGAACCCGCGATAGGCAGCGAGGGGGCTGGGGTGCGCCGATCGCAGCACGGGTGCATCCCTCATCTCGGCCGCCAACGTTGCCGCCGAATTGCCCCAGAGGAGGGCAACGAATCCCGGGGAGGAGCGCACGAGTTCGCGCACAACAGCAAGCGTCACGTCTTCCCAGCCGCGGCCGCGGTGGGACCCGGGCTTACCGGGCTCCACCGTCAGCACGCGATTGAGGAGCAGAACTCCCTGACCCGCCCACGGGGACAGGTCACCGGTGTCAGGCCGAGGCACCGACGCGTCATCGACCAGTTCTCTGAAAATGTTGCGCAGACTCGCTGGGAGGGAGGAGACATCGGGCGCCACCGCGAAGGCCCATCCCACGGCGTACCCGGGCGTGGGATAGGGATCTTGGCCCACAATGAGCACGCGAACCTCGTCCACAGGCATCGACAGCGCCCGCAGCACGAGATTCGCGGCGGGCAGGAAATACCTCCCCGCTGACTTCTCGGCATTCAGAAAGGCCACGACCGAGGCGAGTGACTCCTCCTGGCCCGACAGGCACGCGTGCCACGACTCGTGGACCGGCCCGAGCAGGTCTTTACTCGTGAGGATGGCGTGAATCCTGAGAGCGCTTGTGGGCCGTCTGCACCCGGTCGTTCAGGTAAGAGATGACTGTTGCGGTCGTCGCGCCCACAATCACCATGCCACCCAACATCAGCATCACCGCAAAAATCCGGCCCGGCACGGTCACCGGCACCATGTCGCCATAACCCACGGTCGAAATGGTCTCCATGGCCCACCACACCGCATCACCGTAGTTGACGATGGTTGCGTTAGGCGCGTGTCGCTCCGCAGATAACACGGCGAGTGAAATGACGAAGATGAACATGACCACGGCAAATCCCGCATAGGCGATGATGCGCGCGCGAAGGGATGATCCGGTGCGCCCGCGGAACCACGGGAGGCGAGCCAGATAGACCAAGAGCAAGAAGGGCCTCATGAAGGGAATCACCATGGACGACATGTCCAGGATGTTGTGTCGCACAAACGTGCGCTTATTCGCGGCTAAACCGAGTCGCACGAAATAGTCGATGATGAACACCAACCAGATTGCCACCAATGCGTACGCCAAGACCACGGTAAAAATGTTTGAGAATCTCAGGTCATCAAGAATCAAGACCGAATAGGCGAGCATGAAGACAAACGAGAGCAAGATCATGGGAAGAGTCGTCCAACGCTCGTAGGCAATTTCGCGTGGGCTGCGCGCATCGGTAACGCGCTCGCCCTCGGCGTTTAACACCTTCTTATCTTTCGTCGTTGTTGTCACGACATCAGGCTACCGAAAGCACTGTTACGGCGTGTGACTCGCCACATTGAGGTGTCTGGCCCCGTTCCGTAGGTTTCAACTAAGCCTCACCACCAATTGAAGGAGACCCCCATGAGCACAAACCCGGCCGACTGGAAGTTTGAGACCAAGCAGGTCCACTCCGGTGCTACACCCGACCCCGTAACCAACGCACGCGCAGTGCCGATCTACCAGACCACGTCTTACGTGTTCAACAGTGCAGAGCACGCCAAGAACCTGTTCGCCCTGGCAGAGTTCGGCAACATTTACACGCGCATCATGAACCCCACGCAGGAAGTCGTGGAGCAGCGCGTGGCCGCTCTCGAGGGTGGCACCGCAGCACTCATGGTTGCCTCGGGCCAGGCAGCCGAGACCTTTGCCGTGCTCAACATTGCTGGCTCCGGTGACCACATCGTGTCGTCGAGTTCCATTTACGGCGGCACCTACAACCTGTTCAAGTACACCCTGGCCAAGCTCGGTATTGAGGTCACTTTCGTTGAGAACCAGGATGACAAAGACGAGTGGGCACGCGCCGTTCGCCCCAACACCAAGCTGTTCTTTGCCGAGACCATCGGTAACCCCCGCGTGAACGTGCTCGACATCAAGCTTGTTGCCGACGTGGCTCACAAGAACGGTCTGCCCCTGATTGTCGACAACACCATCGCCACGCCGTACCTGATTCGTCCGTTCGAGCACGGTGCCGACATCGTGATTCACTCGGCCACCAAGTTCCTCGGCGGCCACGGCACGGTCATCGGCGGAATCATCGTCGACGGCGGCAAGTTCGAGTGGTCGAAGAACGTTGAGAAGTTCCCCGGTCTCACCGAGCCCGACCCCTCGTACCACGGCGCCAGCTACACGGGTGTCTTGGGAGACCCCATCGCGTACATCATCAAGGCCCGCGTGCAACTGCTGCGCGACCTCGGCGCCTCGATCGCCCCGGCCAGCGCCTGGCAGATCATTCAGGGCATCGAGACGCTCAGCATCCGTATCGAGCGTCACGTGGAGAACGCCAAGAAGGTTGCCGAGTGGCTTGAGAAGCACAAGGAGGTCGTGTCGGTCAACTACGCGAGCCTCAAGTCGAGCCCCTGGAACGCTGCCGCCAAGAAGTACGCCCCTAAGGGTGTTGGCGCCATCGTGTCGTTCGAAATCAAGGGCGGCGTCGAGGCCGGCAAGGTGTTCGTCGAGAGCCTCTCGCTGTTCAGCCACCTCGCCAATATCGGTGACGTGCGCTCGCTCGTGATTCACCCCGCGTCAACCACCCACTCGCAGCTCACGCCCGAGCAGCAGCTCACCTCGGGTGTTACGCCGGGCCTGGTTCGACTCTCGGTGGGCATCGAAAACGTCGATGACCTGCTCGCCGACCTCGAGACGGCCCTCGCGGCCGCTGCGAAGGCAACCACGTAACCACGCTGAATAAACTGCCTGCCCGCGACGTCGTCGTGGGCAGGCAGTTTCCGTTCTGGCAGGATTGAAGAAATGGACTCGCAAAGCAACGGTGACGCGCTCCCCTCGAGCTTCGTCACCGACGAACAGATTCGCTCGGTTGCCGGCAAACCGCCCGCCACCGGTGCGTGGCGTGAGGGCGATGCGCCCGGCGACCGTCTGTTCGCAAACCTCGGTGCGTTCGACTTCGAATCGGGACAGTCGCTGCCGCACGTGCGCGTGGCGTACGAAACCTGGGGCACGCTCAATGAGGCGCGCGACAACGCCGTGCTCGTTCTGCACGCACTCACGGGCGACAGCCACGTGGTGGGCGAAGCCACGCGCGGTCACAAGACCAGTGGCTGGTGGGAAGACGTCATCGGCCCGGGCAAAGCAATCGACACCGACAGCTGGTTTGTCGTAGCGCCAAACGTGCTCGGCGGGTGTCAGGGCACCACGGGCCCAGCGTCACTCGCTCCCGATGGCTCCGAGTGGGCCTCGCGCTTTCCGTTCACCTCGATTCGCGACCAGGTCAATGTTCAGGTCCTTCTCACCGACTTTCTCAACATCGACTCCTGGGCGGCCGTGATTGGCGGATCCATGGGCGCCATGCACGCGCTCGAGTGGGGCATCATGTTTCCGAAGCGCGCGCGTCGGCTCGGCATTCTTGCCGCTCCGGCAGCCACCAGTGCCGATGAAATCGCCCTCAACACCGTGCAGATCGAGGCCATCCAGCTCGACCCTCTGTGGCGCGGGGGCGAATATTACGAAGCCGTCGATGGCGATGGTCCGCACGGCGGCCTGGCGCTGGCTCGCCGCATCAGTTTTCAAAACTTTCGCACCCCGGCCGAGCTCAACGAACGGTTCGACCGCGAAGCTCAGAGTGAGATCAGCCCGCTCGGCCAGGGTGGGCGGTTCGCCGTGGCCAGCTATCTTGATTTTCACGGCAACAAGTTTGCGCGCCGGTTCGACGCCAACAGCTACCTCGTTCTCGTTGAGGCCATGAACTCACACGATGTCGGCCGCGGACGCGGTGACATCGATGATGTACTGGCATCAATCACCGTGCCCACGCTGGTTCTCGGCATTGTGCGAGATCGCTTCTTCCCTTTTCTCGGTCAACAGCGCATCGCGCGGGTGGTTCCGGGCAACATCGACGGCAACGTTCCCTACGCGCTCGACTCCGAGTTTGGCCACGATGCGTTTCTCATCGAGTCCGACGAAGTCGGTGCGCAATTACTTCGACTGCTGAATACCGACGCCTAGCTCCGGTAAGCAGATAAACGGCCATCACCAGCACCACCACCTCGAGCGCATTGCGCACCGTCATCACCACGACCATGACCGGGTTCGCCACGAGAATCAGGTCGTAATAGAACGGATAGAAGACCTGAGTGAGCAGAGCCATCATCAGCGACACGATGGCCACGGGGGCAAACCGGGCGCGATCCACGATGAGTCCGAGCACCACGGGCGCGATGATCCAGGTCATGTACTGGGGCGAGCCCACCTTGTTGAACACGATGAGACACATGACCAGCGCGAGGGCCAGTGGCGCCAGTAACCGAACGCCCGACGCACCCCGGCGCAGCCGAAGCCACCCCAGCGCCAACACGGTCAGCACCGCAACGGCCAGCGCAATGTTACTGAGGTCGCCGGCGAGGTCGCCGCCCTCGCCGGCCACTTGAAAGGTCAGCAGGTCTTGGTCGTAGTAGATGCCGTAGCCCGGCGCCTGCACCACGCTGAGCCAGATGAAGGGCGTGGCCACGGGAGACTCAATTTGGATGCCGCGACTCGTCTGCTGCGTCAGGAACGACGTGAGCTGAACACCTCCGCCACACAGCACAGCCACGGCCACGATGGCCGCTGAGGAAACTGCGGCCACGATAACGATGGTCCAGCGCCGGCGCATCACGGCAACGGCTGCCAGGAGCAGCGCTGCCGGCCACACCTTGATCCATGTGGCCAGGGTGAGCACTACGGCAGCGAGTCGCGGGCGCGTGAGGAGGAACATCAGCCCCAGCACGGCGAGCGGCGCCACCACCGAATCCAAGCGACCCAAAGTGATGGGGCCGAGGCACACAATGAACGCGATCCACCACCACGCCGCCCACACGCGCCTCGCAGGCCGTCGCCAGCCACCGACGAGGTAAAGGAATGCCAACGCGTCGAGCAGAGAGACCATGACCAGCCAGTTCTGCGGATACGTGGCCATGCCCGGCAGTGACGCGAGCAACAGCGGAGCGAGCGCGACTACGGGATATACCCACGGTGTCGTAATTCCGGGGATTTCTTGGCCTGCGAGTACCTGTGACACCCACAACCAGTAAACGCCCGTGACGTCTCCGAGCGGCTGGTTGGCAGCGTCAAAGTTGAGCCACGACGTCCACACGTGGGCTGCGGCAAACGCCAGCCAGAGGGTTGCCGGATGGGCGAACCAGCGACGACGAGAGCCGTCAGTAAATTTGTGAGTCGCCACGGTTCTCAAGAGTATCGGCGAAGTCGCGGATCACCACTGCTCGCCCAATCCTCGCCATAGGTCACACGATAGTTTGTTTCTATGACCCAACCAGCCCTGTTTGAACCGCTCACCGTTCGCGGCACCACCTTCCGCAACCGCGTTTGGGTGCCGGCCATGTGCCAGTACACCGTGACCGAGCGTGACGGCGTGCCCACCGACTGGCACCTGGTTCACCTCGGTGGCTTCGCTCGCGGTGGCGCAGGACTCGTCATGTCTGAGGCCACGGCCGTCGTTCCCGAGGGGCGCATCTCGCCCCACGACACCGGCATCTGGAACGACGTGCAGCGCGACGCGTGGAAGCGAATCACATCGTTTATCCGCGGCCAGGGCGCCGTGCCGGGTATCCAACTCGCGCACGCCGGGCGCAAGGCATCGATCTACCCCGACTGGGGAGACCCCATGTCGGGCAAGGGAACCGCACCGGTGAGCGAAGGCGGTTGGCCCACGGTGGCACCCAGTGCTATCCCCTTCGAGGGCTACGCCGACACCGCTGAGATGACAATCGAGCAGATTGACGCGCTGGTGACAGCGTGGGCCGAGGCGGGAGCGCGTGCCGTGGCCGCGGGCTTTGAGGTGCTCGAGATTCACGCCGCCCACGGCTACCTGCTGCACGAGTTTCTCTCGCCCAAGAGCAACGCTCGCAACGATGAGTACGGTGGAGCCCTCGAAAACCGCGCGCGCATTGTGGTGCGCATCGTCGAGGCAATCCGCTCCGCCGTTGGCGAAGAGCCGCTGATTTTCGTTCGCTTCTCTGCCACCGACTGGGTTTCCGACGGGTTCAACGAAGAAGAGTGCTCCATCGTCGCCGATTGGTGCCAGCGTGCCGGTGCCGATGTCTTTGACATCTCGAGCGGTGGCAACGTCGTCGGTGTGACGATTCCCCTCTCCCCGGGTTACCAGGTTCCGCTGGCCGAGTTCGTGCGCTCGCACGGTCACGTGTTGGCCTCGGCGGTCGGCCTGATCACGACCCCCGAACAGGCAAACGCCATCGTGGCCGAGGGAAAGGCCGACGCCGTCATGGTGGGCCGCGAACACCTCCGCGATCCCCACTTCGCCCTGCACGCGGCCGTGGCATTGGGCGCTGAGATTGACTACTGGCCGAGCCAGTATCTTCGCGCACGACCCAAGCCGAAGGCCTA
>JAIOXH010000052.1 GCA_021741765.1 Aurantimicrobium sp. | reverse complement strand
CTACGCCCCCTATGACGCGTGTGCCCTGATTTACCGAAACCCCGCGATCGCGCGCGCTGCCCACACCCAGCACGCGTCCTATCTTGACGTGCTCACCGACACCACCGAGTGGAACCCGTCCGACTTCGCCGTGCACCTGTCGCGCCGGGCTCGCGGTTTGCCCCTCTGGTTCTCCCTAGCCACGCACGGTGTCGCCGCCTATCGCGAGGCGATCGAATCGAACAACCTCGTGGCGCAGCGCATCGCCCAGGTGATTCGCGACAGCGATCACCTCGAACTCGTGCGCGACCCCATGTTGTCGGTGGTCGTCTTTCGGCGAACAGGATGGACGCAGCAACAGTACGACGCCTGGGCCGACGAGATGTTCGACCAGCAGATTGCCGCATGCTTCTCGTCGAAGTACCGCGACCAACCCGTGTTCCGATTTGCAATCGTCAACCCGTTGACGACCTTTGAGGTCCTCATGGACCTCGTAGAACGCCTCAAAGACAACTAAACGGCTGTCGCTGGCTAACTAGCGGACCGACTCAAACCATTCTTCTTCAGCGGGCGTCAGGCTCAATTGGCGCAGTGCCTCCGGGTACTTGTCAAAGTTGAAGGCGATGCCCTTCTTCTTTAGCCGGGACTGCCGTTTGTGGCTGCTGTTATCCGCAATGTCCGAGATCTTCACCGCACGGGCAATCGGATCCGCAGCGATTCGCTCAAGGTAGCCGCCCTGGGGCGTCTCAATGTTTTTTGACAGCAGCATCACTGTCTGCACGATGTCGGGGCTGAAGCCGTGTGCGGTCAGTTCTTCGGGGCTGACGTCGCAGTCTTCGATCACGTCGTGGAGAAAAGCCGCACACACGGCAACTTCTTGTTCGTGGGGGCTGAACCGGGCAAAGCCGGGGAATTCCTGAACGAGTTTCGCAACACGCTTCGGGTGCTTCCAATACTTCTTGCCCGCTTTGTCCACTTGTCCCGCGTGGTAGTACTGCGAGAGCAGCCCCGCTAGTTGCGGGAGGTTTCTCCAGGCCATGTCGATTCTCCTGTCAGGGTTGACTTAAGCCTATGTGAGTGCTTCTGCTGGGAGGCGACTCGCGGCTTGTCGCAATCACTTTCTGCGATAAGGTTCCACTCCCGCGTTTGGTACATCTAACACAAGACCAAGTTCACCCGCTCTTTTGAAACTGCGGGCAATGCCGTCGTAGGCTTTGCTTTCGGCTTCTGTCATTTTTCCAAAGCCCTCTTTAGGCTTTTCCGTAGCAATGTAAAGGTGCATTTCTACTCGACGTTCAAGTGGTACTCTCATTTTTTTTCTCCCTACCCTTCTCTACCTTGTCGGTGGCGCGTAGTGGTGGCCGCAGCTGCCGAAACATCTTCTCCGCCATTACCGCCCGTGAAAAACCATTTGCTGACGACATTTCTATTTCGTTCGCTCATGTCCACTCTCTCAGTTTCATGCATACGTCGTACCGTGAAACGCACTCAGGATCGGGTTTCAATCCGGATGCCGGCGGGCACGAAGGGGAGCGATAGACCGTTTCGCTGTCAGAGGCTGACGACAGAATGTGATGCGCTCTCGGCATCGACGCCGTGCCGCGGGCCAGTCCGCATCAACAATTCGGCATCAAGAACAAAGGGGGCACCATGTACAACCAAGAACCACTGTTTGACGACGACAGCTTTTTCATAGACGAAGACGGCCACGACTACCGCACCGGCCCCAAGCATCCGGGCCTTAAGGCCTGGCTCGATGAACTGCCGGATGTTCGCAACGAAGATCTCTACCGCATCGACGTCCACTTCCCTCAGCGCATCGAAAGCTTTTACCAGGTGATGGCGCACAAGAAGGCCGAAGCCATCGAGGCCTTCGACATCATGTTCCTCGGCGTCTGCGGCGCCGTCTACGGTGGCGGGGCCACCAGCATCACGCTGTTCGCCCCCGAGGTTGAGGGCAAAAGAAAAAAGTTGGCAGATTTGCCGATTCCGGGAATATAACCCGAGACTCATCGGTTACACCTTTTTGCTGATCACGATCTGTGGTCAGCAGGTTCCAGAGTCACAGTGCAAAGTACCTAGCTGGCTGTGCGGCAACCCGGTCCAACGGCCGGGTGCCCTAGGGGGAGAACCGGCCGGGGCGATCGCCCTGGCAATCCGTTGGGGTTTCTGACCCCGGAAAGGGGATCGATGCTGACACGGCCGCATTTCTGATGTAGGTGGCTGCCAGTAACGTAATCAATCCTGGGGGCACCTCCGGGAGGAGGGGAGAAACATGACAGACCGGGCGATCAGTCGCCCACGCGCAGTGCTATCCGTCGACGTCAATCTTCGTGGGGTTGCCGACAGGTGGTCCTACAAAGACGGGCCAACCATCAGTGTTATCGCAACGAATTTCTGGGGCGGAAACCTCGCCCACGTCATTCTCACGCTGGACGAAGCGCGGCAGATGTTGCGCGGACTCGACAAAGAAATTGCACTCGCGGGGAAAAGAACCGCAAATCGAAAATTGATAACTCAACAGGGGGATACAGATGGAGATCACTAGACGCGTTGCCGCCGAGCGCATGGTGATATCGATCAGTGCCCGGGGGAATGAAACCTACACGTCAAGTCCACACCTGGACCCGGATGCCTTCATTCGCCTCGGATGGGCACGCGACGCGGCGCTCGATATCAGCATGGATGAGGCCACGCTCCTTCGTGGCTACATCGCTGACGCCATCGCGGAACTTGAAAGGTTCAGGGGCGACAAGAAAGAAGAGAAAAACAGGAAACACGAGAGAGGAAACGACTAATGGCATTTGAACTCACGCGCACCGTGCCGCTCATCGAGATCGGAGGGTCTGCCAGAGACACAGTCGATGGGAAAGACATGGAAATCACGGTCGAGCTGCGATTCGACTCGGGCTCAAGTTTTCGCAACTTTTTCCTCAACATTGATGAAACGAAGCAATTGATACAAGGGCTCACCGAGGTTCATGACACTCTTCAGAGCAAGCGAGAGGCGTGGCTGGGACTCTCAGAAGAAGCCCGTGCGGCGGTCCTGGCGGATCGTGCTCGCCCCTGGGACGACCTGCTCAGTTTCAACTAGAACCGCACGGCACCGAGAAAATCATCCACCGATCGGGCAATCAACAACCCGGCACGAACCAGAAAGAGGAACTACACGCACGTTCACGAGTTGCAGCGTCAAGTACCTAGCTAGCTGCACAGCCTCCCGCTTCTCTCGAGTCGGGTGCTCTAGGGGAAGAACAGGTTCGGGCCATCCGGTTCCGAGCAAGTCGATGGGGCACCGCCCCGATAGGCGATTCATGATCAGAACAACGAAGGGGGATCACATGAATGACCACGAACACAACCACCCGCACGAATACTCCGATGAGGAGTTGTGGGGCCGCACCACGAGCGAAGACCCTTTCCGCAAGGGCATGGCCTTGCAGGAGCTTGCTCAGCGCTACTTCGACCGTAACGACTGGGAGCGCTGCCTGAGCGCAGCCGCCGCAGCACGCGAAACATTCAACGGCAATGACAACTTCTATGAGGAGGCCCGTGCGGCCTATTTCGAGGGCATGGCGCTGTATCGCGCAGACCGCGACGAAGAAGCCCTGTCGGGGTTCATTCGGGCCGTGGAGTTGTACCGCACGTACGCGAGCGAGATCGAGCTCGCCGACGCACTCCATTTTCAGGCCATGTGCTACCTCTACCTCAAGCGCCTCGATGAGGTGCAAGAACCCATGTCGAGCGCCATCGCCCTCTACGAAGGAAATAAGCGACACGGACAGGCAGGTATTTCCTGCCTCGAACTCGGTGAGGCATTCGGCCGGCTTCAGCGTCAGGGTGAGGCCCTCGAGGTTTTTGAACGCTGCTTGGTGAACTTCCAGAAGGCCGGTGACGTGATCGGTTCGGGGCGAGCACACGACCGCATCGCCGCCGCTCTGATTGACCTGGCCCGCATGGAAGAAGCCACCGACCATCTGCGTCAAGCACTCCAGATTTTTGAGTACACCGAGAACGAGTTCTGGTGGACCAAAGCACAGTTCCGTTTGGGCTGGACGCTCGTTAGTCAACGGGAATACGCGGAGGCACTCCCACTCCTGGAGGCGGCCTCACGGTGGTACAAGAAGAAGGAAGATTACGTCCGCGCTGCTGACGCTGATTTTCAAATCGCCAACGCTTACGGCAACACGGGGCGCGACATCGATGCTCGACGTATCTATCGCACCGTGCAGTCGGTCTTTGAGGCGTCTGGCCAAAAGGAGAGCGCATCCACGGCTGAGATGGCGTATGCCTCGAGCTTGGCCGCTGCCGGCGAAACTTATGAGGCCATCACGATCTTTCGGCGCATGCTCAAGCGCAAGCACGTAAAGAAAGACAAGTGGTTGGAGCGTTCCGCAAGCCGGCGTCTGGCCGAGCAACTCCTTCTCATTGGCGGTCCGGAGGCGAGCAAAGAGGGCCTCATGCTTCTGCTCGAAACGTCAACCGAAGACTGGGGTGACAACGTTCCCGAACGGGCGGCTCATTTGGCTGCTACGGCCGAAGCGTTTATGAGTCTGGAGCGTTTTGATGAGGCGGAGAAGAACGCGCGAGCCGTTCTCGATCTCGGCGCGGAGCCGAGTTATCGAGGGAGTACTGCGGCCAGCTACACGGTGCTCTCCGATGTCGCCGAGCAACGCGATAAGAACCGTGACCTGGCCGAAGACTTTCTGAGTCGGGCCATTGCCCTCTATCTCGCGAATGGTGATGACACTGAGGCGCGGGAACTATCTCAACGTCTGCTGCCCGACGCCACGGCGAATGCCGACCAGGATCAGTGGGTGCTCTTTCCCGAACCTCCCAGCCTTTCGGGTGGTGAGGAGCGAGATCGAGAAAGCTCCAAGGGCGAGGCCCATTAGTGGGCCGCCCGCGGCTTACTTCGCCTTGTAGACGAATCCGCAGTTGTTGCAGGTGCGGATGAATCCGTAGGGCGTGACCTCTTGGTGAGTGTCGATGGATCCGCAGGTGGGGCAATCGTTGGGGCTCATGGTGGTTCCTCTCGTCGTGTCCTTTAGTTAACCCTGCGCCTCGGACAGCAAGCCCTTGAGCCACTCGATCAGGCACCACGTGGAGTAGCAGTCGCGTTCGTTGTACTGGAGCACGTCGGCCTTGATCGCTGAGGCCGACTCTCCGGTGCCACCCTCCTCGGCGGGAAGGGGAGTGCCGGCCAACGCCTGGCGGTATTCGAAGTAGCGCTGCACCGAGACGCCGGCCGACGTCACGCCCTCGCGCTTGTCGTTAGGCAGGTAGATGCTCTCGAGTGCCTTGATAGAGAGGCTCGGTAGTCCGGTGACAATGGCGTTGCCGGTGATGGGCTCCAGGTTCACGAAGAGCCCTTGCTCAACCCACGACTCCAACTCATCGCCCCAGCGACCGTAGGTCTTGACTAGGCGCCGCAACGTGGTCACTTCGAACACGTTGTAATGAAAAATGTGCATCTCGGGGTAGCGCGCGAAACGTTGCTGCACGTAGCTCATGAACAGGTCGAAGTTGGCCTCTTCCTCAGCGCGAGAATCAGCCCAGAGGTAAGCGAACGTGTCGTCGCTCATCAGTTCAAACCCGAAATCGCGGGCATCGAGGGGGAGCGGGCTGTAAATGCCGAAGAGATAAGCGTTGCCCAGCCAGGTCGAACCCTCAACGTAGTCGTTGGGATCGGTCTCGAAGTCGAAGTAGAGGTCGCCGTCGCTCGGCGCCGGGAGGTTGCGCAGCACCTCGGGCTTCACTACCTCAACGACGCACGTGCCGCTGGCAGCACTCTGAATCTGTCGCGCAGCCTGCTCGCGGTGCTTATCGGCCACGGCAACGCTGATACCGGGCACCCCGCCGGTGCTCGCCACCAGCTCACTCATCGACGAGATACCCGCCGCCAGATACTTCATGCGAGCCGCCCCGCCAAGGTTGTACACGTGCAGCAGGTCATCGGGGGAGGCGGCCACCTGCTCGTCGCACGACGCGCACTTCCCGCACGCCTGATAGGCGGGGTCGTTCCACGCGACGATGTCGGGTGTAACCCGGCGCGCAGCCACCGCATGCCGCAGCGCATCTTCCTGTTCGCGTACCACGTCGAGCACGAGGTCGACATCGTGATCGGAGTGTGCCAGCGTGCCCAGCCAAAGGCGCGCCTCTGACATCACGGGAATGTTCATGTGCCGCAGAATCTCCACGTAGGTGGCCAACTGCCACACGTACTCCTTGTGGTTATCGGCGTTGCTCGCCATCTTGCCGTCGACGACCCGATACAGCGGGCGACCGTCCGGCGTCTCACCCTCGCGGATGATGAAGTCGGCCAAACCAAAACGCTCACCGTCAAACAGGGCGGCCTGAAACACCACGTCACAACCGGCTTCGAGGGCCGCACGCGTTTCGTCTACGGCTGCTCCGATGGCAGCCAGGCGATCCGGATTCTTGTAGTCGACGGCGGCCACTTCGTAAACACCGCGGTCACCGAGGTTGGTGGCCACCCCGTACTGCTCGCGTAACACGCGTACGAGGTACAGCTCGTGAATCTGACCCACTCGACCCGAGTACCGCAGCATCGCGTTCGTTTCCTCGGGCACCACGTTGCCCTTGCCCAACTTGGCGTCGACAACGCGTGCGAACCTAAAGGCGCAGTCGGCCCGCGTCTTGAGGTCTGAGGGCGAAAAGAACGCAGCGTCCGGGCGAATCTGAACCATGTGGCGCCCCTAACTCACGCCCGGCGCGGGGAGCTCTTCAAAGCGAACCCTCGTGGTGTCTTCGCCGGTCATCTCAATCCAGACCGGATGATCCGACGTGGGTGCGAAGTTGACGCTCGTGAACTCACGCAGCAGTTCGTCGAAGATTCGGTTGGCATCGCGCTCGCGCAGGCTTTCGTGCGTGACCTCTTCGCCGCTCACCCAGCGCACGCGCACCGTGAAGAGTTGGCGATAGGCGGGAGAGATCTCCATCCGATCGTCCGCGATGTCAAAAAAATCGGAGCTGTCAAAACCGCGCTCGGGAGGCTCTGACCTGGAGTATGCCACCGGGTCTTCTCGACTCATCCGCCGCTGCGAACGCAACGACCGGTAGAGCTCCATCGCTTCCTTTTCACCCAAGCCCTGCTCCTGCATGAGGGAGAGGATGCGCTCAAACTCGAAGCTGCGCGGGCGCGAGCTCTTGCGCTCCGCGCTCAGCTTGCTACGCGACGAGGGTGTGGCCGCTCGGGCCACCAACTTGGCCCGCTCATCTGGCGAGGGGCGTCGCCACAGGCGCGGCGGGCGACCCACCGGGCCCGAACTCAGTCGCTGCGTGTCAACGAGCAGCGGTTCCATCGTGCGGCGGAACGTGTCGCGCTCCGCAGTGTTGCGGTCAATGGCCAGATGCAGCTGGCGCAGGTCGGCCAGCGTGAACTCTTCGAGCAAGCCCCAGGGATCCGGCTCGCGTAGGTAGGAAGCTCGCACGCGATCGACGGCCAGCCACACCATGTCATCGTGATCAAAGTCGAGGCGGAGCGTCTTGAGATCCAACTGGGATGTCATGGCGGGTATGGGAAGAAGTGAAATTCCGGATGCCCGCTCGAGGGCCTGCTCATTAACCACGGCTACGTGTGCCACCGACATCACCCAGCCACGCGGGTCGCGCCCCGGAGCGTCGAACACGTGTAGCTGCTCAACGCGGGGGAGGGTGAGGCCGATCTTGGCCTCGAGCACCCGGGCGAGGGCGGCGTCGAGCGTTTCGCCGTCGTGCACAAACCCGCCTGGAATTCGTTGTTCTGTGGTTGTGCCGGGCATCACAACAACCTGTAGGAGCCCGTCGGACACCGTGAGAATCACGGCATCGACCGCCACGCTCGGGCGATCGTAGTCAGAGAGGGGTCGACCGGCGTCTTCTGCCATGGTTCGAGCCTTTCAGTGTCAGACGTGCTGCGTATAGTTCATGCTCACGACACAGTTTAGGCGATATTTGCGAAAAATACTTTTCGCTGTCTCGCTTGTATGCTACAGTTCTTAATAAGCGCGAATCTCGCGGAATACAAAACCAAGAAAAACGCGCAAAAGTAAACCTCCATCCGGAGTTTACATACGAAATACAGATGAGGGGAGTCGCCATGAGCAATCAAATGCACGTAGGCGTAGGAAAGTACATCGGCGGTGGAGTCACCGTCTTTCCGGTTTGGCCGGAATCACCTGAGACCAAGCGTCTCTGCTGGAAGCCGTCGCACCTGAGCATCGGCGAGCTCGGGGAGGGCGCTCAGGTAAACCTGCTCGAGGTCACAAACAACGGCACCCGCCCGCACGTCGTCGTCGAAGGCGACATCTTCGAGGGTGGCTGGCAAACCCGCACCGCCGCCACCACCGTGGTGATCCAGCGCGGCGAGACCGTGCGCATCCCGGTGGCCTGCGTCGAACAGGGTCGCTGGAACGGTCGCCGAGAGCACGACACCCGTCGCGTTCGCAAGACGCCGTATCGCTCGCGCAGTCGCATGACGTCATTCTTGGCCAGCCAGAACGAAGAGGCCATGATGTCCGGCGGTCCTGTGGACATGTCCACGAGCGGACGCCCTCAGCAGTCGATGTGGGAAGACATCCGCGAGATGCAGGAGGTCCGCGGATTCGCTCCCGGCCTCAGCCTGTCTCTCTCGATGGACGACATCATCGACAACGCCGGGCCGGCCACCGACCACGTGGATGCCAAACTGCTTCCCGGCCAGCGTGGTGTGATCATCGGCATCGGTGGCTACATCGCCGCGGCCGAGATCTTCGGTAGCACCGACGGTCTCAAGCAGCGCTTTGATGCCATCATCGACGCCGCCCGCTACGAAGCGCTCGACGCCCCACGGCGCAGCACGCCCAACTATCTCGCGCGCGACTTCGCCCGCGTGATCGCTGAGCGCACTCCCGTGGGTGAACAACTGGATGCCCCCGCACAGGTCACCACGCCGATCGGGCCGCTCGCGGTCACGTCATTCGCTCTGGCCAACGTGCTCGTGCACGCAGCGGTGTTCAACCAGGTGCCGCGCGAGTACGCCGGCGTCAACTAGTCGGTTCGCCGCCGACGCCGGGCTGGGGAAACCACCAACGAGAACCAGCCCGGAACAGGTCCCGCCCACGATGGGGGTGGGCGGGGCCACCAACACATGCAAGACGCAACACGCAACACAACTAACGAAAAGGAGTTAAACATGCGAAACGAAAACGACGCAGTAAAGAGCACCACCGGCGCCACGACCCTCACGGCAAC
>JAIOXH010000051.1 GCA_021741765.1 Aurantimicrobium sp. | reverse complement strand
CACGATGAAGTGAACGTTGGAGTGCTTGTCGACCTTGAACTCAATCTTTCCGCCCTTGATGTCGGATACGGCCTTGGCCACATCCGGCGTCACGGTGCCCGTCTTGGGGTTGGGCATGAGGTTACGCGGACCGAGTACCTTACCGAGGCGACCGACCTTACCCATGAGCTCGGGTGTCGACACCGCAGCGTCGAACGAGGTGTAACCGTTGGCGATCTTCTCAATGAGCTCGTCGCCACCCACCTCGTCGGCGCCGGCCTGCAGAGCAGCCTCGGCGGCGGGGCCGGTTGCGAACACGACAACGCGAGCCGTCTTACCCGTTCCGTGAGGCAGGATGACGGTTCCACGAATCATCTGGTCTGCCTTGCGGGGGTCGACGCCCAGCTTAAGCGCCACCTCAACGGTGGAGTCAAACTTGGCGGAACCGGTCTCGCGCGCGAGCGCAACTGCTTCGGCGGGAGTGTAGAACTTTCCCTCTTCGATCTTGGCAACGGCGGCTGTGTAGGCCTTTGACTTGGTACCCATGATGTCTCCCCCTAGCCCTCTACCGTGATGCCCATGGAACGCGCGGTTCCGGCAATGATCTTCTTGGCGCCCTCAATGTCGTTCGCGTTGAGGTCGGCCATCTTCTGCTCAGCAATCGCCGACACCTGAGCGTCGGTGAGCTTGGCCACCTTGACGGTGTGCGGCGTGGAGGATCCCTTGCCAACGCCCGCAGCCTTCTTGATCAGCTGCGATGCCGGTGGGGTCTTGAGAATGAAGTCGAACGAACGGTCTTCGTAGACGCTGATTTCGACGGGGATGATGTTTCCGCGCTGTGCTTCGGTAGCAGCGTTGTAGGCCTTGCAGAAATCCATGATGTTCACGCCGTGCTGACCCAGAGCGGGACCAACGGGCGGAGCGGGATTTGCGGCTCCGGCCTGGATCTGAAGTTTTATCAGACCCACTACCTTCTTTTTCGGTGCCATTTCTATTCTTTCTTTAGGGGTTCGAACTGCCCGGGGTTCCGAGCCGCTCTCCCGCCAATTGACCCGAAGTCAACCGCGGTGATCTGTGACAAGGCTATCTACTGCTTTTCAACCTGTCCAAAGCTGAGCTCAACGGGCGTCTCACGCTCGAACAGTGAAACGAGAACAATGAGCTTGCCGCTCTCGGGCTTAATCTCGCTGATGGATCCGGGAAGGCCGGCAAACGAGCCTTCCTTGATGATGATGGTCTCGCCCACCTCGAAGTCGATCTCGGCAATGGGCGTGCGTGCCACGGCGATACCGCCCTTGGCCGACACGGCCTTCTGGGTCGGCAGGTCCTTCACCTCAACCAAGCTCTTGAGCATGTTGAAGGCTTCCTGGAAACGCAGTGGCGTGGGGTTGTGAGCATTGCCTACGAAGCCCGTAACGCCGGGAGTGTGACGAACACACGACCAGCTGTCTTCGTTGAGATCCATGCGCACAAGCACATAACCGGGAATACGAACTCGAGTGACCATCTTGCGCTGGCCGTTCTTGATTTCGACCACGTCTTCCATGGGAACTTCGATCTGGTGGATGAAGTCAGCCAGTGCCATAGACACCTTGCGGTTCTCGATGTTCTGCTTTACCTTGCGCTCGAAACCGGCGTAGGAGTGAATGACGTACCACTTACCCGAAAGCGTGCGCAGCTCTGCCTCAAATGCGGCATACGGATCGTCTTGACCATCAACGTGCTCGGTCTCTCCCGGGTGCTCGGTCTCGGCAACCTCTTGTTCGTCCTCAATGGCCTCAACCATGGCAACGGCCTCTTCGACCGAATCAATCTCGAGGGCATCGTCGATGAGCGCATCGGCATCGGTGTCGGAGATTTCGGCGACCTGCTCGGCGTCCACCGTGCCGGTGTCGACGGCCTCGGCGAGGGCGTCAAGGGCGGCTTCGAGCTGCTGCTCGTCTTCGCGGGCTGATTCAGTCACGTGTGTTGCTTCTTCCGGTGTGGGGTGAAATGGTCAAAAAATGGGGGTGCTGAGCATGGTGGTGCTAAGCGGCGGGGCCGTTGCCAAAGACGTAGATGACGACCCAACCGAATAACCAGTCGAGCACGCCAACGATGGCCATGACGATGATCACAAAGACCAGCACGACCACGATGAAGCTCCACAGCTCCTTGCGGGTGGGCGTGACGACCTTCTTGAGTTCGGCCAGGACCTGGCGAATGAAGAGGGCAAGCCGGCTAAACGGGTTGCGGCGCGCGGCACTGTCTGCCTTTGCGCGCGCGACGACATCCTCACCGGGTTCGTCGGCGTAACTGCGTGCCATATCTCTTACCTTTCGATTTCAGCAGGGCGGACAGGACTCGAACCTGCAACCTGCGGTTTTGGAGACCGCTGCTCTACCAATTGAGCCACCGCCCTTGGTGTATTCATCGCGAATACGCGCTGGCGACATAATCCGAACACCGATTTTTTTGACGTCCCGAGGGAGTAAACGCACAAACCAGTTACTTGCGTTTTGGGCGCACGAAATCATGGCTTATGTCAACCACCACGTGCCAGTGTAGGCGACAAAGCGCTCCGGTAGCAAAGCCACCGGCTCGTCTAGGCTGGAGGAGTGACCAGCGCTAACCGAATCTCGCGTCGAATCTCTGCCATCGCCGAATCGGCCACGCTCAAGGTCGACGCCAAAGCTAAGGCGCTGCAGGCTGCTGGGCGGCCCGTCATTAGTTATGCGGCGGGTGAACCCGACTTTCCCACCCCCGAACACATTGTGGAAGCCGCAGTTCTGGCCGTGCGCGACCCCAAGAACCATCGCTATACCCCGGCCGCTGGCCTTCCCGAGCTGCGTGAGGCGATTGCCGAGAAGACCATGCGCGACAGCGGTCTCGAAGTTGCCGCATCACAGGTGGTGGTGACCAACGGAGGCAAGCAGGCCGTGTACCAGGCTTTCGCGACGCTGCTGGATCCGGGCGACGAGGTCCTCGTGCCCACGCCCTACTGGACCACCTACCCCGAGGCCATCGCCCTGGCTGGTGGCGTGCAGGTGGACGTGTTCGCTGGTGCCGACCAAGAGTATTTGGTCACGGTTGATCAACTCGAAGCTGCGCGCACGCCGCGCTCGAAGGTCTTGCTGTTCGTCTCCCCCTCAAACCCCACGGGTGCCGTTTACACACCCGATCAGGTTCGCGCCATCGGCGAGTGGGCTGACGCCCACGGCCTCTGGGTCATTGCAGACGAGATTTATCAGAACCTCACCTATGACGGCGTTCGCGCGGTTTCCATCGTTGAGGCCGTGCCGGCACTCGCCGACCGCACGATTCTCGTCAACGGTGTTGCCAAGACCTACGCCATGACCGGCTGGCGCTTGGGCTGGATGGTCGGGCCGGGCGATGCCATGAAGGCAGCTGCGAATCTGCAGTCGCACCTCACGAGCAACGTGTCAAACATTTCGCAGCGCGCTGCTCTGGCTGCTCTCACCGGCCCGCAAGACTGCATAGCGGAAATGCTTGAGGCCTTCGACCGTCGTCGGCACGTCATGGTGGCAGAACTCAACAAGATTCCCGGAATCATCACCCCCACCCCCAAGGGTGCGTTTTACGTCTACCCCGATGTCACCGGACTTCTCGGCACGACCTGGGGCGGGGTCACCCCCGCCACATCGCTCGAGCTGGCCGACCTCATCCTTGACCAGGCCGAGGTAGCCGCCGTGCCCGGTGAAGCGTTTGGCCCCAGCGGTTACCTGCGCTTCAGCTATGCACTGGGCGACGGCCCCCTGCTCGAGGGCGTGCAGCGCCTGCAGAAGCTTTTTTCCTAAGCGCTGCCTCAGAGGCTGAGGCCCACGAGGGTGGGCTCAGGGAGCAAGAGAACGCCAAACGATGACTGCACCATCGCCTGCACGTACTTCGCGAGCTGAAAAACATCATCGGCCGTTGCCGCGCTGCGATTGGTGATGGCGAGTGCGTGCTTCGAAGAAATGGCTGCGCCAGACCCAGGGAGAGCAAATCCCTTTCGCACGCCAGCTTGCTCGATAAGCCAGGCGGCACTGAGCTTGATGGCTCGCGGCTGCGTTGACAGCGGCGGAACATCCTCGCCCGGTGCGAGATAACGCGGCGGCTCATCCTCGCCCACCGGAAACCGCGGGGCGTCTGCGGGCAGTGTGCGCGAAAACCGTTCGCTCACAATGGGATTCACAAAGAATGAGCCCACGCTGAATGTGTCGGGGTCATTGGCATCGAGCACCATTCCCTTGCTGCAGCGCAGTTCGAGAACACGGTCGCGAACGGCTCCCAGTGGCTCGCTAGCGCCCACGGCAACCCCCAGGGCGGAGGCCAGCTGCTCAAACATGATGGGCCGACCCAGCGCCTCGGGCCCGGTGCCGACGCGCGTCAACGCAAAGGTGATGTCGAGCACGATTCCGCGGCGAGCCCCCTTGAGAATCGAATGGCGAAAGGAGAAGTCCATGTCGGCGTTGGTCAGCGTGACCACGTCGTCGCGCTGCTCATCCCAAAACGTGAGGCTGTGAACGACCTCCGCGAGCTCCTGGCCGTATGCTCCGATGTTCTGCACCGGGGCCGCGCCCACCGTGCCGGGGATTCCCGACATCGCTTCCACGCCGCCGAGTCCGTTGATCACGGCCCACGAAACAAAGTCGTCCCACGAGTGTCCGGCCTGTACGTGCACGAGCGTGCGATCGGCCCCCTCGCTCTCGATCTGAATACCCTCAGAGAGAACGCGGATGACGGTGCCGTCAAACTCCGAATCGGCCGCCAATAGGTTTGAGCCGCCGCCCAGAGCAATCCAGTTTTCGCCCGTTCCGCGCACAGCAGAGGCAGCAGACACGATGTCATCGCAGTTGCGCGCCTCAACCCACCGGCGCGCACCTCCGCCGACCCTCAGGGTGGTGAGTTCAGCAAACGTGGTCACGGCAGGCCTCAGGCCGACGCGGCGAGAGAGACGAGCACCTGCGCCTTGCCCAGTACCGTGTCGCCGTTGAACGTCACCGTGAGGTCAATGCGAGCTGAGTGCTCCTCCGCGTTAACCGCGCCCACCTTGGCGAGAACCTCAATCTCTGCGCCTTCGACCGGGTCGACGAGAACGGGCCGCGTGAACTTGACCTGGTAACCGAGCACGCGCCCCGGGTCGCCCAGCCACTCAACGACGGGCTGAACGGCAACGCCCATGGTGAGCATGCCGTGCGCCAAAACGCCCGGAAGTCCCACCGAAGCAGCCACGTCATCGCGATAGTGGATGGCGTTGAAGTCTCCCGAGGCACCGGAATATCGCACGAGGGAATCGCGTGTGAAGCGATATGTGGCGATTGCAACCTGGTCGCCCACGGCCAGCTGAGTGAGCGCGGGCATTAGTCGTCCGCCCTCACGACGAGCGTCGACGTGGCGGTGACCACATGCGCACCTAAGGCGTCGGTGATCTGCGACACCGCCGTGACCAAACTGTTTCCCGCAAGCGACTTAACAGACTCGACGGTCAGCACGGCCGTGAGCTCATCCCCGGCCACAATCGGACGTGTGAAGGTGAAGTCCTGGCTTCCGTGAACCACGCGTGAGAAGTCGATGTTGGCGCCAGGCAGAGCGAGCAACTGGGCAAGTGTCTTCTCTTGAACAACAACGGCGAAGGTCGGTGGCGCCACAATGTCCGCGTAGCCGGCAGCGCGGGCGGCCGCAACATCCGCGTGAATCGCGTTCGTGGCCATGACGGCACGGGCAAACTCACGTACCTTCTCACGACCCACCACGTACGGTTCGGTTGGTTCGCACGAACGACCAACAATGTCGGGGTTTACTGCCACGGCTTCATTCTACCGACGTCACCTGCACCAGCGGCGTGGTCATCGGACTCTTCAGCGTGACACCCGTGGGCAGGGTTATGGTGAGTGAAACTCCAGAGTCGACCGGCGCATAAGACACGGCCGTGGCCAAATTCTCGATCAGGATGGTGCCGAGTCCGGGCGAGGTCTCTGTGACGAGGGGTTGGCCGTCGTTCGTTAGCGTGAGCTCAACTTCGTGATCGCTCGGCAGGGAGAGCGATACCGCCATGGTGTGGGCCCGCCCGTGCTTGATGGAGTTCGTGGCAAACTCGCTAGAAATGTCGCGGATTGCGCGCATCACCACCCGATCCCTCTCGATTGCGACCCGAGTTGGTCCGGAATAGTTGGTGCGAATCTCGAGAACGCCCGTCCATCGGTCGACGAGTTCCGCAAAGACCCGGTGGAGGGTCTCCGGTCCGTCGGTGGTTTGCAAATGGTTAACGCTGTCATCGAGGATCGTGCGAATCTCATCAATCGCCGCCCCGGTATCTCCGCCAGATTCAATGACCAGCTTGAGCCGGAAAGCCGATGCCAAGAGAGTGCCCTGGATATCTCGGTGCAGCGCCGTGGAAAGTTCCTGTTGTTCCTGCCAGACGAGTGCGTTGGCCCGAGCGAGTTCCCAGCGCAATTGCTTATTGACGCGTTTGGAATCACGCAGAATCTGCTGTCGCGCCGCGTGTAATCCGGCGGGGAGGACGACCAGCCAACAGATGAGAGGACTCAGCAGCGTCGTGTAGACGATGTTGGTCCAGCCGCCCCCACTGGGCCATACGTTGAGGAGCGTTAACGTCGCGCCCACTGTGCCGCCCATGGCCAGAAAGGTCAGCGTCATCAGTGAAACGCGGGTCGCGACATGCAGGCGCGCGTAACGTCGCCGGGCGTCGAGCCAACCCAAACCCAAGAAGGCAAAAATCAACAGGGCCAAGACGGCAGACGATAGTATTCCGAGCCCCGGGCCGAGGCCGTAAAACAACGCGGGGCTCGCGAGGAGAACGGAAAACACGCTGGTCACCAGGGGGCGAAAGGGGTGAGCCAGAGTGGTGAAAGAGAGCACCGCGCGCGTACTAATCTTTTGGGGACGTGCGGGTACGGGCCCTTCAGGAAAACTTCGCGGGTTGTCGTGCAGGTCGTGGCTGAGTGGTCGTATGACGCCGTCGGCTAAGCCGATCAGCGTGTCGACAACTTCTTCAGCGCTGGCGTGTTTGCGATGCGGTCGTAACACGGCACGGATCGCCTCATCGACGGTCTCACGAACTCCGCGTAACAACTCTGCTCGCACTGCCGAGCGTTCGGCCACACTGCGGGCGAGAAGATTTCGTAAGCGACCGTCTTGCCTCTGCAGGATAAGCATCTCAGCCCGATACAACTTGGCGTCGTTAACAGCAATTGACGCGAGCCCGAAGAGCGCCAGGCCGGTGGCAAATCCAGCGGCCAGACGAAATCCGAACAGATTTTCTACGGCAAGGCCTTCCCACACGGCCAGGCGTTGAACGACGACAGCGCGCACCGCCTCGATCATGCCGAACGCCCAGAGAACCAGGATGGAGCGCACCCAGCCTCGCGGGATCAATCGCATGACGAGGCCAATCAGCAAAAAAAGGCCCATCGCTACAACAAATGACCGCGCTGCGACAATGATCCACGGCCACCAGTCGGCAGCTGTGCGCTCAACGTCCGTCAGCGCCGTGCCCACACTCAGGGGAACCAGAACCGTGAGGCCGACCTGCCAGGAGAAAGCGTGCGGACCCGCGTAGCGCTGAAGGACTCCCAGGATGGGGTTTCGCGAGCGACTGGCCATGACCCTACGATATTGCTCCGACGCAACAAAGTTCCACCGTCAGACGCGGCGAAAATGACGAAAGCCCCGGAGACCTCCGGGGCTTTCGTCATATCGGCTCAGCCGATCAAAAAAACCTTGCCTACTGGCAGCTGTCGCACTGCAGCAGATCCATTGGGTCTACTGGTACCGCGTAGCCGCCGACTGTGTCGTTGCTGTCGAATTCCATGATGCCTCCTGCTAAATCTGGTGTCGAGATCCGGATTTCACCGAGTTCTCTTCCGCGCTTCTGCGGTGGACTTTCACTATATACCGGTAATGACACCGTTGTCATTCCACAACATGTAGTGTTTCGAATGTTTTTCACAGCCCGTTGACACGCCATCATCAATTTTCCGCAGAAATTGGCGGAATTCGGGCGGATAAACTTTTCTTCGTAACCGCCCACACGCGGCGTGTCGTAAAGACTCGAAACAGTCTGGCGTGTCGAGGGTGCGTCCGACAGACTAGGAGTCGACGCGCAAGGAGGCCCGTGAACGACACACGCCCCAGAGGCGGTCGCATGCCGGCCGAGTGGGATCCACACGACCGCACGTGGATGGCGTGGCCTGCCGGTGGTTACGCTTTGGGAGACTCTGAGCGCGAGGCCCGCGCCACACGCAGCGCATGGGCGTCTGTAGCCAATGCCATCGTTCCCTTTGAGCCCGTAACCATGCTCGTACCGGCCGACGCCGTTGCTACAGCAGGGTCGTTTCTCGACGAGCGCGTCAACATTGTCACTGCCAAGCTTGACGACGCGTGGATGCGAGACACAGGCCCGACATTCGTGCGCACCGCTGGCAAGACCGTGAGCGCTGTCAACTGGGTCTTCAACGGCTGGGGTGGGCAAGGCTGGGCCACCTGGAAGAATGACAACCTCGTCGCCACGGTAGTTGCCGAGGCGACCGGGGCGAGTGTCATCCCGTCGCCACTTGTCAACGAGGGCGGCGGCATCCACGTCAACGGCGCCGGAACGATTCTGCTCACCGAGACTGTTCAGCTCGATCCCGGTCGCAACCCCGACTGGAAGAAAAAAGACGTTGAGAACGAACTGCGGCGAACCCTGGGCGTGCAGCGATTCATCTGGCTTCCCCGCGGACTCACTCGCGATTACGACGAGTTTGGAACCCGGGGACACGTCGACATGGTGGCATGTTTTTCAGACGAAAACACCGTGCTCTTCCATTCACAACGAAATGCCGAACACCCCGACTTCTGGATCAGTAACGAGGTGCGCCGCATCCTGCGCGACTGGGCCAAGAAGTGGCAGAAGCGCGATGCCTCCGGTGAGCCCGTGGGGCCGCCCTTGCGCGTGATTGGCATCCCAGCACCCGAAATCCTTCGCGACGACGACGGCTGGGTGGATTACAGCTACATCAATCACTACGTGTGCAACGGTGCCGTGATCATGTGCACGTTCGACGACCCCAACGATTCGGTTGCTCGCCGAATCCTAAAGCGCGCCTACCCGGGTCGCAAGATAGTTGGTGTTGACGCGCGCGCCATTTTCGCGCGCGGCGGCGGCATCCATTGCATCACGCAACAGCAGCCATCTGCTTTGTAGCTCGAGCGGGTCCCTTAGCGCACGTCGCGGGAATCGTCCCCTACTAGCCGAGATCCCGCAACGGCATGCGTTGCGTGGGCCAGCGGGGGCCCACCCTACTGGCCAAGATCCCTGGAGCGGGTCCCCGGCGCAAAGCTGCGCTTTGCCTAAAGCCGTGGGCCCAAGAACCCGAGCGGGTTCGAATCCCACAGCACACAGCCAGAAAATG
>JAIOXH010000050.1 GCA_021741765.1 Aurantimicrobium sp. | reverse complement strand
GTCGTGCGAATGTCTTCGATGTCGACGCCGGCAACGCGAAGTCCGATGATGGCGCCGGCCGTGGCCATGCGGTGGTCTTCGTAGGTGTGCCACAGGCCGCCGCGGAGGGTTGCGGGTTCCACGCGGATTCCGTCGGGCAACTCGGTGGCGCGCCCGCCGAGACCGTTGATCTCGGCAACCAGAGCCGCCAATCTGTCTGTCTCGTGGTGGCGAATGTGGCCGATGCCGGTGATTTCGCTCGTGCCGTCGGCTAGCACCGCAAGGGCGACGAGTGCCGGGGCCAGCTCACCCCCGGTGCTCAGGTCGAGACTCACGGCGCTAATCGCGCCCGTCGCCGAGACAGTGACGCTGGCGCCTGTGCGGGTTACCGCGGCACCAAACAGCGGAAGGATCTCGAGCAGGTCATTGCCCACCTGGGTTGTTGCCTCCGGCCAGCCGGTAATGGTCACGGAGCCGCCGGCTACCAGCGCGGCGATCAGAAAGGGGCCGGCGTTTGAGAGATCGGGTTCGATGTCAACGACGCGCCCGCTCAAGACACCCGGGGCAACCCGCCAGTGGCCGGGCCGATCGCTCGTCACCGCAACACCGCGTTGGGCCAGCGTCTCAATGGTCATCTCGATGTGGGGGAGGCTGGGCAGGCGCTCGCCGGCGTGGGTGAGGTCGAGTCCGTTCTCAAACCGCGCCGCAGCAAGAAGGAGCCCGGAGACAAACTGACTCGATCTCGAGGCGTCAACGGTGAGTTCACCACCCGACACCCGACCCGCGCCGTGCACGGTAAACGGCAGGGCGCCACGTCCCTCGTCGGCGACGTCAACCCCGAGATCGCGAAGTGATGTCACTGTGACGTTCATGGGCCGTTTGCGCGCCGCGGCATCGCCGTCGAACGTAGTGGGACCCAGCGCGAGCGCAGCCACCGGCGGAAGAAAACGCATCACGGTTCCCGCCAGACCGCAGTCGATTGTGGTGCTGCCGGTGAGTTCGCCGGGCGTGACAATCCAGTCACCGCCAAAGGGCGAGTCGCCCGGTTGCTCAACAATGGTGGTGCCCAGTGAACGCAGGGCCTCCACCATGAGGTTGGTGTCGCGCGAGTGGAGTGGCGCGCGCAGCGTCGAGGGCTCGGTGGCAAGGGCCGAGAGCACGAGCTCCCGGTTAGTGAGCGATTTAGAGCCGGGAAGGCAGAGCGAGGCATCCAGCGGACCCGCTGCCGACGGGGCGTTCCACGGACCGCTCACCTCCGGTTCGGAGGAGTCATCGCCATACGGATTGAACTCCGGGCGGGAATACGGTGACCTCAGCATTAGTTACAGGTTACCGAGGTATCGAAAGGGGAGTGTCATGCTCGCTGAATGTCCCGCGCGTCCGGCACCGTTAGCCGAACGAGACGCTCACCTAGGCTGGGGTGAGATGAACGATTCGTCTCTGCCTAAGAACGCGCTGTTTGTTGAGCAGGCCATGCCCTACCTCGATCAGCTCTACGGCCACGCCATGCGCAAGACTGCCAACCCCGCCGACGCCAACGATCTCGTGCAAGAGACCTACCTGAAGGCGTTCGCCGCGTTTGATTCGTATGAGCAGGGCACGAACCTCAAGGCCTGGCTTCATCGCATCCTTGAGAACACGTTCATCACGAACTATCGCAAGAAGGCGCGCGAGCCGTTCCAAGCGCCACTCGAAGAATTCGAAGACTGGCAGTTGGGTTCAGCCGAGTCGCGCACAGCGACGTCGAGCCGATCCGCCGAGGCCGAGGCCATTGACCACATGCCCGCCGGCGTGGTCAAGGATGCGCTGCAGGCGTTGCCCGAGGATTTCCGCATCGCTGTTTTTCTGGCCGACGTGGAGGGCTTCTCCTATCAGGAGATTGCCGAGATTATGGATACCCCCTCGGGAACCGTGATGAGTCGGTTGCACCGCGGACGCCGCCAGCTTCGCGAGGCTCTCGCTGACTACGCCCGCGAACTGGGCCTGAACACGACACCGAAGGCGAGCGCATCATGAGCGACTGTGGTTGCGAAAAGGCGAAGCAGGCCCTGGAGGACTACCTCCACAACGAACTGTGTTCGGAGGACGCTGCGGACATCCGCGAGCACATGGATAACTGCACGGGATGCACCGACGAACACAAGGTGGGTGTCGTGCTGAAACACGCCGTGGCGCGCGCATGCAAAGAAACGGCCCCGGAACAACTGCGCGAAGAGGTCATGCTCAAACTGCGCGGCCTGCAATCGCACTAACCGCCGGTCGCGCCGCCACGGACACGCTAGGTTCGTCAATTTCTACGACCCGCTTCAAATTGGCGCTCATGCCTCTCGCGCTGACATGGCGCCAGTGGAGTGAGAGCCACATGCGCATGATCCATCGCGCGAGGGGACTTCGAGGGTAGAACTTGATCGTCCACGTGACCGTCGTGTAGCCAATGGCGTTTCCCGGAACCACTAGGGGCGTCAAGGTCCACTCTGAAACTACTCGGTTGAGAAAAAGGGTTCCGCGACCGGTGAAGTTGCTCATCTGGGAGGAAAAAAATTTACCGGGAGTGCGCGATGTCTCGCGGTAATCGAACGAAATGCCGTTTGTGAGTGTGACCCGAGCCGCGTTTTCTGTGAAGGTTTCTGCGCGATCAGCAACCTTGTCGATATGAGCAGCTTTTGTCGGAGCTCCCACGAGATCCAAACTGGTGAGCTCACCTCGGCCATCCGTTAAGGCTCGAAAGGTGACCACGGGATCTCTTGGCACGACCGCACTGTGCGTGATTTCGAGGCGTAAAATCTTCTTCTTTGAGGATTGCTTTGCCTTTTTCGAGGCGTAGGCACGCCGGGAGTTTCTTGCCATGGTCATTCTCTCCGTGACATCCGGGAAAGGGGCAGAGGGGGGCGACCGGAATAACAACAAGGGTATATGCCCCTGATGGTTTTGAGGAATAGAAGGTGGTTACAAATCTGTTAATTTTTTAGACCGCATGGGCAGAAGCGGCCCGAGATCGCCAAATGCCTCCCTGCCGGCCCAGCGCCCAAGTCAGGCGCGTGTCTCGACTCCGGCGGGGTCGATTAGAACGTGAGCGCCTCGCCCAACAGGGTGTCGGCCTCTACCTGGTGGCGCTTGGCCGAACCCGCGGCCGGCGCTGCTGCGGCCGGCCGTGACACACACCGGATGCTACGTCCCTGCAGGTGCGGTGCCACGTTCAACAGAATGAACGGCCAGGCGCCCTGGTTCTGCGGTTCGTCTTGGTACCAGAGAATCTCGGCGTTGGGGTAGGTGGCCAGGATGGCGTTGAGCGCTTCGAGGGGCTCGGGGTAGAACTGCTCGAGACGCACCACGGCAACCCGCGTGTCACCCGTCTTGGCAATTTCTGCCTCAAGATCGTGGAAAGGCTTGCCGGATGTGACGATGACCCGCTGAACGCCGGCCTTGTCGAGCTGGCGCGGCTCGTCGATTACCTCGCGGAAGGAGCCGGTGATGAAGTCGTCGACCGGGCTGGCCGCATCGCGCAGGCGCAGCATGGCCTTGGGCGTAAACACGATGAGCGGCTTGCGCGGGCTGTGGTGCGCCTGACGGCGCAACAGGTGGAAGTAGGACGCTGGCGTGGAGGGGCGCGCCACAATCATGTTCTCTTCGGCGCACATCTGCAGGTAGCGCTCCATGCGGGCGGACGAATGGTCGGGACCCTGACCCTCGTAGCCGTGGGGGAGGAGGAGAACGACGGAGGAGCGCTGGCTCCACTTTTGTTCTGCGGCCGAGATGAACTCGTCCACCACGGTCTGGGCGCCATTGGCGAAGTCGCCGAACTGACCTTCCCACAACACGAGGGCGTCGGCACGCTCTACCGAGTAGCCGTATTCGAAGGCCATGACGGCGAACTCGCTCAGCAGCGAGTCATAGATCCAGAAACGTCCCTGGTTCTCGGCGAGGTTGGTGAGCGGCAGCCACTCTTTGCCGTTGGCGCGGTCGTGGAAGACGGCGTGACGCTGCACGAAGGTTCCGCGGCGCACGTCTTGTCCGGTGAGGCGCACCGGCATGCCCTCGAGCAGCACAGAGCCGAACGCCAAAATCTCGCCAAAGCCCCAGTCAATGCCACCCTCGCGGCTCATCTCACCGCGCTTGGTGAGTAGTTGCTGCAGCTTAGGGTGAACCGAGAAGCCCTCGGGGATGTTGTTGAAGGCGTCGCCGATTCGATGAATCACCGAGATGTCGACGGCCGTTGACGCTGGCTGCCTGCGCTCGGCATGCGCGGCGGCGGCCGGGGCATCGCTTGAGCTTCCCTCAGCTTTGTCGCCGTGCGTATCGTCAAAAGCCGTCTCGAGCTGACGCTGGAAGTCGGCCTGGGCCGCATCAAACTCTTCTTGAGAGATGTCACCGCGACCCACGAGAGCCTCGGTGTAGAGGCGCCGCACCGAGCGCTTGGCCTCGATGAGGTTGTACATCATGGGTTGGGTCATCGAGGGATCGTCACCCTCGTTGTGTCCGCGACGACGGTAGGAGACGAGGTCGATGACCACGTCCTTCTTGAAACGCTGGCGGAACTCAACCGCAAGGCGGGCAACACGCACCACGGCCTCGGGGTCGTCGCCGTTGACGTGCCAGATGGGAGCCTGGATGGCCTTAGCCACGTCGGTGGCGTAGACCGAGGTGCGCGACTCCCACGGGGGAGTGGTGAAGCCGATCTGGTTGTTGACCGAGATGTGCACGGTGCCACCGATGCGGTAGCCGCGCAATTGCGACATCTGCATTCCTTCGTAAACGACACCCTGACCCGCCATGGCGGCATCGCCGTGGATCAGAACGGGAAGCGTGGTGAAGGTTCCGATGGGCTTGAGGTCCTGCTTGGCGCGCACGATGCCCTGAAGCACACCGTTGACGGCCTCGAGGTGCGAGGGGTTGGCGGCCAGGAAGACGGGAATCTCGCGACCGTTGCGACAGGTGTAGGTGCCGTCGGTGCCGAGGTGGTACTTGACGTCACCCGAGCCCTGAACTGTGCCGGTGTCGACGTTGCCCTCAAATTCGCGGAACACCTGACCGTAGGTCTTGCCCGCAATGTTGGTGAGCACGTTGAGGCGTCCGCGGTGGGCCATGCCGATGCCCACGCCGTCGAGTTCGTAGTCGGCGGCCTTCTGCAGGATGGCGTCGAGCAGGGCGATGAGTGACTCGCTGCCCTCGAGGCTAAAGCGCTTCTGTCCTACGTACTTGGTCTGCAGGAACGTTTCGAAAGCCTCGGCTTCGTTGAGCTTCTCGAGGATGCGCATCTGCTCGTCGTGATCGGGCTTCTCGTAGGGCTGTTCAACGTGCTCCTGAATCCAGCGACGCTGCTCCGGATCTTGAATGTGCATGTATTCCATGCCCACCGTGCGGCAATAGGAGTCGCGCAGGATGCCCAGCACCTTGCGCAGGGGCAGCATGCGTGATCCGCCGATACCGCCCGTGATGAAGTCGCGGTCGAGGTCCCACAGCGTGAGGCCGTGCGACTCGATCTCGAGGTCGGGGTGCGTACGCTGCACGTACTCGAGGGGATCGATGTCGGCCATGAGGTGACCGCGCACACGGTAAGCGTTGATGAGCTCCTGAACGCGAGCGGCCTTGTCGATGTTCGCGGCGGCATCAATGCTGATGTCGGCATTCCACTGGATCGGCTTGTAGGGGATACGCAGGGCGGCGAAAATATCCTCGTAAAAATTCCGCTGACCGATAAGCAGTTCGTGCACGATCTTGAGGAACTCGCCCGAGCCGGCACCCTGAATGACACGGTGATCGTAGGTGCTCGTGAGCGTGATGATCTTGCCCACTCCCATGTCGACGAGTGTCTTCTCGCTTGAGCCCTGGAACTCGGCCGGGTAATCGAGCGCGCCGGCGCCGATGATGCAGCCCTGGCCCTTCATGAGACGCGGCACCGAGTGGTTGGTGCCGATACCGCCCGGGTTGGTGAGCGAGACGGTGATGCCCTGAAAGTCATCGGTCGTGAGCTTGTTGGCGCGAGCGCGACCCACGAGGTCTTCGTAGGCCTGCAGGAACTCGTCAAAGGCCATGGTGTCGGCGCGCTTGATACCCGGCACCATCAGCGCACGAGTGCCGTCGGGTTTGGGAATGTCGATAGCCAAACCGAGCGTCACGTGCGCGGGGGCCACCATGGTGGGCTTGCCATCAATCTCGTCGTAGAACACGTTTTGGGTGGGGAAATCTTTAAGCGCGCGAACCAACGCGTAACCCAAGATGTGGGTGAACGAGACCTTGCCGCCGCGACGGCGCGAGAGGTGATTGTTCAACACGATGCGGTTGTCGATGAGAAGCTTTGCCGGAACCGCACGCACGCTCGTGGCGGTAGGCACCGTGAGCGATACGTCCATGTTGGCGGCCAACAACTTAGACATTCCCTTGAGCACTGTGTAGACGTCTTCTTGGGCGGGCTCGGCAACACCCACACCCTCGAGCACGCGAGCATCTGCGGGAATCGGAGCGCTACCGGGCAGCGATGTGGTGCGTGCCACGGGCTGCGCGGCGGTGACGGGCTGTGATCCAGTGGTGGGCTGTGATTCCGTGATGGGCTGTGACGCCGAGGGCGCCTCGGCCACATCCGACGGGGGCGCTACCTGTGCCGGAGTAACCACCAAGGCAGGAGTCTGCATTCCCTGCGCGGCGCCGTACCTCTCCAGCGTGGGCCACCACGTTTCGTCGACGGAGTTCTTGTCGACAACGTATTTTTCGTAAAGCTCTTCGACGAGCCACTCATTTGCGCCGAACTCGTCGGCTCCTTCGCCCTGTTGGTTGGACACGACTCTCTGTCGCTCACTCTCGATGCGCTACGTGGATAAGAAGTGAATCACGTCGCCTGCGGCGACAGGTCTCGTGTGCGGGAGTGATCCCAGCGTTCGAACCCACCTCAAGACTAATGCGAATGCGTGAGACCCGGTTGACGTTCAGGTGAGGGCATATATAGTGAGGACGATGGACGACCCCCCTTCTGGTAACTCCTTTCCGACGGCGCGCACGCGCGGGAGAGGTGCTCTGACCGGTGCTGTTTGAGTGGTCCATGTTTGCGGTGGGAATGGTGCTCATCGTGGGTACCGGGTTTTTTGTGGCGGCTGAGTTTGCTCTCGTTAACCTCGACCGGGCCGACATCAACGCGCGGATTGACCGTGGTGAGCGCGGGCTGGCAGGCATCTCTCGCGCCCTGAGCCGCACGTCGACCCATCTCTCGAGTGCGCAGTTGGGAATCACGCTGACCACTCTGCTCACCGGTTTTGCCATGGAACCCGCCGTTTCCGCACTCCTGTCAGTGCTGTTCGACGGTTGGGGCTGGGATGCCGGAGTCTCCCGGTGGGTGGCGCTCATCCTGGCGATTCTTGTTGCCACCCTGCTCTCGATGTTGATCGGCGAGCTGGTACCCAAGAACTTTGCGCTCGCCGTGCCCCTGCAAACGGCCAAAGTGGTGGTGCCGGTTCAAGCGGGTTTCACGTTTATCTTTCGGCCCGCCGTGGTGGGACTCAACAACACGGCCAACGGCATCCTGAAGCTTTTCGGGGTGACGCCGGTCGAAGAACTGTCGTCGGCGCGAACGCCCGAAGAGCTTTCGGCACTGGTTCTTCACTCTGCGAGGGAGGGGTTCCTCGAAAAAGATACGGCCACCCTGCTGAGCAAGACGCTGCGGTTTAGCGAGCGCACGGCAGCAGACGTGATGACCCCGCGTCCCCGCGTCGTTGACGTAGCTGCTGACGATCCGGTTCTCGCCGTTCTTGAATCCGCCCGGCGGACAGGTTTCTCGAGGTTCCCCGTGGTGGGCGACGATCTTGACGATCTGCTGGGCGTTGTGCACGTCAAATATGCGATGTCGGTTCCTCGCGAGCGTCGCGCGGAGGTTCCCGTCTCCGCCATCATGACGGAGGCCCTGCGCGTTCCCGAGACCATGACGCTCGACAACCTCCTGGCCGAGTTGCGCGTCAAGGGGTACCAGATGGCTGTCGTGATTGACGAATACGGTGGCACCGCTGGAATCACCACGCTCGAAGATGTGGTGGAAGAGTTGATTGGCGAGGTTGCCGACGAACACGATCGCACCGCGGCCGGCGTGGTGCGCTCTGGCGAGACCACGACGTTTCCGGCCAACCTGCGTCCCGACGAACTCATGGAACGCACGGGCATTACTGTTCCTGAAAACCCCGACTATGAGACCGTTGCCGGATTTGTGATGAGCGAACTCGGAGAACTCCCGAAGCTCAACGATGAGGTGGCGTGCTCGGGCGGAATCCTTCGTGTGGTGCGCATGGACGGCCGGCGCATCGACCGTTTGCGTTTCACCCCGGAAGAAGCTCCCGAGGGTGGTGATGCCTCGTGAACTGGGTGGGATTTGTGTGGCTCGCCCTGTTACTCGTGATCAACGCGTTCTTTGTGGCCGCCGAGTTCGCCGTGATCTCGGCCAAGCGATCGCAGATCGAGCCCATGGCCGCCGCTGGCAAGCCCGGTGCACGCACCGCGCTGTGGGCCATCGAGCACGTCTCGCTCATGCTGGCCACGGCGCAACTGGGGATTACTGTGTGCTCCCTGCTCATTTTGAATGTGGCGGAGCCGAGCATCAAATACCTGATTGCCGACTGGTTGGTCGCTACCGGATGGTCTGAGAGTGTGATCTCCACACTCGGATTTGTCGTTGCTCTCATTGTTGTGACGTTCCTGCACGTTGTGTTTGGCGAGATGGTGCCCAAGAATGCATCGTTCGCCATGCCCGAACGTGCCGTTCTCCTGCTGGCCCCGCCCCTGGTGGCTGTGGCCTCGGTGGTGCGCCCGGTGATCATCGCGCTCAATGCCTCGGCCAACGGCATCCTGCGCTTGTGTCGGGTGACGCCGCGCGACGAAGCCATGAGCACTTTCACCCTCGACCAGGTGGCGAGTATTGTGAGCCACTCGACGCGCGAGGGCACGCTTGACGACTCTTCGGGTGCGGTGAGCGCGGTCGTAGAGTTCACCGAGAAGAAGGCGCGCGACATCGCCGTGCCGCTGACCGAGGTGGTGACTCTGCCCGAAACGGCGACGGTTGCCGACCTGGAGAAGGCGGTGACCACGCACGGATTCTCGCGCTACCCGATTGTTGACGCCACGGGCGAACCCGTGGGCTACGTGCACCTCAAGGACGTGCTCACCGACGACGGTGACGGCGAGGGCACCGAGAGCGGAAAACTTCAGGCGAAGCGCCTGCGGCGCCTCGAGACGGTCACGACCACGCTGGATCTCGAAGACGCCTTGGCGCAGCTGCAGCGCTCGGGTGTGCACTTGGCCCGCGTTGTTGATAGTCGTGGCCGCACCACCGGCATGGTTTTTCTCGAGGACATCTTGGAAGAACTCATTGGCCAAGTGGACGACGCCACCCGACGCTAACCTGGCTGTCGGTTCGGAGGCGAACTCAGAATCCGGCTAGGCCTTCGGCTTGGGTCGTGCGCGAAGATACTGGCTCGGCCAGTAGACAATCTCAGCGCCCAATGCCACGGCCGCGTGCAGGGCGAAGTGGGGATCGCGGAGGTGTTC
>JAIOXH010000049.1 GCA_021741765.1 Aurantimicrobium sp. | reverse complement strand
GCTGTGGGACGAACTGGACCCAGCCGGCCTCGCGGCTCTCGTCTGCGCCATCGTCTTCGAACCACGGAGAGATGAGGGCGACATTAGCGAACGCCGGCTGCCGCGCGGAGCGTTTGTGACCGCATTTGACGCCACCGGAAACCTCTGGAGCGAACTCGACGACATCGAACAACGTGTCAAGCTACCCGGCACGACTCCGCTAGCTGCCGGACTGTCCCGAGCTATGTATCGTTGGGCTCAAGGGGCGTCTCTTGATGACGTCCTTTTTGACGCCGACATGCCCGCCGGCGACTTCGTTCGTTGGACGAAACAAACGATAGACCTTCTCGATCAGGTGACCAATGTTGCCGGACCAACACTGGCAACAACCGCCCGCGCGGCTCTGGACCAGGTACGACGAGGGGTCGTGGCGTACTCGAGCGTGGGCTACGCATGATCTCCCGTTGGCGAAGAAGGCTTCCCCTATTGGCTGCAATTCCCGTTGCGGCAATCGGTGGTCTGACGCTCAGCGCGTCATTCCCCGAACCGGGATGGTGGTTTCTCGCCGTTCCCGGCGTCGCCCTGGTGGTGTGGAGCCTCGCCGGACGTCGATGGTGGACTGCGCTTCTCGTTGGCCTCGCATCGGGCGTGGCCTTTTGGCTACCGCTCATCGACTGGCTCACTCTCTATCTCGGTCCCGTCCCCTGGCTCGCCCTGGCGACAGTGATGATTCTGTGGCAGGTGATGTGGGCCATCCTCGCAGCCTTTGTGCTCAATAACGGCGCTCGATTGTGGCGGACTCCTCGCGCCCAGGTCGGCTTTATTCCCCTCGTTATCGCAGGGTTATGGGTGGCCCGCGAGGGTATCTCCTCCGTCTGGCCTCAAGGGGGATTCTCCTGGGGACGCGTGGCGCAGTCCCAAGCGGACGGTATTTTTGGTCACCTCGTGCCCTGGCTGTCAACAGCAGGACTAACCTTTGTTCTTGTCTGGCTGGGTGCCACCATCGTGGTTCTGCTTCGCACGGAGGGCGCTCGCTGGTTGTGGTCAGTCCCTGTCGTCGCGACGGTGTGTGCGCTTCTGGTTCCAGCGTTTCCGATTGCGACGTCGGGTTCGATGCGGGTTGGCGCGGTTCAAGGCAACTCCGATGCGGGACTTTTTTCGGACTACACCCCGGGTGAGATTCTCAACGATCACCTGGCCGCTTCGGAAGCGCTTGTGGGCAAGCGCCTCGACGTCGTTGTCTGGCCAGAGAACGGAAACGACATAGACCCGCTCAGAGACAAGATCTCTGCCGGGCTGGTAAACGACGTTGCCGTACGGTTGGATGCACCCTTAGTCTTCGGCACGATTACGCATCCCGACCCCGACACGTACTTCAACTCGTCGCTCGTGTGGACACCCGGTGAGGGCGTCACCGCGCAGTACGACAAAATCCACCCGGTGCCTTTTGCCGAGTACATGCCCGCCCGAGATTTTTTCTACGCCCTTGCTCCCGATCTTGTGGGTTTGGTTACTCGTGACTACTCGTTTGGAACGCGCTCGAACGTCGTTGTCATTGAAGAGACACCGGTGGGGCTGTCGATTTGTTTCGACATCACCGACGATCAGCAGGCGTACGACATGCAACGAGAAGGCGCCCAGATTATATTTGCTCAGACAAACAACGCCGACTTTGGGCGCACCGATGAAAGCCTGCAACAGCTCGCCATCGCTCGCCTGCGGGCCATGGAGATGGGGCGCACAGTCGTGAACATTTCGACCGTCGGCGTCTCTGCCATCATTGCCCCAGACGGCTCAACCATCGAGGAATTGCCAAGATTCACCGCCGGTGCGATGTATGCCGAAGTCCCGTTGTCAACCACCGCGACACCGGCAATGGTTGCGGGGCGAGCAATCGAGCTGTTGCTGGCTGCCATCGGAATTGCCGGCCTAGCCATCGTGGGAACTGTCGCGGTGTGGGCTGCGCCGATTAAGACTAGGCGCCGAGCTTCTCCTGGCCGCGGCGAGCGCGCAGATACTGCAGGCGCTCCTGCAGAATAACCTCGAGTTCTTCGCGCGAGCGTCTCTCCAGAAGCATGTCAAACGGCGTCCGCGCCACCTTGTCATCTTCGGCGGCGGTAGCGAGACGCTGGGCCGCACCCGCTTCACCGAGTGTCGCGGATTCACCACACGACGCGCAGGTCCACGCATCAGGATTCTCGGCATCTGCGGCAAAAGTCATCGTGGTGGTCGCTCCACAGGAGCCACAGACGTACATGACCTGCTTGCGTTCCGAAAAGACGATTCCTTCGTCGCTGGCCAAACTGCGACTATTGAGGTTCGAACCCCTCAGTGATTGACTTCGCATGATGCCTCCTCAACAGGCGTTGTGATACCTGTCTAGTGGAGGTAACGCGCGCAACGGCACGATGCGTTCCCTCAGTGGACAAATTCCCAGTTAGCTCTCAGTATGGCGTGACGCGATGACCTCCCGAGCCAGTGCCACACTATCCGTGACGAGTCCATCTGCACCGCGTTTCAGCAACAGCCGCATATTGGCTTCATCGTTGATTACCCAGTACTCAACGCGCACCCCGCAGCGTTGCGCTAGCGCGATAAATCGTGCGGTAGCGGTGTCCATGCCCAGCGCCCGCGTGGGAATCTGCATCGCCGTCGCACGACCCGCCAACCGCTTCATGAGACCGGCCAGCCCGAGCTTGGCAGCGAACACAATGGCAACGAATTGTCCTGCCGATACACTCGTCGCGACCTCAGGCATGAGTCGATGAACTTTCCGCCGATTTTTTCCTGAAAACGAGGCAAGTAGCACGCGGTCGTGGGCGTTAAGCCGCGTGATCACAGACGCGGTGGCGTGAGGGGCGTCGGGCGATTTCATGTCGAGATTGAAGCGTGCGCTTGGCAGAGCCACGAGAACCTCTTCGAGCGACGGCACACCCTCACCAGCCCCCAGATCGAGAGCCCGCAATTCATCGCTGGAAACATCACGAACACGTCGATGGTCACCCGTCAGTCGTTCAAGCGATTCATCGTGAAAGAGCATGGCTACGCCGTCACGCGACACGTGAACATCACTTTCGAGAATGTCCGCGCCCGACGCGAGAGCAGCAGTAAAGCCACCGAGCGTGTTTTCAACGAAACCCGGCATGTTGCCGCGGTGGGAAAGAAGCAGGGGAGTGGGTCGGCCCGTCGCCGCGGCTTCGCTCATGCGCCCAACGTATCAGGTGCGTCCGTTGTCACTTGCTAGTCTCGATAGCGGACAGGGCGCGCAATACGCGTCCTCATCACACCGAAAGAGAGTCTCATGACTAACCCCCTTGTTCCGGGTTCACTCAGCGGTAAATCCGCTCTCGTCACCGGTTCATCGCGCGGCATTGGCGCGGACACCGTGGGACTCTTTTCCGAAGCCGGTGCTCGGGTCGTTATCAACTATCGCGACAAAGAGGCTCGCGCTGCCAAGATTCGCGACGGCATCATTTCAGCCGGCGGCGAGGCAATCATTGTGGGCGCAGACCTGACCAACCCTGCCGATGTCGGCCGCATGTTCGCAGAGGCGGAAGCCGCATTTGGCAAGCTCAACATCCTGGTGATGAACGCCTCGGGTGGTATGGAAACCACCATGGGAGAGAACTACGCCATGCGCCTGAACCGCGATGCGCAGGTGGCTCTGCTCACGACGGCTCTACCCCACTTGGCTGCTGGCGCCCGTGTGGTTTTTGTGACGAGTCACCAAGCCCACTTCATCCGCACCACGCCCACCATGCCGGAGTACGAGGCAGTTGCCCTGTCAAAACGCGCCGGCGAGGATGCCCTGCGCAACATGATCGCCGAACTTGCCACGCACAACATCGAGTTCGTGGTCGTATCGGGCGACATGATTGAGGGAACGATTACGGCAACGCTGCTCAACCGGGTCAACCCCGGTGCAATCGAAGCTCGCAAACAGGCTGCCGGTCGTCTCTACAACGTTGCCGAGTTTGCCGCCGAGATTGCCCTCGCTGCCATTGAGCCGGTTCCCGCGGACCACACGCGTCTCGTCGGCGACACGAGCGGTTTCGCAGGCTAGATCTGTGTCACGCCCCGCACACCGTCGGATTTCGCGCGTGCTTCTGTTTGACGAGCACAAGAGACTCCTGCTGATGAAGACGGCCTCACCGTCGCTAGCAGTCCCGGTGATTCGATGGATCACGCCGGGTGGGGGAGCCGACGACCACGAGTCGCACAGCCAAGGCGCCATTCGAGAGCTTTTTGAAGAAACCGGACTTCTCGTGACTAGTGTTGGCGAACCTGTGTGGGCTGTCTCGGGGGAGAGCAGATTTGCCGATGGCCACGTTCAGACCACGCACGCCGAGTTCTTTGCCGTGCACACGCAGTCGTTCGAACCCGTTGACGACAACTGGATGCCCAATGAGTTTTCGGATATCCACGATGTGCGTTGGTGGCATCTCGACGACCTCGGGGCGACTGATGAGCCGTTCGGACCCCTGAACCTTGTCGAGTTGGCGCGCGCCGTGCTTGTCGGTCGTGACACGAAATAGGGCGGCCATCCGTAGATGACCGCCCCATTGATTTTGAGCAGTTAGCGCGAGACCCGACCAACGGCGATGGCACCGACGATCTGCACGACCGCCAACGCAAGTGCCACGGCACCGATCACAATCATGATGATGGCTACGCCCTGGCCGCCGAGGAAGAACATCGCCACTCCCGCAAGCACCGAGATGATTCCGGTCACGATGCTGAACGCTCGAGCTGCCGCGCGTGACGACTCGATGAGCGTCGCAATACCGTCGATAATCCAGGAAATTCCGATGATGATGGCCAGTACCTCGACACCGACCGTGAGGTTGAACAGAATCACGACACCGGCAGCCAGCAGGATGACGCCAGTGATGATGCTGAGCGTTCGGCCAAGTCCGGTGAGTCCGGGGCCACCGATGCCCACGACAACACGCACGATGCCACGAATGAGAACAAAGACTCCGAAGATTATCGCGGCGAGAAATGCCGAGCTCTGCGGGAATGCCAGCATCAGAATTCCGACGATGGCCGTGATGATGGCGCCGATGATGAGTCCGGTGCGTACCGTCCTCACGGTCTGCTTCGTTGCCTCAGCTGAACTTCCGTAGTAAACGAATCCGTTGACACTGTTCGGGGTTGACATACCTTCTCCTTCGAAAAATACTTCTGGGCCGGTGTCGACCCCGAGGCAAGCCTAGGGGAGGGGTGCTCACCTAGGGATGTGCCGCGAAGACTTTGCCCGGGTTGAGGATTCCGTGGGGATCAAACACGCGCTTAATCTCTTCCTGGAGCTTTAGTTGTGTGTCTCCCAGTTCATCACCGAGCCAACGTTGCTTGAGCACACCAACGCCGTGTTCACCGGTGAGTGTGCCACCGAGGTCGAGTGCCGCGTGAAACAGCTCGCCAGCGGCCTGCCAAATGACCTCGGTCGGTTCGGGAGTGTCGAAGATGAAGTTCGGGTGCAAGTTGCCATCTCCCGCGTGTGCCACGACAGGTATCACGATGTCGTACTTGTGCTCGATGGCTGTGATGGCCGCAAACATCTCCACAAGTTTGCTGCGGGGAACGCAGACGTCCTCAATCAGTGTCGTACCCAAAGACGACATAGCGGGGTGCAGGCTGCGTCGAATACGCACGAGCTCTGCCGCTTCCTCATCCGACGCTGCCAGGGAGGCGTTGCCTCCGCACGACTCCATGACGGCAAGGATGGCCAGGGCGTCGTCGTGAGCACTGACGCCGTCGGTCTGCACAAGCACGTGCGAAGACCCCGGGGGAGCCGGCGGCAACGTCAGGTAGTTGTGCACGGCGGTCAAGGCGCGGTCGTCGAGCAATTCCATGATCATGGGTTGGAGGCTGGCCGCAGAGATGTCTGAACAGGCCTGAGCCGCCTGACGAATGCTGGGGAAGTAACCCGAAACCGTCGCAACGGAGCCGGGAACCTTGCGGTGCACGCGCACGGTCGCCTCCACGACGACACCCAGGGTTCCCTCGGAGCCAACAATGAGGGCCGTCAGGTCGAGTCCGGTCACACCCTTGGCCGTCGTTCGTCCGACGCGAATCACCTCTCCGCTAGCCAGCACCACCAGCAGGCTCAGAACGGCCTCCCGCGTAACTCCATACTTAGTACACATTAATCCACCGGCGTTAGTGGCGATATTGCCGCCCACGGTAGAAATGTCTCGTGATGCCGGATCCGGAGCGAACCACAGGCCTTGTTTGCGGAGCTGCTGGTCAAGATGGTCGTTGATAACGCCGGGCTGAACAACGGCGTATCGTTCCACCTCGTTGATCTCAAGAATCTGATTCATGCCGGCCAGGCTCAGCACGATTTCTCCCGTGCCAGCAAAACTGCCGCCAACGACACCGGTCCCAGCCCCACGCGGTACGACGGCGACGCGGTGAGCATTTGCCAACCGCAGCGTCGCCGACACGTCATCGACGCTCGTGGCGTGGACGACACACAGCGGCGTCCCGGAGGCACTCAGTCCCGATCGGTCCCAGCGGGCAGCTGCGAGGTCATCGGGCTGCGTAGAGACGATGTCGCCCAGAGTCGCGCTTAGCAACTCAACGATATTTACTGTTTTTGACACGAGCCTTAGTTTACGGAAGCCCCGGACGCATGGTGCTTGTTGTCGGTATGTAACCGATAATGCACATTATGTCAGTTGTGTGAGATTTTGCGGGTTCTGGAAATTTCTGCTCCTCCCCAGCCCTAGGATTACCCTGTGTCCTCACCTCATGCGCAGCTGACAAACCGTCGCTGGTTCATCGCACTTATTTGCACATTTGCGCTTAACGGTCTTTTTTTTGCCACCTGGGTGAGTCGCACGCCAGAGACCGAAGAGAAGCTCGGACTCACTACGGTCTCATATGGCTTTTTTGCCATGGTCTTGGGTTTTGGTGCACTCCTGAGCGTCATACTTGGCTCTCGTCTGCTTTCCCGCTGGGGCTCACGCCGAATGCTCGTGGCGTCTTTTGTGGGCATGTCATTTTTTTTCACGCTCACGGGCTTAGCCATAACTGCGGGAAGTCTCCCCCTTGCCGTGCTGAGCAACCTCGGCATGGGCCTCTTTTTCGGTATGAGTAATTTTGCGAACAACATCGAAGCGACCGACGTCGATCGCGCGTCGAGACGAAGTCTGCTGCCTCCCCTCCACGGGGCATACAGCGTCGGGCTTCTGGCCGGTTCTGCTCTCGGAGCGCTGTCGATTGCTGCCAATATGTCGCAATGGCTCGATTTCGCCCTCGTTGCCTCTGCCACGGCCGTGTGCGGCATCATTGCCACGCGCTATATTCCTCGCGACGGCTCCCTCCATAACGCTGAGCACGACCACACGGGCATCACCGCGACCACTACGACACCTACTCAGCAACGTGCCGTGTGGCGAGAGCGGCGCACACTCGGACTTGCTGCCATCGCCCTGGCATTCGTTCTCGCCGAGTACACCGCTGCGACCTGGTTACCCATTTTTCTTGTCTCGGGTGGCATGACCGCGGAAGAGGGAGCCCTCGGTTTTACATGCTTTGCCGTCGCTATGGCAGTTGGGCGCCTGCTCGGCGGTTTCGTCGTCGAACGAGTAGCGCGTCCCCTGTTGTTATCGCTGTTGAGCATTGTGTGCGTCGCGGGAATCGTGCTCGTCATGTTGACAGACGTCGTTGCCTTGGTTTTTGTTGGCGCAACGCTGTGGGGTTTGGGCGCTTCGCTGGGTTACCCGCTGGTGAGTTCGGCCCTCGCCGAGGACCCGGCCCTCTCCCCCGCCCGGATTCGCGTTCTTCTGGTTTTCATGAACACCGCCATTCTCGGAGTGGGGCCCGCACTGGGCGCCATCGGTCAAGCGTTCGGCCTCATGGCGGCAATCGCCGTTCCCGGGGTTCTGCTCATCGTCGCGGGATCGGCAACCAGACTTGCTCGCCCCCTCGAACCTACTCGACGTGGTGTAGGCCGCTCCGCTAGCCCCTAAACCGGCTCTTGATGATCGGCGTAGTTCGAGACGCCAAACTCGACAATTTCCGCGCCCCCAGCAGAGTTTTCGATGCGACCATCTCCCGTGAGTCCGATGAACTTTCCGGTGCTGCGACCGCGTGCGTAGTCAAACAAGAAGACCGTGCCGACCGGAATCTTCTCCTCACGCCACGTGAAGACGTACAAGCCCTTTTCGAGCTTCCAGGTGGTGGCGAGCTCGGCAGCCGCGTGTCCACGCTGTTCGCCCACGAGGTTGTGCCATACGAAACGTCGTGAGCTCAGGTAGATGTGTTCGTAGAGGTGGTTGACGCTGTAGCGAAAGAGCGTGCGCTTACCGATGAGTTCTCGTGTTTCGTGGGGCAATTCGACCTGAGTGTTGCCGTCTACGCGACCGGCGTGGAACGTCTGCATCACGCGTGTCTCCGTGGTGAAGTTCTCATCGTGAATGCGCGAGTGCACAATGAGCGCCCAGCCCGTGACCGGCTGAAAAATGAGCGTGATCGACTCGACTTTGCGTGCTGAAATGCTGAAATCAACCCAAAAGGCTCCATCGCCCACAGCGACGCCGTCGTAGCTCTCCTCGCCGTCGCCGGCCCACTCTTCACCGGTCACCGACCACGCAACACGATTACCAGAGAGGAAGCTGAAGTTCGCCACTCCCCCGTCTTCGAGCACGACGCTGTGTGCCGTTCCGGCCAGAACATCTGTCTGAGGGAGACGATTAGTATCGATGCCTTCAGAAAAGTCTTCCATATTCCGCCACTCGGCGGATTCGACGAGGTTCGGCGTTTGATCAGCTGACACGGTGCACTCCCTTGTGATACGAACGTGGCTGTTGTCAGCCTATGCTGGCAGACGCCGACAGGCCATACTTAGCCCAGAGCGCACGACGGATGCGCAGACGCGTGCAGGCGCGTCCGCAAGAAAGGCCAGAACACTTTCATGACACAGTTTGTGCTTGCCATCGACAACGGTACGACGAGCACGCGTGCGATTGTTTTTGACCGGTCAGGAAAGCGTTGTGGAATAGCCCAGAAAGAGACCACGCAGTTCTTTCCTGACAGCGGCTGGGTAGAGCACGACCCCGTCGAGATCTGGAGCAACACCGTCGAGGTCATTACCGCGGCACTCGCTGACGCGAAGGTTTCGGCCACAGAAATCGCCGCCGTGGGAATCACGAACCAGCGAGAAACAACCATCGTGTGGGATCGCGCGACGGGAGTGCCGATCTACAACGCCATTGTCTGGCAAGACACACGCACACAGAGCGTGGCTGACACCCTCACTGAAAAGGAGGGCATCAATCGATTTTCACAACTCACCGGATTGCCCCTCACGGCCTATTTTTCGGCGACCAAGATTGCCTGGATTCTTGACAACGTTCCCGGGGCGCGGGCTCGCACGGAAGCCGGTGAACTGGCATTTGGAACTCCCGACACGTGGCTCCTGTGGAATCTCACGGGTGGCGTTAACGGTGGGGTTCATGCGACAGACGTCACCAATGCGTCGCGCACCCTGCTGATGGGCCTCCCCGCACTCGAGTGGGACGATTCTCTCCTCGACGTTTTTCGCGTTCCGAGGGCCGTATT
>JAIOXH010000048.1 GCA_021741765.1 Aurantimicrobium sp. | reverse complement strand
CGTTCGCGGAGCAGTCTTGGCCGAAAACGTTGTGGGCACCAATGGCGTGGGCACTGTCGCCACGCTCAGCAAACCCGTTCAGATTCGTGGCACCGAGCACTTCGCCGACTTCTACCAGGATGCCGTGTGCACGGGCGCACCCGTGCTGCACCCCATGACCAAAAAGCTGCTCGCCATTCTTACGATCTCGTGCGACATGACGCCGCGCAGCGACCTGCTCAAGCCGCTCGTCCGAACCATGACATCTCAGCTGGAGCAGCACGTTCTCTCGGTTGAACAACCCAATTCGCGCGAAATGCTCAACCTGTTTATGGAAATCTCGCGCTCGCGCAACGTTCCCGTGGTGGCCTTCGGCCCTTCGGGAGCCATGATTCAGAGTTCTCGGGCTAACACGCTCGCTCCTCATGACATGAACCTCATTCGACTTCTGAGCGAGGAGCGCCGGCCAAACGGCTCATACGTTGTCGAACTGTCGACGGGTCCCGTTCGGCTTGACCTCACTTCGGTGGGCCCCAACAACAGCGTTGTCGTGGTGGGCGAAAGCGTCGACCGTCGGTCACGCACTCCCCAACCCAAGCCGCTCACCGCAAACGCCGGCCGCTCGCCCGAGTGGTTGGCCGTGACGAGCCAGGTTGACCGCGCGCGCATGACCACGGAAACCACGCTGCTCGTGGGTGAGACGGGTGTGGGCAAGACCTCGCTCGCCCTCAAGGCGCCGTACATTGCCGGATACCTCACCAAGTCGGTGCTCTGCGATGCGGCCGAGCGCCACATCATTGGCTCGCGCGAATGGCTCACAAAGTTGTCCGGGCATCTCCAATCCGATTCGGTCGTCGTGGTTCGGGGAATTGAGACACTCGACGCTCCCGCTCTCGACGGCATGCGCGCACTGCTCGAGGCCCAAGAAACGTCCGTCCCCGTTCTCATGACGCTCACCTCTGATAACCCCGAAGAGATCCGCGTGAACGAACTGCGCTTTGGGGCTCGCAGCATCCGCGTTCCCGCCCTGCGTGACCACGTGTCAGACCTGCCCGATCTGTGGCAGGCCATCGCGGATTCGCTGGCGCCGGGCGCGCGTCTTATCGCGGCGCCAGAGACCCTGTTGCTCCTCATGTCATACTCCTGGCCCGGCAACGTGAAAGAACTGCGCCGACTAATCAGCCAACTTGTCGCCTCCGGCAAGTCCGGTTCCGTCACACCGAGTGACTTGCCACCCGCGATGCAGAGTTCTAAAACGCTCTCAATGATTGAGCGCGTCGAGCTCGAGGCCATCCGCAAGGCACTCCAGGAGGCTAAGGGCAACCGCGTTAAAGCTGCCGACATCTTGGGCATCTCGCGCGCAACGGTGTACCGCAAAATGAAGGCGTACCGCATCTCTGGAGAGTAGTCACGCTCGGCTTGCTCGGTCATCGCGCGACTCCTCTGCACCGCTACGCGCGAACCGTTTGCGACTCAGTGGCTTCGCGGCGCGCCTTAATCGAGCTCGACACCATCGGCACGATGGCTCGGGCCAGAATCACAATAAGCAGAACAACCGCCTGGGCAATCAGCTGGAATGACTCCTGCCAGCCCACTGCGCGCAGCAACTGCCCCAGCTGCGTGAGGAACAGCGCGGCCACACCGGTAGAGATCAGGGCGGCACGTCCACCCGTGAGGGCCGTTCCGCCGAGAACCACGGCCGTAATGGTGGGTAGCAGATACTTGTCACCGTAGAACAGCGGTGGCGTGGTCACGTAGCCCGCGTAAAGAATTGCTGCGATGCCGAAGGCCGCCCCGGCCAGGGCGTACGCCATGGTCTGGTAAAGGGTCACCCGGAATCCCACAGCGCTCGCAGCGCGCTCGCTCACTCCCACGGCCGTGAGTTTGCGACCCACGATTGAGCGCTGAGCGATGAACCCACCCACCACGATAACGACCACCGCGATGATCAAAGCGTTCGGAACGATGCCCACCGACCCCTTGGTAAAGTCTGCGATCTCCTGAGGGGCTCCGGCCGGAGTTCCATTGGACAGTGCGAAAACTGTGCCGAGAAGAATCGCGTTCATGCCCAGAGTAACCACCAGCGGCATCACGCCAAAGCGGGTCACAATTATTCCGCTGATGAGGCCGGCAATCGCCGGGAGAATGATGGCTCCGGCGATGGAGGCCCACACGGGCCACCCGTACCACTGCGACAGACCCGTAACGAGTCCCGCCCCAAAGGCCATCATTCCGGGCACCGACAGGTCGAGGCCGCGCTGCTGAATGACGAGCATCTGACCCACCGCGGCGATTGCGAGCACAGCTGCGAAGGGCAGCATGCTGAGGAGCGCCGATGCTTTGAGGCTACCGGGCGCTACCAGAGGGCTCACGGCAAAGAGCACGACCGTGGCGATCCAGATGGGAGCCTGCCCGCCGCCCAAAACCCGACGCCATATCGATTCCATTTTCATGGCCGAAGCGCTCTCAGCGTTTGTTCTCGTCTTTGCGAACATCATTTTCTCCTCAAACGGCGCAGCTGTGCGTAAAGTATTGCGGCGCCCACGGTGATGAAGCCGGGAAGCCAGTAACCCCAAGCTCCAGAAAGTCCAAGGAACGTGGGAACGCTAAGAATCTGAGCCACCAGGATGCCCGCAGCGATGATGCCAATAAACGAACCGCGTCCGCCGAAGATGCTGGCGCCGGCCAAAACCACAACGGTCACCGACGTAAGAGTGAATGACAGGCCCGGTCGGCCATCACCGATCCCGATCTGCGACATCAGAATCACTGCTGTCGGCATGACCAAGAACGCCGTCACCACGTACGAGATGAGCTGGACCTTCTTGACCTTGATTCCCTGACGCTCAGCAGCCTCAATGCGCGATCCCACAGCCCGCAGTTCGACACCAAATCGACTGCGTCGGAGCCCCCACTCGAGCAGCAGCGCAATCACAATGGCAACAATCGTGATGACGGGAAAGAAGCCGATCTTTGCAAAGATAAGGTCGGTCACCGCGGGCGTAATGATTCCACCGGGAACCGTGCGCATCGTGAACAGCGTTCCCTGTAGGGCCAGGGCTATCGCCAGCGTCACGACCACCGGATTGAGATTGAACTTTGTGGTGAGATAACCATTGACGAATCCGACCGCAAGGGCCGCCACAATCATGAGGCCAATGCCAATGAAGATGTTGCCGCCGTCTATGACGAAGAAGGAAGCGATAACAACCAAGAAGCTCAGCAGCGGGCCCACCGAGAGGTCAAACCCGGACCCCAAAACGACCACGTGCTGGGCCGCGCCAATCAAAATGAACATCGAGGCCGTAAAGAGGATCGAGTTCAAACTGAACGGCGAGAAATAGGCGCCGTTCGTGGCGCCCACAAGACCGGCGATGAGCAAGACGACGATACCCAGAACCGCGGCGGGCGACGAATCTCCGCGCATCCAGTTTCGGAAGCGCGTTGACCGCGAGCGAAGTTCATCGTTGCGCTTTCGCTCGGTGGTCGACGTCAGTTCTGCGCGGGTAATCTCCGCCTCGGTGACTTTCTTGCCCTCGAGCTCGGCAATGATGGTTCCGCGCGACATGATGAAGACGCGGTCACACAAGCCCTCGAGTTCCACGCCGTCGGAGGAAAGAATGACGACAGCTGCACCGTTGTCGGCGGCTCCTCGCACAATCTGGTAGATATCGACGCGAGCGCCCGCATCCACACCCTGCGTGGGCTCCTCGGCCAGCAGAACCTCTGGTTCCGAGAGAAGCGTGCGAGCGAGCACGACCTTTTGCTGGTTTCCGCCAGACAGAGACGAAATGGGCGTTCGGGTCGAGGGCGTCTTGATCGACTGTCGATCAATCTGCGCGGCGGCCACCTTGTTGACCCATGAGTCGCGAACGATACCGAGGGTCGACACCGCCCGCAGGGTCTTCATGACAATGTTTTCGCCCACGGTCAGCGGCATAAACACGCCCTCACCGTGGCGGTCCGAAGGAACGTAAACAGCTCCGGCGCGGGCCGCGGCAGAGTTGCTGCCGAGTCGGAGTTTCTTGCCCGAGATGGTCACCGAGCCGGTGGCGGCTTCGACGCCTGCGAGGGCCCGAATAACCTCTGCCTGGCCGTTGCCCTGAACGCCGGCGATGCCGATGACCTCGCCCGGTTTGACGCTGAATGAAATGTCGTGGAATCCGCGGCCCGAAAGGTTTGAGACAACGAGCTTGTCGTCGGCCCCCGACTGGATGGACTTGCCCTTCGGCGGAAAGACCGTGTCGAGAGCGCGCCCAATGACGAGCTCAATGATTTGGCTCTCACTCACTTCGGAAGCCTTGAACGTACCCCGCACGGCGCCGTCACGAAGCACCGTAATGCGGTCCGAAATCTCTTTCACCTCGGGGATGCGGTGCGAGATGTAGACCACAGCGGCAGAGCCCCCGGTGATCGTCCGCACGATGCGGAAGAGGCGTTGCACCTCTTCTTTGTTGAGGTGCTCCGTGGGTTCGTCGAGGACGAGAATGCGGGGCTTGAGCGCAAGCGCTTTTGCAATCTCCACAACGAAGCGCTGCTCAACCGAGAGATCCGACACCCGCGCGCGCGAATCGATTCCCATCTGCCACGGGTTCAGATGTGCTTGAGCCCACTCCGGTGCTCGTTTCAGGCCACCCTTGCTGGTGAGGCCCGCCCCGATGGCCATGTTCTCGGCAACCGTGAGGTCGGGCAGCAGGGCAGGGTCCTGGCGAACGATCGCCAATCCCAAACGACGGGCTTCCCGCGGCGAACCGGGCGTCAGTGTTTCGCCACCGATCTCAATGGTTCCCTCTTCAGCAACAAGGGCGCCCGACGCAACCGCCATGAGGGTTGATTTTCCCGCACCGTTCTCTCCAATGAGGGCGTGAACCTCACCCGCCACCACCTCGAGGCTGACGTCCTTGAGCGCCTTGACCCCGGGAAACGACTTATTGATTCCGGTGAGCTTGAGCAGCATGGTTCCCGGCGCCACCTTGATGTCGGGCTCAATGGAAATAGGCTCGTTGACACGTGCCGGAGCTGTGCGCGACTTCGTCGTTTTCGCCACGATGTTTACCTCTTTATGGATTGTTGGAGAAAGCGGGACAGTAGCGAATTACTGGGCCAGGTAGCCGCCATCGATGAGTAGCTCGGATCCGGTCATGAAGCTCGATTCGTCGCTACCGAGGAACACCGCTCCCTGAGCGATTTCTTCGGGCTTGCCGGCACGACCCATGGGGGTCATCGAGACGACCCACGCGTTGACCTCGGGGGCCTGCGAATCGGTCAGCGGGGTCTCGATGAATCCCGGTGACAGCGAGTTGATGCGAACACCCGTCGTGGCATAGGTGATGGCGGCATTCTTCGACATGTTGAGAACCGCACCCTTGGTGGCGTGGTACGCATGCGCGCCAGCGACCGCTGCGCTACCCCAAATCGACGAGATGTTGACGACAGAGCCGATTCCCTGCTTGATCATGTGCGGAATGACTTCGCGCATACCGAGGAATACTCCCGTCTGGTTGACACCCACGACGCGCTCCCAGTCCTTGAGACTCAGCTCCGTGAGGGGGTCGTAAGCAATGATGCCGGCGTTGTTCACGAGGATGTCGATGCGACCGTGCTTCGACAGCACGTGATCGACAACCTTCTTCCAGTCGCCTTCCTTAGCAACTTCCTGCTGCATGTATTCAATGCCGGCGGGAAACTCGTGCTTGGCGGATTGACTGGTGGCAATGACTGTGGCGCCCTCCTGGGCGAAGACTTCGGCGATAGCTCGGCCAATACCGCGGCCTGCGCCGGTAACGATGGCAACTTTTCCTGAGAGACGGTTCATGAGATTCCTCTAGGTGCTCAGTGACGGCGAGTGATCTTCACGGTACTTCGCCATCGAAGTGGGGGTGGTTAGGGGTAAGTCGAGTGTGGTGCACTCTGGTGCCGAGAGCAAGAGCTCCCGGCACCAGAGTGGTCGTGCGTGTGGTTCTACTGGAAGAGAGCGTTCAGCTCTGCGACCGAGAGACCTGACGAGTTGATGGCGTCATTCGGGAGATCCTTCTCACAAATAGGCATCTTCTCGGGGTCGGTCGAGTCCTCAATGATCTCCAGGTCGTAGATCGAGGGCTCGCTGTTGGCCAGCTTGTTGTACCAAGCGAGGCCCTTGTGCAGGGCAGGTACACCCATCCAGTTACGCGACGACATGGTTGCGATCTGGTACTTGGGCTGCGTGTCCTTGTACTCGTACCAGAGACATGCGAACTGGTTCGAGTCGTTTGCAGACCACGGCGGAATCGGAACACCAGCAGCGATGAACGCTTCGATACCACCAACAGAGCCTCCGCCGTAGTCGGACACGATTCCGTTAATTTCACCGTTGTACTTGGTGATCAGACCAGCAATAACTTCCTTGGTCTTTCCGGGCTCCCAGTTGGTCTCAACCGGGATGTCACCCATCTCGAGGTTGAGCAGCGTGACACCGGGGTTCTCGGCAACAGCCTCTTTCACGCCGTCGTAGACAGCCTGCGAGTACGAGTTACCGGCGGTTCCACCGGCCATAAGCAGGTTTCCCGTGCCACCCATCTGCTTGATGGTCCACACTGCAAGGCCGTAGCCGTAGGTGTTGACATTTTCGGAGACACAGTCAACGAAGTCAACGCCGAGCACGCCAGCAGGAGGACAAGCGATGATCGGCACAAATGCGGTACCGGCCTCCATTGCCTTCTTGATGGTCGGGAGCAGAGCGTCGCCACCGTCGGTGAACGAAACGATTACGTTAACGCCCTGGGCAACCAGCGAGTTAATGTCCGCAATGGCTTTCTGAGTATCAGCGTTGGCATCGGTGTAGATGATGTCGGTGATGTTCTCGCACTTGGCAGCTTCTTTTTCGAAGATGGCACGCGTGGTCTTGCGCCACGAGTTACCACCGAAGCCGTCAGCAAAAGCGACCTTGATGGGCTCGGTGCCACAGAACGTCTGGATGTCTTCGATCTGACCTTGCAGACCGACGATTCCCACCTCGTTCTTGACGTTCTCGCCACCGCCGCCCGAACCGCCTGAGCTACAGGCAGTCAGGACAAGCGCGCTTGCTACGGCGAGGGCCGCAACAACTGCAACTTTCTTTGACTTGATCATGTGATCTCTTTCTCTTGAGTTTCTAGCGAAAGGTAGGACGCCCGCTCGGGTGAGCGAGGTCCCGGGTGAAACTTCAGGACGTGCCGCCCTCGCCACGAGGTGGCGAAGTAGTCAGCTTTGACAGTGCGGCCAGTCTTTTTGGTTTCGGTGAATCATTGCTCCGGCCACTCCCAACGGGGTGAAGGGCGTAACCGAATCCGAGGCGGATGCCCCGGTGTTTCTTCACTCTCTCAGCAAAACCTGCGACACGTATGAGTCACGTTGCGAACCAAGTGACTCAATTTGAGACAACGCTTTTTTGTCCCCTCAACTACCGGCAATCTGAGACTGCACGAATACTTCAGGCGGCTCGTTGGCCGCCCGAAGTGATCGGGCGTTCACCCGACAACACGCTTTACTCATAGAGGAGTGCATAATGGCGGCACCGCGGCCAACAGACCTTCTGGGCGAAATCTACGACCACTGGATCGTCGAGCTCGGCAAGTTGGGCGATGCCCCTCTGTCGACCGAACTCCTGCGACTCATCTTCGACGACTGGCAGCGTGCCACCGCCGAACCCGAAAACGTGACCTATCAGAGCACCAGCATCGGTGGGGTTCCTGGCATTTTGGCCACACCGGCGGGCTCCGACCCTAAGCAGATGCTCATCCTGATGCACGGTGGCGGATTTGCGCTCGGGTCTTCTGCCAGTCACCGCAAGCTGGGCGGTCACATTGCCAAGGGCCTCGGTACCGTGTGCTTCATCGCCGATTTCCGCCTCGCTCCCGAGTTCAAGTTTCCGGCTCAGATTCACGACGGCGTCGACATCTACAAGGCGCTTCTCGCCGACGGCTTCGCCCCCGAGAACATCACGCCTGTGGGAGACAGCGCAGGTGGCAACCTCGCCATCAGCATGGTCTTCGAGATGATGAATCAGAAGCTTCCCCTTCCCGCCCAGGTGATCACCATGTCGCCGTGGCTCAACATGGAGAACAACGGAATCACCATCGAGACCAACAACGACACCGACTTCCTGATCACCCGTGAAGGACTGCAGGGAAACATCGATCGTTACATCGAAGGCGCAACCAGCCCCACGAACCCGATGGCTAATCCTCTGTATCAAGACTTCACCGGATTTCCCCGCCTCTATATCTGTGCCGGTGACATCGAGTCGCTCTTTGACGACAGCGTCCGGCTCAATGAGCTGGCCGTCGCCGCCGGCGTTGACGTGACGTTCTCCATCGGCAAGGGAATGCAGCACGTGTATCCCTTCCTCGCAGGTAATCACCCACGTGCAGACGAAGAAATCGCACTCATGGCCGCGTGGTACCACGCCGGCCGAAAGTAATCACCCCACCCCTACGTCAACTGTCCACTTCGGCATGTTGAAGACAAAAGCCACGAAAGGAAAACCCATGACCACGAAACCCGATTATGACGCTCTCGTCATCGGCGCCGGATTCTCCGGACTCGCCGTTCTGCACCACCTCCGCGAAAAGGGTCTGAAGACAATCGTCGTCGACGGCGAGTCCGAGGTCGGCGGGACCTGGTGGGTGAATAACTACCCCGGTGTGCGCACTGACTCCGAGTACAGCTACTACTCGTTTTCGTTCTCCAAGGAAGTACGCGACGAGTGGGAGTGGACCGAACGCTACCCCTCGGGTAAAGAGGTCTTGAGCTACCTCCAGTTCGTGGCAGACCGCCTCGACCTGCGCAAGGACATCATGCTTAACACCAGGGTCACCAAAGCCGTCTACAACGAAGCCGACAATGTCTGGGCTGTCTCGTTGAGCAATGGAAGTACCGTCACGGCGACCTACTTCATCTCTGGCATGGGTGTGCTTTCTCGCCCCATTTGGCCAGACATTTCGGGACTGGACAAGTTCCAGGGACGACTGTTGCATGCCGCCGAATGGCCCCGCGAAGGCGTCGACCTCAAGGGCAAGCGGGTCGGCCTGATTGGTCTGGGCGCCTCGGGTATCCAGATCACGCCCACCATCGCCCCCGAGGTCGGCGAGTTCTATGTCTTCCAGCGCATGCCGAACTTCATTGTTGCGGCGACCAACCCCAAAGTGACGCCCGAGGAGCTCGCTCACGTGCGCGCCACCTACGACGAAATTTGGGAGCGTGCCGCCAACCACCCCTTCGGCGTCGACATGGTTCCGGCCCAGTACAGTGCCAAGGAAGTTACGCCCGAGGAGCGTCAGCGCATCTTCGAGAGCAAGTGGGACGAGGGTGGATTCCACTTCGCCAACGAATGCTTCAACGACCTCGCAACAGACCACGAGTCGAGCGAGCTCGCTTCGGAGTTCATCCGTAGCAAGATTCGCGAAATCGTGAAGGATCCCGCCACCGCCGAACTCCTCTGCCCGAAGGATTATTCGTTCAATGGAAAGCGCGTTCCCACGGGATTTGGCTTCTACGACGCTTTTAACCTGCCGCACGTTCACCTCATCGACACGAAGACGAATCCCATCACGGAGATCACCGAGAAGGGTCTGATTGTCGACGGCAAGGAGTACGAGCTCGACGTTCTCATTTGCGCGACGGGATTCGACGCCATGACCGGAAACCTCACTGGCCTGGACATTGTGGGCCGTGGTGGCGAGGTACTTCGGGACAAGTTCAAGGTCGACGGAATCGGCGGAAACTTAGGGATCATGTACAACGGTTTCCCCAACTTCATGGTGTCGCTTGGACCCCAGACGCCCTACTCCAACCTGCCCGTTCCCATTCAGCTGGGCGCACAGTGGATGGCCAACGCAATCGACTTTGCTCGCAAGAACAACGTCCCCGTTCTCGAGGCAACTCCGGAGTCGGAGGAATGGTGGGGCAAGGAGTCGGAGCGAGCTGCCAAGGCCACCGTCAT
>JAIOXH010000047.1 GCA_021741765.1 Aurantimicrobium sp. | reverse complement strand
CCGCAGAACCGTCACCACGTGGGGCGCTTGTTCGCGGATGCTCACCAGCGGGGCGTGCAGATGGTCGAGACCCACCAGGGGAATCTCGCGCGGCGCGAGAGCAATCATGGCTAACGTGGCAAAGTCTTCGGGGCTCGTTGACCAGACCAGTTCGGGAAGGCGTGAGCGGTACTTGTCTTCGAGGCGCACCTGACGCGCGTGGCGCGTGGACTCAACCTCGAAGTTCTCACCAAACCAGGCGGCCACCTCCTTGAACGCACGGTACTGCAGGAGTCGGGCAAACAGCAGGTCGCGCGCTTCAAAGAGCGCCACGTCTTCGGCGTCGACGAGTTCGCCCTGAGGCAGGAGGCCGGCAACCTTGAGGTCGAGCAGGGTCGCCGCCACCACCAAGAACTCGGTGGCTTCTTCGAGTTCTTGTTCTTTGTTCAACCCCTTGAGGTACTTGATGAACTCATCGGTCACCACCGAGAGAGCGATCTCGGTGATGTCGAGCTCGTGCTTCGAAATCAACGAGAGGAGCAGGTCGAACGGCCCGTCAAACTCGCCCACGGCAAGGCGAAAGCCCGACTCGTCGGCCGGTTGCGCTGTGGTGTCTAGGTCGACCGCGGTCACAGCCACCCGCTAGGCAATAGCGCCGCGCGCAACGAGCTCGCGGGCAACGGCACGATACTGCTCGGCACTCTGGTGATCCGGGGCAAACTCCGTCACGGGCTGACCAGCAACCGAGGCATCCGGAAACTTGACCGTCCGCGTGATCGCGGTGTCGAGCACCTTTTCGCCGAAGGTCTCGACAACGCGCTCCATGACCTCGCGAGCGTGCAGGGTGCGAGCGTCGTACATGGTGGCCAAGATTCCGTCGAGCACGATGGCAGGGTTCAGCCTCTCGCGCACTTTCTCGATCGTGTCAATCAACAGAGCAACACCGCGCAGGGCGAAGAACTCGCACTCCAGCGGAATGAGCACCCCGTGACTGGCCGTGAGGGCGTTGACCGTGAGGAGTCCAAGCGAAGGCTGACAGTCGATGAGAATCACGTCGTAGTCTTCGGAGACCTGACGAAGAACCGTGGCGAGGATGTGCTCTCGCGCCACCTCTCCAACGAGGTGGATCTCGGCTGCCGACAGGTCTATGTTTGCGGGAATCACATCGACGTTGGGTGTGCTCGAGTGTTGAATGGCTTTTGCCGTGGACTTCTCTTCGCCCATGAGGAGTTCGTAGATGGTGGGCACGTCAATCGACGGCACACCCAACCCGGCGGAGAGAGCTCCCTGCGGGTCGAAGTCAACGCACAGAACCTTCCGACCGTATTCAGCCAGAGCTGCGGCCAGGTTAATCGTGGTCGTGGTCTTGCCCACGCCACCCTTTTGGTTACACAGCGCGATGATGCGTCCGGGACCGTGCGCCGACAACGGCGCCGGTACGGGAAAATCCCGAAGGGGGCGGCCGGTGGGGCCGACTTTCGCTGCAGGGGTCACTGACGTTGTTCCTTCATTACGGGCACTAGTTGGACAAGTCTATTGGCTTTGAGGCCTGTGCCCGCGGGTGAGCGCTGGCGTAGCTTTCGCGCAGGGTGTCAACGGTAACCAGGGTGTAAATCTGGGTGGTCGAAACACTCGAGTGGCCTAGGAGTTCTTGCACCACGCGCACGTCGGCGCCACCGGCCAAGAGGTGGGTGGCAAAGCTGTGGCGAAACGTGTGGGGCGAAATTTCGCCAGACACGTGGGCCCGTTCTGCGGCCGCCCGCACCACGAGCCACGCGCTCTGCCGAGAGAGGCGGGCGCCGCGCGGACCCAGAAAGAGGGCCGGCGTCGCTTGGCCTCGAGCGCTAAACAGTGGTCGCACGCGCACCAGGTAAGCCTCGAGTGCCTCGCGGGCGTAACTGCCGAGGGGCACGATGCGCTGCTTGCCCCCTTTTCCACGAACCCGGATGAGGCGATCTTCGGCCGTGACATCGTCTACGTTGAGGCCCACGACCTCGGAGATACGGGCTCCCGTGGCATACAGCAGTTCGACCAGGGCGCGGTCGCGAATCTGCACGTCGGACTCTCCACCAGCGGCATCGATGAGTGCCGCCATCTGGTCAATCGTGATCGCCTTGGGCAGTCGGCGCGGTAGTTTTGGTGCCACCAGATCGGCGGTGGCGTCTGCGGAGCACTCTCCCTCATCAACCAGGAACCGGTGCAGACCTCGAATTGACGAGAGCAGTCGTGATCGGCTGGATGCCGTGAGCGGTGTGTCGCCGCGCGAAGCGAGCGACTGTAGGTACTCGCCAATCGCCACGGGAGTGACGTCGTTCCAGTCGTCGATGTCGCGAGATGCCAACCACGTCACGTATCCGCTCAGATCACGCCGGTAGGCGGCCTGCGTGTTCGCGGCCAGTCCGCGTTCGATGGCCACGTGTCGCAGATAACCGTCGAGCGCTCGCGCAAACTCGGTCATGCGCTCGCGTTACGCCACTCGAGCATGGGCCACGGCGCGTTGCCGGGGCGCAGGTGCTGCCAGCCCGCATTGCGCTTAGCCACAGCGGTCAGCACCGCCACCACGGTGACGGAGTTGGCCACGCGCCCCAAGAGCACGGCTTCGTGAACGTCGTCGAGACTCACCCAGCGCAACTCCATATCGGCCTCTTCACCGGAGCGTGCGTGCGGAACATCTGTGGCACTGAGTCCGCGCGCCACATAAACACGAACAATCTCGTTTGATCCACCCGGTGAGGTGCAGTAGTCAACCAGCACCTGCCAGTCGCTGGCCACGAGGTCGGCCTCCTCGGCGAGTTCACGCTGGGCCCCGGTGAGCGCCGATTCAGAAGCCACGTCGAGCAAACCCGCGGGCAGCTCCCACTCGCGCAAACGAACGGGGTGACGATACTGGCGCAGCACCAGCATGCGATCGTGCTCGTCGATGGCCACCACCGCCACTGCTCCGGTGTGATCCATAAAGTCTCGGCGCAGTTCGCCGTCGCCGTAATCAAACGTCTCGCGGCGAATGTCCCAGACCGCCCCCGCATAGACCAGCTCTTTCTCGGTGATGGGCGCACACCACGGCTGATCAAAGAGCTGCTCGGCATCGGCACTCGGGGTGGGCGCACCCAACCCCGGCGGAACCTGCGGCCCGGACATCTGCGTTCCTAGCCCTTGTCGATGTCGAACAGAAGGCTGGCCTGCTGACGTTCGAGGGACGCCTGAATCAAGCCCGCAAAGAGGGGGTGAGCGCCATTGGGTCGCGATTTCAGCTCCGGATGCGCCTGAGTGGCGATGTAGAAGGGGTGAACGTCGCGCGGCAACTCCACAAACTCAACGAGCGTGCCGTCGGGAGACGTTCCCGAGAAGGTGAGGCCGGCCGCGCCAATCTGGTCACGGTAGGTGTTGTTCACTTCGTAGCGGTGGCGGTGGCGTTCGTGCACGAGCTCGGCGCCGTAAAGTTCGGCCGCGAGCGACCCTTTGCCCAGGGCTGCTTCGTACAGCCCGAGGCGCATGGTGCCGCCCATGTCGCCGGAGTTGATGATGTCGACCTGCTCAGCCATCGTGGCGATAACGGGAACAGGGGTTTCGGGGTCGAACTCGGTTGACGAGGCCCCGGCGAGGCCGGCAACGTTGCGGGCGAACTCGATCACCATGCACTGTAGGCCGAGGCACAGACCCAACACGGGAATCTTGTTCTCCCGAGCAAAGCGAAGAGCTCCGAGCTTGCCTTCAATGCCGCGGATGCCAAAGCCCCCGGGAACGCAGATACCGTCCACGTCGGCGAGGTTCAGGGCCGCACCCTCGTTGTCTTCGCACTCGTCCGAGGGAATCCACTTGAGATTCACCTTGGTGCGGTGTGCAAAACCGCCGGCGCGCAACGCCTCGGTGACCGACAGATACGCGTCAGGCAGGTCAATGTACTTGCCCACGAGGCCGATGGTCACTTCGTGTGCCGGATCGTGAACGGCGAGCAGAAGTTCGGACCAGTCTGTCCAGTCCACGTCGCCGCACTCGAGCTTCAGCGCATCAACGATGTAGGCGTCCAAGCCCTGCTCGTGCAGCATGGTGGGAATGTCGTAGATGCTCGGCACGTCGAGGGCGTTGACCACGGCATCCTCGTCGACGTCACACATCAGGGCGATCTTGCGCTTGTTGGCCTCGGTGACGGGGCGATCCGAGCGCAGCACCAGGGCATCGGGCTGAATACCGATCGATCGGAGCATGGCCACCGAGTGTTGGGTGGGCTTGGTCTTCTGTTCGCCCGAGGCTCCCATGAACGGAAGCAGCGAGACGTGGACAAAGAACACGTTCTTGCGACCCAGCTCGTGACGCACCTGGCGAGCAGACTCAATGAACGGCTGGCTCTCGATATCGCCGACCGTGCCACCGATTTCGGTGATGATCACGTCGGGCTGAGGAACATCCTCGGCCTGAAGGCGCATGCGGCGCTTGATTTCATCCGTGATGTGCGGAATGACCTGAACGGTATCGCCGAGATACTCGCCGCGACGCTCCTTAGCAATCACGTGCGAATAAATCTGGCCCGTGGTCACATTGGCTGCTTGCGACAGGTTGATGCCGAGAAAGCGTTCGTAGTGTCCGATGTCGAGATCGGTCTCGGTGCCGTCATCGGTAACAAACACTTCGCCGTGTTGAAACGGGTTCATGGTGCCCGGGTCGACGTTGAGGTAAGGGTCAAGTTTCTGCATCACCACGCGCAGACCGCGAGCGGTAAGAAGATTGCCGAGACTGGCTGCCGTGAGGCCCTTTCCGAGGGAGGAGACCACACCGCCCGTGACAAAAATATGCTTGGTCACTTTTTTCCCGGAAGACTCCACCACGGGATTTCACACTACCAGCGTGCGGGTGTGAGCTTGCCGGTAATCCCGGCGACACGCCCAGAATCCGTGGGGAAAAGAGTTGCCTAGTGCTGACCGGCCATGGCGAGCAGCTCGCGAGCATGCGCGAGGCCGGTGTCGCTGTCGGAAAGGCCCGAGAGGAGACGCGCCATTTCGGCAGCTCGCTCCTCCCCGAGAAGTCGATGCACGCTCGACTCGGTGAACTCTCCCGAGGTATCTTTCTGAACCGTGAGGTGGTTGTTGGCGAAGGCCGCCACCTGAGCGAGGTGGGTAACAACGATCACCTGGGAGCGCTGGGCCAGCCGAGCAAGCCGGCGCCCAATCTCGATGGCGGCAGCGCCACCCACGCCCGCATCAATTTCGTCGAAGACAAAGGTGGGCACGGTGTCTACCGAGGCGATAACCACCTCGAGTGCCAGCATGACGCGCGAGAGTTCGCCGCCCGAGGCGCCCTTGCTCAGGGGCATGGGCTCGCTGCCCGGGTGCGGACGAAGAAGAATCTCGATGGAGTCGGCGCCGTGCGGGCCGGGTGCGTCGAGATGGGCCACGCGCACGAACAGTTGGGCATCGGGCATGGCGAGCGCAGAAAGCTCGGTGGTGACATCGGCCGAGAGACGAACGGCAGCCTGTTCGCGCGCACCGCGAATGCGGATGGCCGCGTCCCAGACGGCACGTTCCTGCACCTCGACGTCGCGCTGCAACTCGTCGATGCGTTCGTTGTCGGAGTCGAGTTCGAGCAAGCGTCGACTACCCGAATCGAGGTATGACAAAACCTCGTCGAGGGTTGGTCCGTAACGGCGCATCAGCATGGCCAGATCGGCTCGACGCTGCTGGATGAGGTCGAGGTCGTGATTGCCCTCCCCCTCGAGCGCGGCGAGATGACTGGAGAGGCGGTGCGACGCATCGGAAACTTGGGCCGACAGCGCATCGAGCGAATCGCGAATCTCGCCGAGAGCGGTGTCAACTGCCGCCACCTTGTCGAGCGTGCGGCGGGCCGATTCGATCAGTGCGAGAGCGTCGCCACCGTCGGCGCCGCTGTCGGAGAGGGACTCGCGGGCCTGAGCCGTTGCCGTGCGAAGCTCCTCGGAGTTGGTGAGCCTCTCGGCCAGCTCCGCGAGCTCGGTGTCTTCGCCCGGCTGTGGAGCCGCGGCCTCAATCTCGGACATGGCCTGGCGCAGGTCTTCGGCTTCGCGGGCACGATTGTCTCGTTCGGTGATGAGCTGTTGAAGTTCGAGTTGGTTCTCGTGCAACTGTCGGTAGGCGTGGGCGTAGTGGGTGAGGGACTGAGCGTGAGCCTCCCCGGCAAACCGGTCGAGCATTTCGCGCTGAGCCGACGAGGAGCGTAAGCGCACTTGCTCGGACTGCCCATGCACGGCAACGAGAATGTCACCGATCTCACCGAGCGTGCCGATGGGCGTTGATCGCCCGCACACCACGGCGCGTGAGCGCCCTTCGGTCGACACCGACCGACCCATGAGAAGTTCGTTGCCCTCGAGCGCCGCTCCGGCTTCCTCGACGCGCGAACGGACGGCCTCGGGATTGGCCAGGTGCCACCGCCCCTCGACCCACGCCTCGCCCGACCCTGAGCGCACCCGAGTGGTTTCGGCGCGCTCACCTCGAAGCAGGCCCAGAGCCGTGACCACCATCGTCTTGCCCGCACCCGTCTCACCGGTGATTGCCGTGAAGCCGGGGCCGAGAGGCAGGTGCGCCTCGGCGATCACGCCGAGGTCGCGGATGCGAATCTCGTCGATCATTCCCGGCCCACTCCACCGGCGCCGCGCCATCCCGTCACGGGAAGGTCGAACTTGTTGACGAGTCGATCTGTAAACGATTCGTTGTGCACGCGAGCAAGTGTGATGGCAACGTCGGACGTGGTGATGACGATGCGAGCGCCGGGCGCCAGTTCGAAGGTTCGGCGGCCATCACACGTGAGCACTCCGGGTGCCGAGTGCGCCTCGACCTCAACAACGATGGTCGATGTGGGTGCCGTCACGAGCGGTCGGGCAAAGAGTGCGTGAGCCGACAGGGGGACGAGCACCATGGCCGAGACGGTGGGCCACACGACCGGGCCACCGGCGGAGAACGCGTAGGCTGTTGAGCCGGTGGGCGTAGCCACCACAACGCCATCGCAACCGAATGACGAGAGCGGGCGTTGATCGACCCCAATCACTACTTCGAGCATGCGGCTGGCCATCTTTTCGATGGCGGCCTCATTGAGCGACCACGTTTGGAAAACCTGTTTGTCGCCCTCGAATACCCGCACATCCAGGGTGCTGCGCTTCTCCACGGTGTAGTCACCCGCCAGCACGCGCGCAACGGTGTCGGTCATTCCTGACCGCTCGGCCTCCGCCAAAAAGCCGACGCGCCCGAGGTTGATGCCCACGAGCGGTACATCGACCCCGTGCAATGCTTCGGCCGCGCGCAGAATGGTGCCGTCGCCGCCGAGCACGATGGCGCACTCGAGGTCAGCAAGGTTCACGCCCTCACCGAGCACAGCCAGATCACTGAGGTCGGGGGCGGCAGCGGCCACGGCGTCGCGCTCGGTATCGCGAAGCACCGCGGTAACGCCCGCCTCACGCAGGTGATGGCACACCTCAACGCACGCCTCGAGTGAATCGGGCTGCGCGGTGTGTGACACCACGAGGATGTTGCGGACCTTGCTCACGTTTAGACTCCGGTCACGCTATGGACTGTGTCATCCCATTCTTGCGGATTTCTGCCGGCTCGGGCACTTAGCCAGACCAGATACTCGTGATTTCCGTGCCCGCCCAGGATTGGGGAGGAAATGAGACCCGCTACTCCAAGCCCCGCATCGAAGGCGCTCCAGAGCACGGTGCGGATGGCATCCTCGCGAAGTGCCGGGTTCGTCACGATTCCCTCGCGAACGCCCGAACGCCCCACCTCAAACTGTGGCTTGATCAACAGAACAAAGTCGGCATCGGGGGCGGTTGCGCGCAACGCGGGAATCACGTGCGTGAGGGAGATGAACGAGAGATCGGCAACAACAATCTCAGCCACGAACTCGCGGCCGACGAGAGCGCTGAGGTTGTCGAACGTCAGCCCCTTGGCGTTGACCCCCTCGATAACGTGCACGCGATCATCGCTGCGAATACCGGGGCTCAACTGTGCGCGGCCCACGTCGAGAGCCACTACCTCGGTGGCGCCCCGTTCGAGCAGCACCTGTGTGAAACCCCCGGTGGATGCGCCCACGTCGAGCGCTCGCTTGCCGGCAACGTCGATGTCAAAGGCCTCGAGCGCGGCGATGAGTTTGTGAGCACCTCGGCTCACGTAGTGGTCGAGGCCCTCAATGTTGATCTCGGACTCGGCTCCCACGCGATGCGAGGGTTTGATGACCTGGCGGCCGTCGACTCGAACGCGGCCCGCATCAATGAGTTCTTGGGCGTGGGTTCGCGAGCGGGCGAGGCCACGAGCGGCACACTCCACATCGAGGCGCGCGGTGGCGTCTGTCACGAAAGCCTCACGAGCGCGATGTGTCGCCGCCCTCGAGCCGCTGACGCAGCCCTTCATAAATGGAGCTGTAGCCGGCAGCGCGATCGGCCAGTGGCTCACCCTCGACCACCGACAGCTGCGAAATCAGGGCCGGCTCGTTACCCGTCGACTGTTCGCTGCTCATAGCTCAAGGTTATCGCCAGCGGCACCTGTGTGAGGTACTGGCCGAGCCCACGTGCTGACACGGGCGCCCGCGCGCCACGTGCGGTTTTAGCGTGTGTAGGCCTGAGGTGGCACGGTGAAACCATAAATGGCCCGCCCGCTGCGCCAAATCAACTGACAGGTGGCGCGCAGCAGATCGAGCCCTGTTCCGGCCTGGTCAATCACGATATCCACGTCGTTTGGGGCCACGTGAACCGTCGCCGTTCCCACGGTGATGGCGCCCTTCTTCGAAACCACAGTTTCGGGATACGGCTCGAGGAGGTCGCGCAGGTCAGTCAGAATCATGTCCGGACGCTGACCCTCGGGGGCGGCGAGAACCTGCTTGGGACCGTCGACGCCGGTCAGCACGAGAGCCGAGCGCATCTTCGCGCGATTCGCTCCCAGAATGTCGGTGTCGAGGCGGTCGCCCACGTACAGAGCGTTTGTCACGGCAAAGCGTGTGCGGGCCTCCTCGAAAATCGCCGGCTCCGGTTTACCCGCGACGACCGGCATGCGACCGGCGGCCAAGTGCACAGCAGACACGAGCGTGCCGTTGCCAGGCGCAGTGCCGCGCTCCACCGGAATGGTCCAGTCCATATTCGTGGCAATCCACGGGATGCCATCGGGGTGTGCCTCGGTGCGCGCATTGAGAGCGAATGAGGCTTCGGCCAGGTGGGTCCAGCCGATGTCGGGAGAGAATCCTTGGATGACAGCAGCCGGGTTGTCATTCGCGGAATCGGTAATGGTGAAGCCTGCCTTCTTAACCTCGCTGATGAGCCCGTCGCCGCCGATGACGAGGACGGTGCTGCCTGCGGGAGCCAACCTGCTCAGAATGCCCATGGCCGCCTGCGGAGAGGTCACGATGTTGGATGCCGTGCACGCGAGGCCGAGCTCGCGCAGGTGCGCGGCGACAGATTCGTCAGTGCGCGAGGCGTTGTTGGTGATGTACCCAACGCGAAGGTGTTGAGCGACCAGATTAAGGCTTTCGACGGCGTGCGGAATCGCCCCGCGGCCCGCATAAACGACGCCGTCAAGATCGGCGAACAGGGCATCGACGCCGCTCAGCGGGGTGGATGAAGAAACATTCTGTTTTGGGAATATGGCCACTATTCGGCTACTTTCGGGGCTTCGTCATCCCCTACGGGCTCTTCTGCAGGCGTTTCCGCGAGCGATTCTGTGGGCTCTGCGGCGAGATCTGCGTCAAGCGTTTCAGGCAATTTGTCGGGCGAATCGTCGGGCAATTCGTCGGCGGTCACAAAGGTTGAGAAATCAGGGCCTGCGGGCTCGTCGTACTCGGTGTACACCTCAAACTCCTCGGCTTCTTCAGCCGTGCCGAAGGCCTCGTCGAGCGCCGACTGGGCAACGTCGGCCCGAGCCCGCCACTGTTCTGCTTCACGCGAGCGGTCGAGTTCATCGAGAACTTCGGCGTAAGCCATGAACAGACCGGGGCTGTAGGCAAAGGCTGTGTCGGGCTTCAGCTGAGGAATCTCGAGCTCGGCAAGAGCGAGCATTGCCTTGCCCTGATCTAGACGAGCGCCCGACATGGCAATCGCCAGGTTGACTGCCGCGACGTCAGAGAGTTTGGTACGGTCGATGGATCGAGCAAGTTCGAGCCCGCGCTCCGGCC
>JAIOXH010000046.1 GCA_021741765.1 Aurantimicrobium sp. | reverse complement strand
GCGCGCGACATCTTGCAGACGATGGTTGATCGTTGCTTCCAGGCCCTCGACGAGGCCGGAGTAGCTGAGGCGGACCGATTCCGCATCATCACCATGGCATCGCTGATTCAAAAGGAAGCGGGCGCTGCGTCCGACTTCCCCAAGGTCTCGCGCGTTTTCTGGAATCGCCTCGACGAAGGCATGTGGCCCACGGGTCTGCTCGAATCCGACGCCACCGTGGCGTATGGCGCCGGCGTTAAGCGCGTTGAAACAACGGTTGAAGAGCGAGCTGACACCAACAACCCCTACAACACGTATGTGCACCCCGGCCCGCTCTATGCCCCTATCTCTAACCCTGGCGATGTGGCTATCAACGCAGCGCTCAATCCCATTGAGGGGCCGTGGTTCTACTTTGTGTGTGTGAACTATGAGACGGGTGAGACGATTTTCTCCACAACCGTCGATGAACACCTAGCCGCTGTAGAGGTCTGGGATCAATGGCTGCGGGAAAACCCGGAGCATGACGAGTAAACAGCTCGCGGTCCTGGGGCATCCCATCGACCACTCGCTGTCCCCAACGCTTCATCGCGCCGCTTATGAGGTGCTCGGACTCCAGTGGACCTATGGCCGGGCTGACGTCACGGAAGACCTGCTCGACGAATACGTGGCATCGCGCGACCAGACATGGGCAGGCCTCTCGTTGACGATGCCCCTCAAGTACCGGGCGACCGAAATAGCAGATGTCGTTGATGCCGATACGGCTCTGACGGGGGCCTGCAATACGCTCGTGTTCGACCACGAGACGAACCAGAAGTTCGGTTACAACACTGACGTGGCCGCCCTCGCCAGCGTTATTCTCGACGCGTCTCGCGAGATGACCGCCCACGGCGTTGAAACTGCAACTGTTCCGGCAGGCATCGCCATTCTCGGTGGGGGAGCGACAGCAGTGTCAGCCATCGCTGCTGCGGCGAAGGCCGGTGTTGAGAGTGTAGACATTTTCGTTCGTGACACGAACCGAGCGTCCAACGCGATTGTGGCGGCTCAGGCTTCGGGAGTGCTGGCTACCGTCCACGATCTCTCCTCTTTTGGCGCCACCTCCTCAAGCTCAGTGACGATCTGCACTCTTCCCGGCAGTGTTGATGTCGATTTACCCACTTCTGGACTTGACAGTCGGGCCTTTATCGATGTGGCGTACGCGCCGTGGCCTACCACCCGTGCTGTCGCGTGGCAGGCAGCCGGGGGTGATGTGGTGAGTGGACTGCACATGCTCGTGCGTCAGGCCGTGATCCAGGTGCGTATTTTTTTCTCCGGTTCGCCAGACGTGGCCCTCGATAACGAAGGCGAGATCTTCCAGGCCATGTCAACCGCCGTAGGACTGGGCGATTTTTTCGAGGCTTCTCTAGCTGGCAAGTAGTTTCTCGCCACACTGTCGCGTGCTGGTCACGTTTGTGTTGCGCCAGACACGCCAGCAGGCTGTGCCAGAATTGAGCCATGTTGCGATGGCTGACGGCGGGTGAATCACACGGTCCCGAACTGATTGGAGTCATTGAAGGGCTGCCGGCGGGCGTGCCGGTTTTGCGCGAGACCATTCAGGCCGATTTGGCGAGGCGGCGGCTCGGTTTTGGCCGTGGCGCGCGCATGAAGTTCGAGCAGGACGACCTGAGCATTGCCACAGGAGTGCGCCACGGGGTGTCGCTGGGTGGCCCGATCGCTCTGCGCATCGGAAACTCCGAATGGCCCAAGTGGGAAGAGGTCATGAGCCCCTACCCGCTGGAGGGGGAAATGTCGGAGTCGGGCCGCGGTGCCAAACTCACGCGCCCTCGCCCCGGACACGCCGACCTCGTGGGCATGCAGAAGTACAACTTCGATGAATCACGCCCGGTTTTGGAACGCGCCAGCGCGCGTGAAACGGCCACGCGCGTCGCTCTCGGAGCCGTGGCGCGCAGTTTTCTTGCCGAACTCGGCATCCGCTGTGTCAGTCACACCGTGGCCATTGGGCCGGTTGCGGTTCCGCTTTCTGCTCCATTGCCTCACCCGGACGACGTCGAGGTCATTGACGCAGACGAAATGCGCTGCTTTCACGCCGAAACCGCGGCCCTCATGCTCGCCGAGGTGGAGGCTGTTCACAAAGAGGGTGACACCATCGGCGGTGTCATCGAAGTAAATGCTTACGGACTCCCGCCGGGGCTCGGATCTTTCACGCACTGGGACAAGCGCCTCGATTCTCAGCTCGCCGCTGCGCTGATGGGTATCCAGGCCATCAAGGGCGTTGAGGTGGGCGACGGGTTCGAAACCACGCGTCGTCGCGGTTCGGTGGCACACGACGAACTCTTTGCTTCGGACTCAGGTATTTCGCGAACCACCGATCGTGCCGGTGGCACGGAGGGCGGCATGTCGACAGGAACCGTGCTTCGCGTTCGCGCTGGAATGAAGCCCATTGCCACAGTGCCGCACGCACTGAAAACGGTTGATGTCACCACGGGCGATGCGGCGCCCGCGCACCACCAGCGCTCTGATGTCTGCGCTGTACCTGCGGCCGGGGTTGTTGCCGAAGCAATGGTCATGCTGGTCATCGCCAATGCCGTGCTCGATAAGTTTGGTGGTGACTCGCTGTCCGAAACGAAGCGCAATCTTGAGTCATACCTCGCACATATCCCGGCGTCTCTCGTCACGCAGGGCGACGCTGAGTGAGCATGCCCCGCGCGCTGGCCGTGCTGATTGGCCCCATGGCCTCGGGCAAGTCCAAGATTGGGCGGCGTGTGGCGAACGAGCTCGGGGTTGACAATGTTGACACGGACAAGACAATCGTTGCCGAGTTCGGTTCGATTTCAGATATCTTTGCCGACCAGGGTGAAAAAACATTCCGCGCCATTGAGCGCGAGCACGTGGTGCGTGCCCTCAGTGACCCAGCCATTGTGAGCCTAGGTGGCGGAGCAGTGCTTGATCTCGACACGCAGCACGACTTGGAGCGACTGCCCGTGGTCTACCTCACGGTCACGCCGGAGGCGGTCGCGTGGCGCATTAGCAATGACAAACGCCCCCTTTTGGCAGGAAACAGTCTTGAGCGATGGAAAGAGATTTTTGCCGAGCGTCGACCGATTTATGAGCGCCTGGCCTCAATAACGATTGACACCTCGTCGGGCCGTCTCGATGACATGGCCGCGAACATTGCCCAGTGGGTTCGCGCGGGTTATCCTCGGGAATGGAAGGCTCTCAATGTCTAGCGTGGCAACCATTCCCGTCACTGCCGGGGGTGACTACAACGTCACCGTCGGTCGTGATCTTCTCCTGGGAACAGATGTGCTGACCGATGCCCTCGCTGGGGTCAAGAAGGTACTGATTGTGCACCAGCCGGCACTGGAGCTTGTGGCTGCCGAGTTGCGCGATGCCCTCTCCGACGAGTTCACCGTGCTTCTCGCAGAAGTGCCGGATGCGGAGGCGGCCAAGCGTGTAGAAGTGGCTGCGTTCTGCTGGCAGGTTTTGGGTCAGTCGGACTTCACGCGTACCGACGTCATTATCGGGTTGGGTGGGGGAGCAGTGACCGACCTTGCCGGGTTCGTTGCCGCAACGTGGTTGCGCGGTGTTCGTTTCATCAGCATCCCCACGACCGTGTTGGGCATGGTAGATGCCTCGGTAGGCGGGAAGACGGGCATCAATACGGCCGAAGGTAAGAATCTCGTGGGAGCTTTCTACGCTCCGGCAGCCGTCATCTGCGATGTTGCGCTCGTTGAATCGCTGCCGCGCAACGAACTCCTCGCCGGAATGGCCGAGGTCGTGAAGTATGGCTTCATCGCCGACCCCGAAATTCTTGATCTCATCGAAGCGGATGTGGCCGTTGCCACCGACCCGACGTCGGAGGTCTTCCGTCTGTTGGTTGAGAAGTCCGTGGGGATCAAGGCTCGAGTGGTCTCGGAGGATTTTCGTGAGGCCTCTCTGCGCGAGATTCTCAACTACGGACACACGCTGGGACACGCGATTGAACATGCCGAGCGCTACCAGTGGCGTCACGGCGCGGCGATCAGCATTGGCATGGTATTTGCTGCGGAGCTCTCTCGACTCACGAGCAATCTCGACGACGCCACGGTAGATCGGCACCGAAAGGTTCTCGAACTCTTGGGACTGCCGATTACCTACTCCGCCGGCCGCTGGGACACTCTGCTGGCCACGATGCGACGCGACAAGAAGGCTCGCGGCTCGCTGTTGAGGTTTGTCGTGCTCGAATCGCTGGGGCGCCCCAAGACGCTTGAAGTTCCAGACACGAGCCTGCTGTTCGCGGCGTATCAGGAGATCGCCGGTTAGTCGCCGGTAGTCTGGTCATCATGAAACGCGTTCTGGTGCTCAACGGTCCTAACCTGGGGCGTCTGGGTACGCGTGAGCCCGAAATCTATGGAACGGCGTCGCTCGCAGACCTGACGAATTTGCTCACGGCTGATGCTCCTGATTGGCATATTGATGTTCGTCAGTCGGACTCTGAACCGGAGCTCATGGGGTGGTTGCACGAGGCAACCGATGCCAAGACGCCGGTGATCATCAACCCGGCCGCCTTCACGCACTACAGCTACGCTCTGCGCGACGCTGTCGCCATGCTCTCGGGAGCCGGTATTCCCGTGATTGAGGTGCACATCTCCAACCCACACGCACGAGAAGAATTTCGTCGCGATTCGGTGATTTCTCCTGTTGCCACGGGTGTTATTGCCGGATTCGGTTTCGAGTCCTACCGGTTGGCACTTCGCTACCTGATCACGCTCGACAATTAACCTGACGTTCCGACGGAAAGAAGACTGACCATGGCAAGTACCGCTGATATCAAGAACGGCATCGTCATCAATATCGATGGTCAGCTGTGGTCGGTTATCGAGTTTCAGCACGTCAAGCCAGGCAAGGGTGGTGCTTTTGTGCGCACCAAGATGAAGAACGTGGTCTCGGGCAAGGTGGTGGACAAGACCTACAACGCGGGCACCAAGATTGAGACCGCCAACGTAGACCGTCGCGACTTTCAGTATCTGTACAACGATGGCAGCGAGTTTATCTTTATGGACAAGAACACCTACGAGCAGATGAGCGTTCCGGCCGTGACCGTTGGAGACGCGGCAAACTTCATGCTGGAGAACCAAGACGTGCAGCTGGCAATTCACGAGGGCTCGCCGCTGTACATTGAATTGCCCACGAGTGTCATTCTTGAAATCACCTACACCGAGCCGGGCCTCCAGGGTGACCGCTCAACCGGAGGCACAAAGCCCGCAACCGTCGAGACGGGCTACGAAATTCAGGTGCCGCTGTTTCTCGAGACCGGTACCAAGGTGAAGGTCGATACCCGCACGGGTGACTACCTCGGTCGCGTCAACGACTAGATCGTGAGTGCCCGCACTAAGGCCCGCAAACGTGCGGTGGATATGCTTTTCGCCGCCGACGTGCGCGGTGTGCCGGTAAGTGAGATTGTTGCCGCCGAGGCACTGCGCGCGGCATCTGAGCCCGATCGAGAGTCGTCGTGGCTCTACGCACGCGACATTGTGGACGGTGTGGTTGAGAACCTTGACGACATAGACGAAGCCATTTCAAGAAATTCGCGCGGATGGACCCTAGAACGCATGCCCGCCGTTGACCGGGCAATCTTGCGTTGTGCCGCCTGGGAGATTCTCTTCAACCCAGAGATTCCCGCAGGAGTTGCGACTTCCGAAGCGGTGTCTCTGGCCGGCGAACTGAGCACCGAAGAGTCCTCCGGGTTCGTCAACGGCCTGTTGAGTACCATTGCGAATCGATGACCTGATACAGTCAAGGTAATTAGACATCCTTTAAAGCCGTCCAGAGAGGCGGGGAAGGAGGTCAGGATGACTGCGAATACCGTTATGCAGTCGGCTGACGTGGCACGCGCTGTAACGCGCATCGCTCACGAGATTCTTGAATCTAATCGTGGCAGCGACAACCTCGTGCTTCTCGGCATTCCCACGCGTGGCGTGACACTAGCCGCGCGCATTGCCGCGGCTATTTTTGAGATTGACGGAGCGACCGTTCCCCTGGGCTCGCTGGACGTCACGATGTACCGCGATGACCTGCACGACAACCCGATGCGCGAGCCCGCTCCCACGACCGTGCCCGTCGACATCGATCAGGCAACCGTCGTGCTGGTCGACGACGTGCTCTACTCGGGGCGCACGGTGCGCGCGGCGCTCGATGCCCTGACCGACCTCGGTCGCCCCGACATCGTGCGCCTCGCCGTCTTGATCGATCGCGGGCATCGCGAACTTCCCATTCGCGCTGACTACGTGGGCAAGAATCTCCCCTCCTCGCCGGGCGAGCGCATCAACGTGTGTTTTGTCGAGACAGACGACGTCGACGCCGTAGATATCGATCGGGGAGGTAGCTCGTGATCCGCCACCTCCTGTCTACTCGGGATCTCTCGCGCACGAGCGCTATCGCACTTCTCGACACCGCCGAGGACATGGCCGCTCTGGGAGCGAGGGAGAACAAGAAGCTTCCGGCCCTGCGCGGCAAAACCATTGTGAACCTGTTTTACGAAGACTCCACGCGCACGCGCATTTCATTCGAGGTAGCTCAAAAGCGCCTGTCGGCCGATGTGATCAATTTTTCGGCCAGGGGCTCATCGGTGTCGAAGGGCGAAAGTCTTAAGGACACCATCCTCACGCTCCGGGAGTTGGGCGTTGATGGAGTCGTCATCCGGCACCCCTCGTCGGGTGCCCCCCAGTTGTTGGCCGAGCGCGACTGGATCGACGTGCCCGTGGTGAACGCCGGTGATGGCACTCACGAGCATCCGACGCAGGCCCTGCTCGACGCCTTCACGTTGCGAAAAGAAGTTAGCGGGGATGATTCCCGCGGCCGCGGCCTCGACGGTGCTCGTGTGGTCATCGTGGGCGATGTGTTTCACTCGCGCGTTGCTCGTTCGAACATATGGCTCCTCGAACATCTCGGCGCCCGGGTGACCGTGGTAGCACCAGCAACGCTCATTCCCTCAGGCGCCGAGCGGTGGCCCATCACCGTCTCGTACGACCTCGATGCCGCCTTGAGTGAACCTGTCGACGCCGTGATGATGCTGCGCGTGCAATCCGAGCGGATGCGCGAGGCGTTCTTTCCGAATGCCCACGAGTATGCGCAGGGCTGGGGCCTCACGGAGGAGCGCTTTGCGAGGCTGGCTCCCAGCACGCTCATCATGCATCCCGGTCCAATGAACCGAGGGCTAGAGATTTGTTCGGCTGCCGCGGATTCATCCCAGTCGGTGATTCTCCAGCAGGTAGCCAACGGCGTCTTTGTGCGTATGGCTGTTCTGTACTCAATTTTGACCGGAACCTCGGAGGTGTCCCATGAGTGAACCCTTGCTCTTTCGTCAGGCAACGCTACCCAGTGGAGAGCAGACTGATGTGCTTGTACGTGATGGCCTGATCGTCGAGATGGGGTCGGTGACGAGCAAGGACGCGCGGAGCGTAGATGCTGCAGGTTTACAGATGCTCCCCGGACTTGTCGACCTGCACACGCACCTGCGAGAGCCGGGCTTTGAGCAGAGTGAAACCGTCCTCACCGGTTCGCAAGCAGCAGCAGTGGGTGGATTCACGACAGTTTTTCCCATGCCCAATACGATGCCCGTGGCCGACAACCCGAGCGTTGTCGAGCTCGAACTCGCGCGCGGCCGTGAGGCCGGATACGTTCAGGTGCAACCCATTGGGGCCGTCACCGCCGGTTTGGCCGGAACCGCGCTGGCAGACCTGAAAGGCATGGCTGACTCCCGGGCTCGCGTACGCGTGTTCAGCGATGATGGCAAGTGCGTCCACGACCCGCTGGTGATGCGCCGAGCACTCGAATACGTGTCCTCTTTTGACGGCGTTATTGCTCAGCACGCCCAGGAACCGCGGCTCACGGAGGGCGCCCAGATGAACGAGGGCGAGGTGGCATCGCGCCTGGGCCTCGCGGGGTGGCCGGCCATTGCCGAAGAGACCATCATCGCTCGAGACGTTCTTATTGCCGAAAGTGTCGGCGCTGCTCTTCACGTGTGCCACCTCTCTACCGCGGGGTCGGTTGACGTGATCCGTTGGGCGAAAGCCCGAGGAATTCGTGTGACGGCGGAGGTCACTCCGCACCACCTCTTGCTGACCGAAGATCTGGCAGAGTCGTATGACGCACGATTCAAAGTGAACCCACCCCTTCGTTCGAGCGAAGATGTCATGGCCGTGCGCCAAGGACTTGCCGACGGCACCATCGACATCGTGGCGACCGACCACGCGCCTCATCCCGCCGAGGCCAAGGAGTGCGAATGGGACGTGGCCGCCTTTGGAATGGTTGGTCTTGAGTCGGCGCTGTCGATTGTTCTACTCACGATGGTCGAATCCGGTGAACTGAGCTGGAGCGACGTGGAGCGGGTCATGAGTCGCGCCCCATCGCAGATCGGTCGCGTGGAGTGGAGCGGACTGGTGGTTGGCGCACCAGCGCGCCTGACCCTCGTTGATCCTGCCGACCGCCACGTCTTCTCGGCCGAACACTTGGCCAGCCGGTCGCAGAATTCTCCCTACCTCGGTCGCGAACTTCCCGGGCGCGTTGTGTACACGGCCTTTGACGGCTATTTGACCGTGGATGCCGGCACGCTCGTGCCTGCCGAAACGGTCGCCGCGCACGCAGCCGCGACACGGGCGAACAGCGCCGCGAGCGGCGGTGTCACGAATGGATAGGTTATGGGGTGCCGGACTTGCCGTGCTCTTGGTCGCCATTGTGTTCGTTCTCATGTGGATCGGCTGGCAGCGCCGCGTCCGGCGTGACGCATCGAGCCTCCCACCCGGACTGCGCACCGACGTCGAGATCGGACAGGTCATCGGCTCATGGCGCGGTCTTTACGTAGCGACGTCTGAGCGCGCTAATGTGCTCGAGCGCATCGCCGCACCGGGACTCGCTTTTCGCGCACAGGCCACACTCGTGCTCGGAGAGACAGGTGTCGTTTTTGACCTCCGGGGCGAGCGTCCAACGATGATTCCCCTGAATCGGATCAACGGTCTGACCACGTCACACCTCACCATCGACAAGGTCGTTGAGCGTGGCGGGCTCACCGTTATTGACTGGCAACTCCCCGCGGAAGTCGGAATGCGGGCGGTCAGTAGTTTCTTCAGAATGTCGTCCACTGATCGCGACTCCTTTTTTGAAACGTACGCACATCTCATCAGCACAGCCACAAAGGAAACCTCGTGACATCAGCATTTGACCCTGCCGTACTCGTTCTCGAAGACGGTTCTCGCTATGAGGGATTTGCCTTCGGTGCTCGAGGCACAGTGTTCGGCGAGCTCGTCTTTGCTACGGGGATGACGGGATATCAAGAGACTCTGACCGACCCCTCGTACGCCGGTCAGATTGTCATGATGACGGCACCCCACATCGGCAACACGGGAATGAACGATGCCGACATGGAATCGAAGCGCATCTGGGTATCTGGCTTCGTCGTCCGTGATCCTTCGAGAATTGTCTCGAATTTCCGGTCAGAACGTTCGCTTACCGACGACCTCGTGGCCGACAACATTGTCGGCATTTCCTCACTCGACACCCGAGCAGTCACGCGTCACATCCGCGACAAGGGCGCCATGCGCTCGGGAATCTTTTCCGGACCGGACTACGCCATCACAGCTAAGGAGCAGCTGACTCGGGTTATGAGCGTTCCTGATATGGCGGGCCAGAACCTCTCCGATCGCGTGTCGACTCAGGAGGCGTACCTCGTTCCCGCCAGCATCGACCGCATCGGTTCGGTGGCCATTCTCGATCTCGGCGTAAAGAAATCGACCGTGGCCTACATCGCCCAGCGCGGATTTGATGCGCACGTTCTGCCACAGTCGATTACCGCGGATGAGGTGCTCGCTCTCGGTGTCGACGCCCTGTTCTTCTCGAACGGCCCCGGTGACCCTGCTGCGAGTGACGGTCACGTGGAGTTGCTGCGTCAGCTGCTGCGTTCCGGCATGCCCTTTTTTGGCATCTGCTTTGGCAACCAGTTACTCGGTCGCGCACTCGGATTTGGCACCTACAAGTTGCCCTTTGGGCATCGGGGCATCAACCAGCCGGTGCTCGACAAACGATCTGGGCGCGTGGAAATCACGAGCCAGAATCACGGCTTCGCCGTTGACTTCCCCATTGACGCCATCATCGATTCACCCGAGGGTTTTGGTCGCGTGGAGGTCAGTCACTACAGCCTGAACGACGAGGTTGTGGAGGGACTTCGATGTCTTGATATCGACGCATTCTCGGTGCAGTACCATCCCGAGGCTGCCTCGGGACCGCACGATTCCATGTACCTTTTCGATCAATTTCGTGACATGGTTCTCGCGTCGCGCAAGGGAGTTAACAACTAATGCCACGCCGCAGCGACATTTCATCGGTCCTCGTTATTGGGTCCGGCCCCATCGTCATCGGTCAGGCGTGTGAGTTCGATTACTCGGGCACCCAGGCCTGCCGTGTCTTGCGAGCTGAGGGAATTCGGGTGATTCTGGTCAACTCCAATCCCGCCACGATTATGACCGATCCCGACTTCGCTGACGCCACGTACATTGAACCCACCACGACTGAGGCGATCGAGGCCATCATCGCCAAGGAGCGCCCGGATGCCGTCTTGCCCACCCTGGGCGGGCAAACAGCGTTGAACGCGGCCAT
>JAIOXH010000045.1 GCA_021741765.1 Aurantimicrobium sp. | reverse complement strand
TCACATGCCTCATCCTATTCGCGCCGATTTTTGTCTAGGCTCAACGTCAGGAGGTATCCATGTCGGTTACAGCATTGAAGAATTTTGTCGGCGGTAAGTCAGTTGAGTCCGAGTCGAAGACGACCCTCAACGTGATTGACCCTTCCACCGGAGAGGTCTACGCCACCATCCCGGATTCCACGGAGAAGGATGTGGCCAACGCCTACGCGGCAGCCAAGGCTGCCTTTGCGGAGTGGAAAGAGACCACGCCCAGCGAACGCCAGATGGCGCTGCTCAAGATTGCGGATGCCTTCGAGGCACGGGCCGAGGAACTGGCCGACATCGAGTGCAAAGACACGGGCAAGCCCCGCGACCGCTTCCTTGAAGACGAGGTGGGTGCCGCCGCGGATCAGATCCGCTTCTTCGCCGGTGCCGCACGCAACCTCGAAGGTCGTGCCACCGCTGAGTACATGAAAGACCACACATCGTCGATTCGTCGCGAACCCATTGGCGTTATTGGTCAGGTCACCCCCTGGAACTACCCGTTCATGATGGCTGTGTGGAAGTTCGCCCCGGCGCTGGCTGCCGGCAACACCGTCGTGCTGAAGCCCTCTGAGGTCACGCCCGCGTCGACCGTGTGGATGGCCAAGGTCATCTCGGAGTTCGTTCCCGCCGGTGTGTTCAACGTGGTACCCGGCGGTCGCGACTCGGGTCGCGCACTCATCGCCGACCGCACGCCCGGCATGGTGTCAATCACCGGTTCGGTGCGCGCCGGCATGCAGGTTGCCGAAGCGGCTGCCCATGACCTCAAGAAGGTGCACCTTGAGCTCGGTGGCAAGGCGCCCGTCATTGTTTTTGACGATGCGGGCCTCGACGCCGCCGTAGAGGGAATCGCGATTGCGGGCTTCTACAACGCCGGACAAGACTGCACCGCAGCCACTCGCGTGCTCGTACAAAAGGGTATCCACGACAAGTTCGTGGCCGCGCTCGCCGAGTACGCCGCCACCGTCAAGACCGGCGACGATGAGGCCCTCTATGGCCCCCTCTCGTCGCAAGATCAGTTCGACAAGGTAGCCGGATTCATTGAGCGTCTGCCCAAGCACGCGAAGCTCAATACCGGTGGCGAGCGCTTCGGCGACAAGGGCTACTTTATGAAGCCCACCGTGATCTCCGGGCTCAAACAAGACGACGAAGCCATCCAGAACGAGATCTTCGGACCGGTTATTACCGTTCAGGTGTTCGACACCGAGGCACAGGCCATTCAGATGGCCAACGATGTCGACTACGGACTCTCGGCCTCAGTGTGGTCAGCCAACCACGGCACGTGCATGCGCCTGTCGAAAGCCCTCGACTTCGGCGCCGTGTGGATCAACACACACATTCCGATCGTGGCCGAGATGCCGCACGGTGGGTTCAAGCACTCCGGCTACGGCAAGGATCTCTCGCAGTACGGCTTCGAGGACTACACGCGCGTCAAGCACGTGATGAGCTACATCGGCGAATAACGGCGACAATGGCTGACCTTCGTGAGGTCAATCTCCCCGCTCAAACATTGAGGCGTGCCGCCTGCGCCACGCCTCAAAACTCGCAACTCCGATTGACCTCACTTCGCGCCATTGTCCGTGCTCGACCGAGGCCCTTCTGCACGCGGAACCGCGCCAACTGACCGAGGTCTTGGCAATCATTCGATAAGTTCGAACACGTGAGTTCATCCTGGAGACGCGCGCTTGTTGGCGCAGTCTCCGTCGTTGTTGCAGCGGCTCTGTTGTGCGTCATTGCGTTTGTGTTGCGAGCACAGCCGAGTGTTCAGGAGTTCATGGCGCGGTATCCGGGAGTTCTCGCGCCGGCGGCCGGCGCGCCCGTGGGCATTCCCGTGTGGTTGAACGTCACGCACTTCCTCAACATTCTGTTTCTCATGCTGATCATTCGAACGGGCCTGTCGATTCGTTCAAAGAAGCGCCCGCCGGCGTTTTGGACTCCGCGGCGCAAGCTTTTCGGTCAGGCACCGCGGCGCGTCGGCATCAACGTGTGGTTGCACAACACGGTCGACATCCTGTGGGTGCTCAATGGAGCGGTTTACTTGGTGCTCCTCTTTGCCACCGGTCAGTGGGTGCGCACTGTGCCCACCAGCTGGGAGGTTTTCCCGCACGCGCTTTCGGCGCTCATGCAGTACCTCACGTTTACGTGGCCCGTTGAGAACCCGTGGGTGAGTTACAACGCCCTCCAAGTTTTGGCGTACTTCGGTGTGACATTTTTGCTGGCTCCGTTGGCAATCCTCAGCGGGCTGCGACTTTCTCGCGCCTGGCCGCTCGATGCGCCGCACCTCAATCGCTGGGTTCCCGAGAAGCCCGTTCGTTGGGTGCACAACGTTGTTCTCTTCCTCTTCCTCGCGTTCATCGTGGTGCACGTCGACCTAGTTCTGTTCACGGGTGCGGTGCGCAACCTGAACGTGATGTATGCCGCCAATGACGGCATGAGTTGGCTGGGCACCATCATCTTCGTGGCGTCGTTGGCCGTCTTGGCCGCCGCATGGTTTGCGCTCACGCCCGGCGTTCTGAGGCGAGTGGCTTCCCTCACCGGCAAGGTGCAGTAGCGCCTAAGCGCCGGATTTTGGCGGCGATGAAGACGTTGATTTCCTCGAAACCTGTTTCACGAGATCCTGCACTTCATCGAGACCTTGGTTCTGGCTCTTGATCCAGCGTTCGACGCCGGCAAGCTTGCGCTGGTCGCTCCGCGAAAGCGTTCCGTTCTTTTGCAACCGCTCGGCAATACCCATGGCGACGAGGCGCATGCGCGGCTGACGTGAGCGCCTCACGAGGTGCCAGGGCTTTGAGAAACCAATGTTGTCGAGTATGGCGAGCACCAGGAAGAGGGTTGTGAGAAAAAGGCCGTAACTCGATAGGAACTTGTCGAGAAACGCGGCGAGCGGAAATGGCGCGTTGCGATACAACCACGGCAGACCGTCTTCGAAGATGTCCTGGGCTCCATCGAAAGCGGCAACCGACGACAACTGCGTCGAGGGGAGCTCCCCGGCGGCGCTCACTGCCGTGCCGTTGCCGTACTGCACCCGGAAACTCTGGGCAATGAGCGTCACGAGCTCCCGCGGCAAATTTTCCTTCGCAACGAATGTGACGAGCGCGGCATTCGTCTCAATGGTCTCGGACGGTGTCACGTTGGGAAACAACTCAAACGTGCCGGCCTCGATTTGCGATGCCACAAGAAAGTCCTCGTTTGCCTCGATCGCCTGGGCTTCTCGGATCTCGAGAAACCGAAGACCCGGTTGGGCAAGCATCTTCAGACTGTCGCCTGCGTAGTTGATGGATGAGCCCGCCGGAACATCGATGAGGCATCCTGCGTCTGTCACGCCTGTGGCCGTGTTCTCGATGACTTTCAGTCCGTTTCCATAGCTCGACGTCGCATCCGTCAGATTCACGCCGTAGCTCTTCAAAATGTATTCGCACACACTCCACGCAGCACTGTCCTTCGGGTAGAGACTGATGGTGCGACCGGCCAAGTCTTGGATCGAGTCGATGCCGGAATCCGTTCCCGCAACAATGTAGACGGGCGAGTACATGATTGTGCCCGCTTGTCGCACGAGGGGAGCCAACTGTGCGGGTATCTCTGAAGCGACAAACCCACCGTCGACAGGGCTCGACGGGTTGACGATGTCTTCGATGATGTTCTTCGAATCGGCGCGATTTACGATGTCGACGGTGACGCCGTAGGGCTCCAGATCCGTGCGTAAACTCTCGGCCATCGCGTCGAAAAGTCCGCCTTTAGTGCCCGCCTCAACGGTGAGGTGAGCCCTGGGCCACGAGCCAATCACAGCTCCGGCGACGGTGATCACAAGAATCACCATGACGATGATAAAACCGTAAGCGGCAAGCCAACTGATCAGCTTTCGACTCTTCGACACGACCTCTTGCCTTTCGGTTACCGTGGGAATACCCCTCGACAAACCTATCTTTCCCTGTCGGTTTTTCGGGCATCAAGGAGCCGGAGGCGAATAGTCCACAGCGTGGTTTCGTCAGGCTCAACCGACGGCGTGAGGCTGCGACACGCCCGGGTTGCAAAATGCTTGACTTCTGTGGGAGACTCGGAAGGTTGCAATTTCTGCGCTTCGGTGCGGACACTGCCGTGTAGTGCATAACGTCGGGCAAGAGCTCGCATTTCGTTAGGCCGCAGGCAGCACAACACCGCCAACACCTCGTCGCCGAGCTGGGCTAGCCCAGATTGGCATGCGCGCTCGCGTGCACGAGATGACGGCATTGACAAACGAACAGTGGTGCGATTCACGAAAGTGCGAAGCACAGCGTCCAATGCGGCTCGGAAGACCGTACGACGCCGAATTATCTAAGAGAGAAGAGTCAGACATGGCGGGACAAAAGATCCGCATTCGACTTAAGTCGTATGACCACGAGGTCATCGACTCCTCGGCACGCAAGATCGTCGACACCGTCACCCGTGCGGGTGCTTCGGTGATTGGTCCCGTGCCTCTTCCCACCGAGAAGAATGTGATCTGTGTGATCCGTTCGCCTCACAAGTACAAGGACAGCCGCGAGCACTTTGAGATGCGCACCCACAAGCGTTTGATCGACATCATCGATCCCACGCCGAAGGCAGTCGACTCGCTCATGCGCCTTGACCTTCCGGCCGATGTCAACATCGAGATCAAGCTCTAGGGATCACCATGTCTACGCAGAATAAGACCGTTAAGGGTCTGCTCGGCAAAAAGCTTGGCATGACCCAGGTGTGGGACGAGAACAACAAGCTCGTACCCGTCACCGTCATCGAAGTCACCCCCAACGTGGTGACCCAATTGCGCACGCAGGAGAAGGACGGCTACGTGGCTATCCAGATCGCTGCCGGCGCCATCGACCCCCGCAAGGTGAACAAGCCCGCTTCGGGCCACTTCGCCAAGGCGGGCGTTACCCCGCGCCGTCACCTCACCGAGGTGCGCACCGCAGATGCCGCCTCCTACGAGGTAGGTCAGGAACTCACCGTTGATGCCACCTTCGAAGCCGGCCAAAAGGTCGACGTTGTAGGAACCAGTAAGGGTAAGGGTTTCGCCGGTGTAATGAAGCGCCACAACTTCAAGGGTGTTTCCGCTTCGCACGGTTCGCACCGCAACCACCGCAAGCCCGGTTCGATCGGTGCATCCTCCACGCCCAGCCGCGTGTTCAAGGGAATGCGCATGGCCGGTCGTATGGGTGGTGACCGCGTGACGGTGCTCAACCTCAAGGTGCACGCCGTCGACCCCGACAAGAACCTGATCCTGATCAAGGGCGCTGTTCCCGGCGCTGCTGGTCGCCTCGTGTTTGTTCGCAACGCTGTGAAGGGGGCCTAGCTCATGGCTAACGCAACCATCGACGTGTTCGACCTCGCCGGCAAGAAGTCGGGCTCAGCTGAGCTCCCCGGCGACCTGTTCGACGTAGAAGCAAACGTGTCGCTCCTGCACCAGGTAGTCGTGGCCCAGCTGGCCGCTGCTCGCCAGGGTACGCACAAGACCAAGACCCGAGGCGAAGTTTCGGGTGCCGGTCGCAAGCCGTTCAAGCAGAAGGGAACCGGTCGCGCTCGTCAGGGCTCGATCCGTGCTCCTCAGATGACCGGTGGTGGAATCGTTCACGGGCCCACGCCGCGCAGCTACGCGCAGCGCACGCCCAAGAAGATGATCGCCGCGGCCCTACTCGGTGCCCTCTCAGACCGCGCCCGCGGCAGCCGCATTCACGCGGTAACGGCGTTCGCAGCTGAGGCACCCTCTACGTCTGCAGCCGTGACGTTGATTCGCTCGGTTGTTCCGGGCCGCAACGTTCTGGCCGTGTGCGCGCGTGGCGAAGAGACCGCGATCAAGAGTGTTCGCAACATTCCTCACGTGCACGCACTGTTCGCCGACCAGCTGAACGCCTACGACGTTCTGGTCAGCGACGACATCATCTTCACCACGAGTGCATTGACTGCGTTCGTGGACAGCAAGAAGAAGCAGGAGGTCTCGGCATGACCGCGGCAGACAAGAACCCTCGCGACATCATCATCGCGCCGGTCGTATCGGAGAAGAGCTACTCCTTGATCGACTCGGGTAAGTACACGTTCGTCGTGGACCCCCGTTCGAACAAGACCGAGATCAAGCTCGCTATCGAGAAGATCTTCAACGTGAAGGTTGCTTCCATCAACACGCTCAACCGCCAGGGCAAGACGCGCCGGACCAAGTTCGGTGAGGGCAAGCGCAAGAACACCAAGCGCGCCATCGTCACGCTCAAGTCGGGCTCGATCGACTTCTTCACGGCAGTCGGCTAAGGGACCGGTAAGGACACATCATGGCTATTCGTAAATACAAGCCCACGACTCCGGGTCGTCGCGGTTCTTCGGTTGCAGACTTCGCCGAGATCACGCGCTCGACGCCAGAGAAGTCGCTGCTGCGCCCCCTGTCGAAGACCGGTGGCCGCAACAACCAGGGTCGCATCACCACGCGTCACATCGGTGGCGGCCACAAGCGCCAGTACCGTCTGATCGACTTCCGTCGTAACGATAAAGACGGCGTGCTGGCCAAGGTTGCTCACATCGAGTACGACCCCAACCGCACGGCGCGCATCGCACTGCTGCACTTCGTTGATGGCACCAAGCGCTACATCTTGGCTCCCAACAAGCTCAACCAGGGCGACGTTATCGAGTCGGGCGCCGGTGCCGACATCAAGCCCGGCAACAACCTGCCGCTGCGCAACATCCCCACGGGTACCGTTGTGCACGCCATCGAGCTCAAGCCGGGCGGGGGCGCCAAGCTGGCTCGCTCCGCCGGTGCCTCAGTTCGTCTGGTTGCCAAGGATGGCCCCTACGCTCAGCTGCGTCTGCCCTCGGGCGAGATTCGCAACGTCGATGCGCGCTGCCGCGCGACCATTGGCGAGGTGGGTAACGCCGAGCAGTCGAACATCAACTGGGGCAAGGCCGGCCGCATGCGCTGGAAGGGCGTTCGCCCGACAGTGCGTGGTGTGGCCATGAACCCCGTCGACCACCCGCACGGTGGTGGTGAGGGTAAGACCTCTGGTGGTCGCCACCCCGTTAGCCCCTGGGGACAGTCCGAGGGTCGCACGCGTCGCAAGAACAAAGAAAGCGACAAGCTCATCGTTCGCCGCCGTACCGTCGGCAAGAAGCGCAAGTAGGAGTTTAGAAGATGCCACGCAGTCTCAAGAAGGGCCCCTTCGTCGACGACCACCTGCTCAAAAAGGTTGTTGCACAGAACGAGGCCAAGACCAAGAACGTGATCAAGACCTGGTCGCGCCGCTCGATGATTGTTCCCGCCATGCTCGGTCACACGATCGCCGTGCACGACGGGCGCAAGCACATCCCCGTTTTCGTTACCGAAACCATGGTGGGTCACAAGCTGGGCGAGTTCGCACCCACGCGCACCTTCCGTGGCCACGTAAAAGACGACAAGAAGGGCCGTCGCCGCTAACCCGCGGTGACGTGAAGGAGAAATCATCATGGTTGAATCTGTCGCCCGCGTGCGTCACATTCGCGTGACCGCGCAGAAGGCACGTCGTGTCGTGGATCTGATCCGCGGCAAGCAGGCCACTGAGGCGCTCGCTATCCTCAAGTTCGCCCCTCAGGGTGCGAGCGAGCCGGTGTACAAGCTCGTGGCATCTGCCATGGCCAACGCCCGCGTGAAGGCTGACGCGTCAAACCAGTACCTCGACGAGCAGGACCTGTTCGTTGCCCGCGCGTTTGTTGACGAAGGCACCACCCTCAAGCGGTTCCAGCCGCGTGCTCAGGGTCGCGCCTTCAAGATCCTCAAGCGCACCAGCCACATCACGGTCGTGCTCGCCACGCCCGAGGATAAGCCGGCTGCCGCCGCAAGCGCGTCGAAGAAGGAGGCCAAGTAATGGGCCAGAAAGTAAACCCGTACGGCTTCCGCCTCGGAATCACCACCGACCACGTGTCGCGTTGGTTCTCCGACAGCACCAAGAAGGGTCAGCGTTACTCTGACTTCGTTGCCGAAGACGTGAAGATCCGTAAGATGCTCTCCGAGACGCTCGACCGCGCAGGCGTGTCGCGCATCGAGATTGAGCGCACCCGTGACCGCGTTCGCGTCGACATTCACACCGCCCGCCCGGGCATTGTGATCGGTCGTCGTGGCGCCGAGGCCGAGCGTATTCGCGCCGACCTCGAGAAGCTTTCGGGCAAGCAGATTCAGCTCAACATCCTCGAGGTTAAGAACCCCGAAATGGATGCACAGCTTGTTGCCCAGGGCATCGCTGAGCAGCTCTCTGCTCGTGTGGCTTTCCGCCGCGCGATGCGCAAGGGTCTGCAGGGCGCACAGCGCGCCGGCGCCAAGGGTGTTCGCATCCAGGTGTCGGGTCGTCTGGGTGGCGCCGAGATGAGCCGTTCGGAGTTCTACCGCGAGGGACGTGTGCCCCTGCACACGCTGCGCGCGAACATCGACTATGGCTTCTACGAAGCCAAGACCACCTTCGGCCGAATCGGCGTGAAGGTCTGGATCTACAAGGGTGAAATCACCAACAAAGAACTCGCGCGCGAACAGGCCAACCAGAAGTCGGTCCGTCCCGAGCGCGGTGCCGCCGGACGCCGTGGCCCTCGTGCCGAAGGCGCACCGGCCGCAGCAGCAGGAGTAGAGGCCTAACCATGTTGATTCCCCGTCGCGTAAAGCACCGCAAGCAGCACCACCCCGGTCGGAGTGGGCACGCTACCGGTGGCACCAAGGTCACGTTTGGTGAGTACGGCATTCAGGCCCTCACGTCTGCCTACGTAACTAACCGCCAGATTGAATCTGCGCGTATTGCCATGACTCGTCACATCAAGCGTGGTGGCAAGGTGTGGATCAACATCTACCCTGACCGCCCGCTGACGAAGAAGCCTGCCGAAACCCGCATGGGTTCGGGTAAGGGTTCACCCGAGTGGTGGATCGCAAACGTCAAGCCGGGTCGCGTGCTCTTTGAGCTCGCCGGTGTGAACGAGACCATTGCTCGTGAAGCACTCACCCGTGCTATCCACAAGCTGCCCCTCAAGGCACGCATCATCAAGCGTGAGGAAGGTGACGCATAATGGCTATCGGTTCCAAGGAGCTTCGCACCCCCGATCTCGACACCTTTGACAACGAGCGTCTCGTCGACGAGCTGCGCAAGGCCAAGGAAGAGCTGTTCAACCTGCGCTTCCAGTCGGCCACGGGCCAGCTCGAAAGCCACGGACGCCTTCGTGCCGTCAAGCGCGACATCGCCCGCATCTACACAGTGATTCGCGAACGTGAGCTCGGTATTCGTGCCACTCCCGTTGCCGCTGCACCCGCAGCAAAGGCGGCCGCCAAGGCTCCCGCTAAGAAGACCGCCGCCCCGGCAGATGCTGAGTCGGCCGAGACCTCGGAGGAGACCAAATAATGGCTACCGCTAAGGACCAGGCTGCGGCCGAGACCACCACGCGCGGATACCGCAAGGTGCGTCGTGGTTATGTCACCAGCGACAAGATGGACAAGACCATCGTCGTTGAGGTTGAAGACCGCGTGAAGCACCCCCTGTACGGCAAGGTTATGCGTCGCACGTCCAAGGTGAAGGCTCACGACGAGCTCAACACCGCGGGCATCGGCGACCTTGTTGTGATCAGCGAGACTCGTCCGCTCAGTGCGACCAAGCGCTGGCGCCTGGTCGAAATCGTCGAGAAGGCCAAGTAAGCCTGCCGGCTTACGTGTTAGAGGAGTAAAGAAGTGATTCAGCAGGAATCTCGCATCAAGGTTGCCGATAACACCGGCGCCAAGGAGTTGCTGACCATCCGTGTTCTCGGTGGTTCTGGTCGTCGTTATGCCGGACTCGGTGATGTCATCGTGGCCACGGTCAAAGACGCCATCCCCGGTGGCAACGTAAAGAAGGGTGACGTCGTCAAGGCGGTCGTGGTTCGCACGGTCAAGTCGACACGTCGTTCCGATGGTTCGTACATCAAGTTTGACGAGAACGCCGCCGTCATCCTGAAGACCGACGGTGACCCTCGCGGTACCCGCATCTTCGGACCGGTTGGTCGTGAGCTTCGCGACAAGAAGTTCATGAAGATCGTTTCGCTCGCACCGGAGGTGATTTAGTCCATGGCAAACATCCGTAAGGGAGACCTGGTTCAGCTGCTCAGCGGCAAGAGCCAGAAGCGCGGCGGAGACCGCGGCAAGCAGGGCAAGGTCATCGAGGTGCTCGTTGAGCAGGATCGCGTGATCGTTGAGGGAATCAACTTCGTCACCAAGCACTCGCGCGTGGGTCAGACTGAGCGCGGAACGAAGACCGGTGGCATTGAGACCGTTGAAGCCCCCATCCACATCTCGAACGTCGCTGTTGTCGACCCCGGGACCAAGAAGCCGACGCGCGTTGGTTTTCGCGTAGAGAAGGTAACGAAGAACGGGGTCTCCAAGACCATGCGCGTTCGTTACGCCAAGAAGTCAGGTAAGGACCTGTAATGACTGTTACTGCCGCCGCCGCTGGCAAAATCCAGCCGCGCCTCAAGCAGAAGTACCGATCCGAGATTGTGCCGGCCCTGGCCACCGAGCTCGGACTCAAGAACGTGCACCAGATTCCTGGGCTCACCAAGATTGTTGTGAATATGGGTGTGGGTGAAGCAGCTCGCGATGGCAAGATCATCGACGGCGCTATTTCGGACATCACGGCCATCACCGGTCAGAAGCCCATGATCACCAAGGCGCGCAAGTCAATCGCTCA
>JAIOXH010000044.1 GCA_021741765.1 Aurantimicrobium sp. | reverse complement strand
TGTGATGATGTCAGCAGGGAGCCTCGTTCGCGATGCTGCGTCAAACTCAGAGTAAAGGACTCTTCGAATTCTAGGTCCTCAAAAACCGGTGACGTCGAGGATGAGTGTGGGGAACTGCACAACACATTGCTAACCCGCTGCCGGTTGATCCTGCACCTCCGCCCTCCTCATAACCTCTGGTCGATTCTGTCCAGTCCTCATAGAATGTATGTCGAAACCCCTGTTCGTCGTAAACGTCAAACTACGTGGCCGTGACTCCTTTTTGTTCGTGTCCCCAGGATTCTCAACCGCGTGCGCTGACGTTTCGAACCAAGAAAATTTCCGGCTCGGGCTCTTAGGCAATCCACACGAGCCAGCGGGCTAACTCATAGACAATTGTTCGACGATGAGTCAATGGAGCGAATGGTTTCGCTCACAACGCCACAAGAAACACCCGACCGAGGAGAGAGATTATGTCAGCCACAGCAGGAACATCGCGGCGAACATCGAGAACACGGATCGGCTTGTTCGCGGGCTCAACTCTTGCGCTGGCAACCGCACTCGTGCTCACCGCGTGTGTGGCATCCCCGTCTGTCGACTCTTCATCGTCAACGTCCTCGGCAGGGTTAACCGGCGACATCACCGCTGCGGTGGATACCTCGGCGGTTATTGCGCAGCTCTCCTGGGGCGCCGCCCAAACGGTAAACGGTGTTACATATGACGGCACCGAAACCTCGGCGACCCTCGGCGACGGCACCGTCACGATCGCTTCGAACGGCATCCCCAATCACGAGCGTGACGAGTACTACGCAGTGGGCACTGCCGGCGTGCAATTGCCCAACGCCAGCAATTCTCAACTTTCCGCGGATCCCACCGCTGAACAAGACCAGTCGTTCTCTATTCCCACCCGTCCGGAGTACTCGGAAACGATCACAGCAGCACCCCTGGGTTCAATCGGCATCATGATCTCGGGGGCCGTAATCTTCAACCCCTTCGAGGCCGACAACAAGACCGTGGCCATGGCGAGTAACTTCACCCTCAACGAAGACGGCAAGACCGGCTCGTTCATCGATCAGTGCGCGGGACACCCCGGACCTGGTGGGGAGTACCATTACCACGGCAATTCCGAGTGCATCACGCGTCAGGTTGACGAGACGGGTGGAGGCTCTCACATCATCGGGCTCGCTCTCGATGGCTTCCCCATTTATGGGGCCTACGACATCGACGGCATCGAAGTAAAGGCCAGTGAGCTCGACGAGTGCAACGGCATTTTCTCGGCTACGCCCGAATTTCCGTCGGGCATCTACCACTACGTGCTGCCGTTGACGAGCGACGAGACGTCATCCATTCGCTGTTTCCACGGCGTCGTTGATGAGTCGCAGATCCAGCCCATGCCGCCCATGCAGGGTGGCCAGGGTCAGCCTCCGGGTCAAGGCCAGCCTCCGGGGCAGGCTCCCGGAATGCAGCCGGGCATGCAGCCCGCACCCAAGCCGGGCGGTTAGTTCAGAAGAGGCAACGAGCGCAGTGAGTAGCTAGTTCGCGAAGCGAAATTCGACCACGTCGCCATCCTGCATGACGTAGTCCTTGCCCTCCATGCGCGCCTTGCCCTTGGCGCGAGCCTCGGCGACGGAGCCCGTCTCAACGAGGTCGGCGAACGAGATTACCTCGGCCTTGATGAAGCCCTTTTCGAAGTCGGTGTGGATCACGCCGGCGGCCTGCGGGGCCTTCCAGCCTTTGCCGATCGTCCAGGCGCGGGCCTCTTTGGGGCCGGCCGTGAGGTAGGTCTGCAGTCCCAGTGTGGTGAACCCGATGCGGGCAAGTTGGTCGAGGCCCGACTCGTCTTGGCCGGTTGAGGCCAGCAGTTCGCGGGCGTCCGCCTCGTCGAGGTCGATGAGCTCGCTCTCGAGTTTGGCGTCGAGCAGAATCGCCTTGGCGGGAGCGACCAGCTTCTCCAGCTCGGCGCGCTTGCCGGCATCGCCCAGCACCGACTCGTCCACATTGAAAACGAAGATGACCGGCTTGGCAGTGAGCAGTCCGAGCTCGCGGATGGGCTCGAGGTCAATACCCGACACCGAGAGCAGTGCGCCGTCGTTGAGCACGGCCTGAGCGGCGAGCGCCGTCTCGAGCGCGGCGGCCTCGGCCTTCTTGCCCTTGACCTCCTTCTCGATGCGCGGGATGGCCTTCTCGAGGGTCTGCAGGTCGGCCAGAATCAGCTCGGTGTTGATGGTCTCGAGGTCGCTTGCCGGATTGACGCCACCCTCAACGTGCACTACATCGGGATCCACGAATCCGCGCACGACCTGGGCGATGGCATCGGCCTCACGGATGTTGGCGAGGAACTGGTTGCCCAGGCCTTCCCCCACGCTGGCGCCGCGAACGATGCCGGCGATGTCGACGAACGAGACGGGAGCGGGCAGGATGCGTTCGCTGGCAAAGATTCCGGCGAGCACGTTGAGGCGCTCATCCGGCAGGTTAACCACACCCACATTGGGCTCGATGGTGGCAAACGGGTAATTGGCCGCCAGTACCTGGTTCTTGGTGAGTGCGTTGAACAGGGTGGACTTGCCAACGTTGGGCAGACCGACGATTCCGATAGTGAGAGCCACGAGAGTCAAGCCTACCGGCGGATGACGTCTTGCCCCGTTGTCATGACTCGTCGATCGTGAAGTCTGGCGTCACGCGCCACACCGTGGAGGATTCCAGCGCCTCGAGTACCCACAGGGCCTGAACTTTGGCGTGGTCGTCGCTGACATCGCTATAGACGTCGATGGCCAGGGGTGGTGGCTCGCCAAACTTAGGGATTTCCATTTCAATCCACGTGTGAGCCGAGAGCGAGATCCACGGCTGAGGAGTGCCTGGATCGCTCACCACGGAATCGCAGGCGAGCGCCACCGAATCGAGCGCATCGATCTTGTTGACGGCGTTGTGCACGACGAGTGTGGCGCAAAAAGCCGTGTCGAACTGGGGGCGCATGATGTTCGGGAGCTAGTTCTGCGGAAAACCGAGGTTGATGCCGCCGTGGCTGGGGTCAAGCCAGCGGCTGGTCACGGCCTTGGCGCGCGTGTAGAAGTGAACACCCTCGATGCCGTGCACCTTGGTGTCGCCAAACATCGACTGCTTCCAACCGCCGAACGAGTGGTACGCCACGGGCACGGGAATCGGCACGTTGATGCCCACCATGCCCACCTGGATCTCGTTCTGGAATCGACGAGCCGCGCCGCCATCGTTGGTGAAGATTGCCGTGCCGTTGCCAAACGCGCCCGAGTTGATGAGGTCAACGCCGTCGTCGTAGCTGGCCACACGCACGATGCTCAGCACCGGGCCAAAGATTTCCTCGGTGTAGGCCTTCGACGTGGTGGGCACGCGGTCGAGGAGCGTGGGGCCGAGCCAGAAGCCGTTCGGGTCGCCGTCCACCTCGATGCCGCGCCCGTCAACCACAACGGTGGCGCCGTCTTTCGCCGCAATGTCGATGTACCCGGCCACCTTGTCGCGGTGCACCTCGGTAACCAGCGGGCCCATGTCGCACGAGCGACGACCGTCACCTACTACTAGTTTGGCCATGCGTTCGGTGAGCTTGGCGATGAGTTCGTCGGCCACGGGCTCAACGGCCACGACCACCGAGATGGCCATGCAGCGTTCGCCCGCCGAACCGAATCCGGCGTTGATTGCGGAGTCGGCAACCAGATCGAGGTCGGCATCCGGCAGAACCAGCATGTGGTTCTTGGCGCCACCGAGAGCCTGAACGCGCTTGCCGTTGGCGGCACCCGTTTCGTAAACGTACTTGGCGATGGGCGTCGAGCCCACGAACGAGACGGCGGCCACATCCGGATGCGTCAGCAGGCCATCGACAGCCTCCTTGTCGCCCTGCAGCACGGTGAAGATGCCGTCGGGGAGGCCGGCTTCCTTGAGAATCTGGCCCAACCAGATGGCGGCCGAGGGGTCCTTCTCGCTGGGCTTGAGCACCACAGCGTTACCCGAGGCGATGGCCACGGGCACGAACCACAGCGGCACCATGGCCGGAAAGTTGAACGGGCTGATGACGCCCACCACTCCGATGGGCTGACGAATCGTGTACACGTCGACATTGGTGGATGCGTTCTCGGAGTAGAAGCCCTTGAGCAGGTCTTGAATACCGCACGCGAACTCCACGACCTCTTGGCCGCGAGCAATTTCGCCCAGGGCATCCGAGAGCACCTTGCCGTGCTCGCTCGTGATGATTTCGGCCAGCTCGCCCTTGCGCGCGTTGAGCAGCTCGCGGAACGCGAACATCACCTGCGTGCGCTTGGCCAGCGAGGCATCGCGCCAGGCCGGAAATGCCAGCGAAGCGGCGCCGATGGCGGCATCGATCTCGGCGCGATTGGCGAGGCCAACGTTTTTAGTTGCGACGCCCAGGGCAGGGTCGAAGACGGGGGCGGTGCGGCCGGAGGTGCTGGGCACGGCGGCGCCGTTGATCCAGTGGGGAATGAGCGGAAGATCAGTCATATCAGTTCCTCGTTGTGGGTACTACGAATCTAGCCGTTGTTGCTGGCTCGCACCTGCGCGACGTGGCAACCGGACGGTGTCCGAGGGCGGTGACACACTGAATGCCATGGACATTGTTGCGCTTCTCGTGGGGCTGGTTGTTGGTCTCGTTGTTGGCTTCTTGGTGGCGTGGATTGTGCGCGGTTCGCGCGCCACTCAGAACGGCGATGCGTCGCTGGGTGTGCGTTTGGCTCAGGCAGAAGCCGTGGGAATGGAGCGCCAAGCCCAGATTGATGCGCTCGCGCAGCGCAATAAGGACTTGGTCGATCAGCAGGAGCGCGACGCGCGGGTTGTCGCGGAGCTCACGCCTATTAAAGAGGTGCTGCACCAGATGACTGTCAAGGTCAACGCCATGGAGAACGAACAGAAACAGCAGCACGGTCTCATCACGCAGCAACTCACCGACAGCCGGCGTGCTGGCGACGACCTGCGCGCCACCACCGAATCGCTGGCCAGCGCCCTGCGCTCCAACAACGTCAAGGGCCAGTGGGGCGAAGCGCAGTTGCGCCGCATCGTTGAGGTGGCCGGCCTGCTCGAATTCGTGGACTTCTCCACGCAAGAGACAACGAGCACCGAGGGCGGCAAAATTCGCCCCGACATGACCATTCGCCTGCCCGGCGGGCGCACCATTCTGGTGGATGCCAAGGTGCCGTTCACGGCATACCTCGAAGCGAGCCAGATTCCCCCGACAGCCACTGGCGAGCAGGGAGCCCACCGGGCCAAGCTGCCCAAGGATCAGGCCAAGGCCCTGCGCGCGCACATCGACAACCTCAGCGGCAAGGCCTACTGGGATGGCTTCGACGGAGCCTCCGAGTTCGTGGTGGCGTTCGTGCCCAGCGAATCGCTGCTCTCGGTGGCCCTCGAACTCGATCCCACCATTCTCGAGTACGCGTTTACTAAGCGGGTGGCGCTGGCTTCGCCGGTCAACCTCTGGGCCGTGCTCAAGACCGTGGCCTACAGCTGGCGCCAGCAGGTGGCCGCCGAGCAGGTGACCGAGATCATCAAGCTCGGGCAGGAGCTGTACAAGCGTGTGGGCGTTGTGGCCGGTCACGCCGACTCGTTGCGTGCCGCGCTCGACAAAGCAGTGAAGAGCTACAACGAGTTCGCCGGATCGCTCGAGCGCAACATGCTGACGACCGCCAAGAAGTTCCCCGGCATGGATCCCAACATCAGCCTCAAGGAGGTTCCGGCCATCGCCGCCACCACCGAGGGATTCCGCAAAGAAGAACTCACCAGCGACGAATAGACGCGCGGCTTCGGGCATGATGGAAGAACATGTCTGAAATCGGCGCCAAACTTGCTCTTCGCCCCGTGTGGGCGGGTCGAACGTTGGCACTCATCGGCATCGTGGTGGTGGCGCTCAACCTGCGCACTCTCCCCGGATCTCTGTCTCCCCTCTTTGCACTGATTGAGCGCGAGTTCTCGGTGCCCACGGTTGCGATCGGAATCATCGGGGCCATTCCGCCCGCGTGCTTCGCGATTGCGTCACTCATTACTCCCCGCATCGGTCGCCGCATTGGCATTGAGTGGGGGCTCATTCTGAGCCTCGTGTTCAGTCTCGTCGGGCAATTGATACGCGTTGTCTCAAACGACTGGGTGGGACTTGCCGTGGGAACGTCGGTGGCTCTGTTCGGCGTGGGCATGGGAAACGTGCTGCTGCCCCCGGCGGTCAAGAAATACTTCCCCGATCGCATCAGCCTCATCACCGCCCTGTACGTGAGTGCCATGACGCTCAGTGCGGCCATCCCGCCGTTCGTGGCATACCCGCTCGGCGACGCCGTGGGCTGGCGCTGGGAACTGGTGACGTGGGCGCTGGTGACATGTATCGCGTTCGTGCCGTGGCTCGCGCAATTGCGCACAGACCGTCATGGCGCGGGTGGGGCCGACCACCTCGGCAGGCACAATCGTGTGCGACTCAACCTGTGGCGCTCCCCCACCGCACTCGCCATCGCCCTCACCCTCGCCGTGTCATCGCTCAACGGCTACATCATCAACGCCTGGCTACCCGCCGCCATGGTGGGCATCTCAGGTGCGACCCCGGCGGCCGGCGGCCTGTACCTTGCCCTCTTTGCCATCGTGGGGTTTCCAATGGCGCTCATCATTCCCACGCTCGCCCGGCGTGTCCCGCGCACCGACATCTTTGTCTTCGCCTCGGCGATCTTTCACGTTGCCGGTTACACAGGCCTGCTGTTGTGGCCACACGCAACAACGTGGCTGTGGATCGTGCTCATCGGCATGGGCGGACTCATCTTTCCGCTCACGCTCACGCTCATGAACCTGCGCACCAGGTCCACCAGCGCGTCACTACAGGTCAGTGGTTTCTCGCAAATGGGCGCCTACACGGCGGCGCTGTTTGGCCCACTCGTTGTGGCTGTGCTGCACGAGGTCACGGGCGACTGGACAGCTTTCCTCGTTCTCATGATCGTCATCTCACTCTGCGTTATCCCGGCGGCCATCATTCTGGGCCGTGGGCGCATTATTGAGGACGAAGTGGCGCAAGCGCGGGTTTAGTCCCCGCCCGAGGTTAGGCCCAACGTTCGGCGAGATAGTCGGCCTGCACGCGACGAATGGTGCCCGACTTGCCGCGCATGATGATGCTGTCGGTGCGAATGATGGGGCCCTTGCGACGTACCCCGCCGACCAGCGCGCCATCGGTGACACCCGTGGCCACAAAGAACGTGTTGTCGGAGTTGACGAGCTCGTTGGCCTCATACACGTAGTCCATTTTGAGGCCCGCGGCGATACCGCCCTGCGCCTGGGCGTCGTCTTTGGGGGGGAGGCGTCCCTGAGTGAAACCCCCCAGCGCCTTGATGGCGCACGCGGTCACGATACCCTCGGGGCTGCCGCCAATTCCGATACACATGTCGATGCGTGCTTCTTCACGGGCCGCATTGATGCCGCCGGCCACGTCGCCGTCGAGGAGCAGGCGCGTGCCCGCTCCCGCATCGCGAATCTCTTGAATGATTCCCTCGTGGCGCGGACGATCGAGAACAGCGATCACCATCTCGCCCACGGGCTTGCCCTTGGCCGCGGCGAGCGCACGAATGTTCTCGGCAATCGACTGGCGAATGTCGACGATGCCCACACCCTCAAAGCCCGTCACGAGCTTGTCCATGTAGAAAACACTCGAGGCGTCGAGCATGGTGCCGCGATCGGATGCGGCAATGACCGAAATGGCGTTCTGGCGGCCCGCGCTGGTGAGGCTCGTTCCGTCAATGGGGTCCACCGCAATATCGCACGACGGACCGTCGCCCGTGCCCACCACCTCGCCGTTGAAGAGCATGGGGGCGTTATCTTTCTCGCCCTCGCCAATCACAATCGTGCCCGAGAAGTCGACGGTATTGAGAAACGCGCGCATGGCATCCACGGCCGCGCCATCGGCGCCGTTCTTGTCGCCGCGGCCCACAAACGGGAACGACCGGATGGCGGGTGCCTCGGTGGCACGCACCAGTTCCATGGCAAGATTGCGGTCGGGGTGAATGCGCAGGGGGCCGGGAGCAGAGGTCATGTATTCACTTTATCCGCACGCCTTCGGCTTCATTAGACTGAAGTCGGTCGCGTCTGCGCCCGTGCTCGCCCACGAGGAGAAGTAATGCCCATCGCCACCCCGGACCAGTACTCGGCCATGCTCGATCGGGCCAAGGCTGCGGGTTTCGCGTACCCGGCCATCAACGTCTCGAGCACGCAGACACTCAACGCCGCTCTGCAGGGCTTGGCCGAAGCAGAATCCGACGGCATCATTCAGGTCACCACAGGCGGTGCCGACTATTTTGCCGGCCACACGGTGAAGGCCCGCGCCACGGGAGCCATCGCGTTTGCTCGCTTCGCCCGCGAGGTGGCGGCTTCCTACCCGGTCACCGTCGCTCTGCACACCGACCACTGCCCCAAGGATTCCCTCGACGGTTTTGTAAATCCGCTTATCGCGGCCAGCGAAGAAGAGATCAAGGCCGGGCGCGAGCCCCTCTTTCAGTCGCACATGTGGGACGGCTCGGCCGTGCCGCTGAAGGAAAACCTCGAAATTGCGCAGGCCATGCTGGCCAAGACGCGCGCGATCAACGCCATTCTCGAAGTGGAGATTGGGGTCGTGGGTGGCGAAGAAGACGGCGTGAGTCACGACATCAACGACAACCTGTACACCACCGTTGACGACGCCATCGCCACGGTTGAGGTCCTGGGCCTCGGTGAGAACGGTCGCTACATGGCCGCCATGACCTTCGGCAACGTGCACGGGGTCTACAAGCCCGGCAACGTGAAGCTGCGCCCCGAACTGCTCAAAGAGATTCAAGACGGTGTACGGGCCAAGTTCGGCACCGGCGCCAAGCCCTTCGACCTCGTATTCCACGGGGGATCGGGTTCTACCGAGGCGGAGATTGCCGAGGCCGTAGCCAACGGTGTGATCAAAATGAACATCGATACCGACACGCAGTACGCATTCACGCGCTCGATTGCCGACACGATGTTCACCAACTACTCCGGCGTGCTGAAGGTCGACGGCGAGGTGGGCAATAAGAAGATTTACGACCCGCGGGCGTGGGGCAAACTTGCCGAAACCGCTATGGCGGCCCGCGTGGTTCAGGCCACACAACAGCTCGGCTCTGCCGGGCACTCAGGAAAGTAGCCCGTGGCTAAAGACATCGAAAAGAAGCCGCCCGTCGAGGACGCGCTCACACCCCGGCGCTTTCCGCTGGATCGCGTGGTGGCCATCGCGCTGCTCGTTGTGGGCGGCATCAGCATCTTCTCGTCTCTGGGCGACTACCTCAACATGCCGCTCACCCTCAACCGGCTGCTCACCGAGCTACACACTCAGATGCCCGAGTTTGCCGAGATGACGTACACCGACACCGGTATCGCACAGCCGGTGGGCATGATCATCATCACCCTGGAGGGTCTCATTTTTGGTCTCGCCGTGTGGGCTACCATTCGACGCCTCTCGGCCAAGAAACTCGCGTTCTGGGTGCCGATCGTGGGCTACCTCTCGACTTCTGCCGTCATCTTTGGCGGACAGCTCATCTGCCTGATGAGCGATCCGGCATTCGTTGACGCCTTCTGGGCTGCAACGCAGGCGCTACAGGCGGGAGTGACAACACCGGGTCCCGCGGATTCCCTCACGCCTTCCTTGGCGCCGGTGCAACCGACGGCGTAACGCTAGCTCTGCCGGCTGGGGCGCAGCTCTTTGGGCAGCGAGAAAATCAGGTCTTCTTCGGCCGTCTTGACCTCGACCACGTCTGAGTAGCCACCCGAGGCGAGCAGTTCGAGCAGTTCGCTCACGAGTTCTTCGGGCACGGATGCGCCACTGGTGACGCCCACCGTGGCGGCGCCGCGTAGCCACTCCGGGTCGACTTCGCTCGCGTAGTCCACGCGGTAGGCCTCACGCGCGCCGTACTCGAGGGCCACCTCAACGAGACGAACCGAGTTCGACGAGTTGGCCGAGCCCACAACGAGCACCACGTCGGCATCCGGTGCGACCTTCTTAATCGCGACCTGGCGGTTCTGCGTGGCGTAACAAATGTCGTCGCTGGGCGGATCCTGTAGCTTCGGAAAGCGTTCGCGGAGGCGAGCAACGGTCTCCATGGTTTCGTCCACCGAGAGCGTGGTCTGCGAGAGCCACACCACGTTGTCGGGGTTCTTGACGACCACGGTGTCTGCGGCAGCGGGGCCGTCGACGAGGGTGACACGACCGGGCGCCTCGCCCATGGTGCCCTCAACCTCTTCGTGACCCGCGTGGCCGATAAACAAAATCTCCACGTTGTCGCGATCAAAGCGCACCACCTCGCGGTGCACCTTGGTCACCAGGGGACACGTGGCGTCGATGGTCTTGAGGCTGCGGGCGTCTGCCGCGTTCACCACAGCAGGCGACACTCCGTGTGCGCTGAACACGAGCCGCGAGCCCTCGGGAACCTCGTCGACCTCCTCAACAAAGATCGCGCCGCGCTCTTTCAGCTCGGCCACCACGTGCACGTTATGCACAATCTCCTTGCGCACATACACGGGGGCGCCGTAGGTGTCGAGAGCCTTCTCGACCGCAATCACCGCGCGGTCCACCCCGGCGCAGTATCCGCGAGGAGCCGCAATCAGCACGCGCTTAGTTCCGGAGACCGAGTCATCCGAGAGAAGTTGTTCGAGGGTGGTGGTGCTCCCGGCGCGGCGCGGCATGCCTAGGCCCACAGATGAATTCACGCC
>JAIOXH010000043.1 GCA_021741765.1 Aurantimicrobium sp. | reverse complement strand
GATTGACCTCTCGATTGGTTCGCCGGTCGACCCTACGCCCGATATCGTTCGCCGAGCCCTCGCCGATGCCACCGATGCGCACGCGTACCCCACAACCGTTGGTACTCCTCGCCTTCGCGAGGCCATCGTTGAGTGGTTTGCTCGACGTCGTGGAGTCGGCGGCCTTGGCGTCGACAACGTGTTACCCACCATCGGGTCAAAGGAGTTCGTGGCCTGGGCTCCCCACATGCTGGGCCTGGGCGGTACCGACGTCGTCGTTCATCCGCGGGCGGCCTACCCCACCTATGCCGTGGGCGCAGCCATTGCCGGCGTCGCTGCCCTCGCCGAAGACGACCCGCAGGCGTGGCCCGCAGAAACCCGAATCGTGTGGGTGAATTCGCCCGGCAACCCCGACGGTCGTGTGTTGAACGTCGAGCAACTGGCGCAGCGGGTCGCACGGGCCCGAGAGTTGGGCGCAATCCTCATCTCCGACGAGTGCTACGCCGAACTGGGCTGGGACGCGCCGTGGGATACGCAGCCGATCCCGAGCATCCTCGATCCGCGTGTCACAGGCGGTGACCTGAGCGATATTCTCTGTGCCTATTCGTTGAGCAAGCAGTCGAACCTGGCCGGGTACCGTGCCGCCTTCGTTGCCGGCGACCCGGCCCTGATCGAGCGGCTACTCGTGATTCGCAAGCACGCGGGCATGATGGTTCCCGCCCCCGTTCAGGCGGCAGTAGCGGTTGCCCTCGGCGACGACGCCCACGTTGCTGTGCAAAAGGAGCGCTACCGTCGGCGCCGCGCCGCACTCATCCCCGCACTCGTCGCGGCCGGCTTCACCATCGACGGCAGTGAGGCGGGCCTGTACCTGTGGCTCACCGAGGGGCGGGATGCGTGGGATTCGATTAGCCGGTTGGCCGATCTGGGAATTCTCGGCGGTCCCGGTCACTTTTACGGTGACCACTTTCGGCAGCACATTCGTCTCTCGCTGACGGCGCTTGACGAGCGGATTGATGCGGCGGTGGCTAGGCTAACGCACTAACGCTGCAGCGAGCCCAAGTGCGTGTTTTCGCGGGTTGGCAGCAGGCAATATGCTTAGGGACATCCCACACGGTGCCGTCACAAACGACGTCGAATCGGGTAAAGCTTATCCGGCTGGTTGAGAAGGAGTCACGGGTGTCAGACACAGGCGCGAGCCCCACGGGTGACAAGGTCACAGTGTCCTATCAGGGCACCACATCGGAGTTTGACGTCCTTCGCGGCAGCGATGGCAACCCCGCGATTGACCTGTCTTCTCTCACAAAGCAGACCGGCCTCACCGCCCTCGATTACGGTTTTGTGAACACGGCCTCGACCAAATCAAAGATCACGTTTATCGACGGCGACGCAGGCATCCTGCGCTACCGTGGCTACCCCATCGAGCAGGTGGCCACTCAGATGTCGTTCCTCGAGACGGCCTGGCTGCTCATCTACGGCGAAATGCCCAGCCCAGCGGAATTCGCGGAATTCGAGAACCAGATTCGCCGACACTCGTTGTTGCAAGAAGACCTCAAGAACTTCTTTAACGGATTCCCGCGCAATGCGCATCCGATGCCGGTTCTCTCTGCGGGCGTATCAACTCTGTCGACCTACTACGAAGACTCGCTCGACCCGAATAACCCTGAGCACGTCGAGATTGCCACGTACCGTTTGCTTGCCAAAGTACCCGTGATGGCGGCCTACGCGCACAAGAAGAGTATTGGTCAGGCTTTTCTATACCCGCAGAACGAGCTGGGCTACGTGGAGAACTTTCTGCGTCTCACGTTCGGCAATCGCGCCGAAGAGTACGAACTCAACCCCGTGGTCGTTAAAGCCCTCGAGCGCCTTCTGATTTTGCACGAAGACCACGAGCAAAACGCCTCCACGTCTACGGTGCGCCTGGTGGGCAGCACCGACGCGAATCTTTTTGCTTCCGTCTCGGCCGGAATCTCGGCGCTCTTTGGTCCGCTGCACGGCGGAGCCAACGAGGCCGTGCTCACGATGCTCGGCCAGATTCAGCGCTCCGGTGAATCGGTGCGCACGTTCGTTGACCGCGTGAAGAACAAAGATGAGAACGTCAAGCTCATGGGTTTTGGCCACCGGGTCTACAAGAACTACGACCCGCGTGCGCGTCTGGTCAAGGAGATCGCCGACGAAGTGCTCACGGCGCTCGGCGTGCAAGATCCGCTGCTCGACATCGCTAAAGAGCTCGAGCAGATCGCGCTCGAAGACGACTACTTTGTTGAGCGCAAGCTCTACCCCAACGTGGACTTCTACACGGGCGTGATCTACAAGGCGATGGGCTTCCCCACACGCATGTTTACCGTGCTCTTTGCGATTGGTCGCCTGCCGGGCTGGATCGCGCACTGGCGCGAGATGAATCACGACCCGCAGACCAAGATTGGTCGCCCGCAGCAGCTCTACATCGGTGAGCCCGCGCGCGACATTCGCCGCTAGGCTCGCCCCAAGCCGCTGGGTGCCCCGCCGGCGCGTTAGGCCGTGTCGACAGCTTGCTGCAGCGCTGCGGCAAAAGTTTCGGGAGACTGGGCTCCCGAGATGCCAAATCTGCCGTCTATCACGTAGAACGGAACACCGCTGATTCCGTAGACCTCGGCCTGAGCGATGTCTGCGGCCACCGCCTCGGCGTATTCGTTCGCCGCGAGGCTCCGCAGCACGTCGGCCTCATCGAGGCCCACATCGGCTGCCAGCCGGCTAAGGGTGCCGAGGTCACCCACGTGCTGGCCCTCGACGAAGTAGGCGGCCAGGAGGCGCTCCTTCATCTCGATCTGTTTGCTGTGAGCTTTGGCGTAGTGCAGCAGCTCGTGCGCCTTGCGCGTGTTGGTCTGGTGCACACGATCGAAGTCGAAGGGCAACCCCACTTCGCCGGCAATCTTCGTCACGTTTTCGAGCATTGAGCGCACGTGATCGGGGGAGAGGCCCTTGCGCTCGGCCAGGTAGTCGAGCGTTGTTCCCTCAAAGTCGACCGGAGTATCCGGGGCCAGTTCAAACGAGTGATACTCAATCTCCACTTGCTGGCCAAATAGCTGCACACCGCTCTCGAATTTTCTTTTGCCGATGAAGCACCACGGGCACTGAACGTCTGACCAGATGTCGACCTTGATCGGTGTCGTCACGATGCTCCTTGGTTGGTCGTTGGTGGGTGCTGGATAGTGGGTGGTGGATTGGGGTGGCAGAACGTTCGTGGAGAATAGCGCCGGAAAAAACTTTGGGGCCCCGGTTGCCCGGGACCCCAAAGTTTAGTTCTTTCGAACTAGGCGTTCTTTGCCGCGCGAACTGCGACGATACCGAAGACAACCTTGTTGACGAGGTCAGCAACGATGTAAACGATGGCAGCAATTGCAGCTGCGGTGGCGAGATCAAGCGATCCCGGCTCCGAGCCCAGCGACATGAACTGCTGGATGGCGGTACCCAGGGGGTAGATCGACCATCCGATGATGACGAACCACTTCATGGTGTTGACCGACGAGGCAGCGAAGCCCTTGCCGGTTGCCTTGACGCCGAAGATTTCGATGATGATCCAGATCCATGCGAGCACGGAGATGATGAACCACACGTAGGTGGCAGCGTCGCCGGCAGCGCCCATGGTCTCACCGAGGAATCCGGCAACAATCATGATGATGTCGGCGATGACAAGACGAGCAACGAGGCCCTTCTTGATCTTGCCGGCAAGCGCTGCGATGATTGCGAATTCAAGGAGCAACAGTGGCGTGGTGATGATCCAGTCAACGTAACGAATCACAACTGTGCCTTCGATACCCCCACCGTTCCAAATGTTGGTGGCCATGATGTAGTACATGATTGTGGCCACGAACGTGATCACAGACGCGTAGATCGCAACACTGCGAACCTTTGCGCTGAGCTCCGAACGGACCTGCAAGAAGTAGAGCGTACCAGCGGCCATGCCGGCAAACCCCAGAATAAACATGTAAGCAGTGATGCCCGAGAGCAACGACAAGCCTTCTGTCATGTTGGCCATTTAAATGAACCTTTCAGGATTTTTCTAGCCACACGGTGTGGCACGTTTTAGAGAATACGGGAAATTAACAGAAATGACGAGCCTCGATTTCCATACCGCCGAACGTGTCGCCGTGGCGTTTCCTCAATCGCGACCCACCTCAGGGTGTGGTTCAGTGAAGTGCTGAATTGAGGGTGATGCCCTCACCCGAGCGCGAGATAACCTCGACCGCACCGGTGGATGAATTGCGTCGGAAGAGGAGTCCGTGCTGTCCGCTGAGCTCGAGGGCTTTGACGCTGCGCAGGCCTTCCCCGTCCCGCACGGCGACCTTGGTGCCCGCCGTGACATAGAGGCCGGCCTCGACCACACAGTCGTCGCCGAGGGAAATGCCAATCCCCGAATTTGCCCCCAAGAGTGACCGTTCACCGATCGACACGCGCTGGGTACCGCCGCCCGAGAGTGTGCCCATGATGCTGGCGCCGCCGCCCACGTCTGAGCCATCGCCCACAACCACACCCTGCGAGATGCGGCCCTCCACCATGGCTTTGCCCAGGGTGCCCGCGTTGAAGTTGCAGAACCCCTCATGCATGATCACTGTGCCAGGCGACAGGTAGGCGCCCAGACGAACGCGCGAGGCATCGGCGATACGCACGTCACGAGGAATCACGAAGTCGGTGAGACGAGGAAAACGGTCAATTCCGCAGACCTGAATTCCGGCACGCTGAAGGCCCACACGCAGGTGGGCATAGTCATCGGGGTGCACGGATCCGGCCGTCGTCCAGACCACATTGGGCAGCAGACCGAAGAGGCCGTCGAGGTTGAGGTCGTTGGGGCGCACCAGAAGGTGTGAGAGCAGGTGGAGCCGCAGGTAGGCATCCGATGTCGATGCGGGAGGAGCGTCGAGGTCAATCTGAAGCGAGACGACCTCGGTACGCACGCCCCGGCGTGGGTCTGAACCGACACCATCGGTAAGGACGGTAGACACGGCCGCGGCATCGTGGTCGGCGGGAATCGCTCCCAGCGCCGGTTGCGGGAACCACGCATCAAGCACGGTGCCGTCTGCGGTGAGAGTGGCGAGACCGTCGCTCCAGGCAAGACGAGGCGCGGGCGTGGTGGTGTCTGACATAGCCTCAAGGTTACCGCCCATAAACTTGGGGCATGACGATGCGCGCCAGACTCGACACCGACGAATCGGTAACAGACCTGACGCGTGCGCTAATCGACATCCCGTCTGAGTCGGGCAACGAATCAGCACTGGCTGACGCCATTGAGTCGGTGCTTGCCGCGTGCGCACACCTCGAGGTGTTGCGCGACGGCGATGCCGTGGTTGCCCGCACCACCCTCGGCAGAGCGCAGCGCGTGATTATTGCCGGACACATCGACACCGTGCCAATCAACGCCAACGTGCCTTCGCGTATCGATGACGTGAACGGGCAGCGGGCCATTTGGGGTCGCGGCGCGGTTGACATGAAGGCCGGTTGCGCCGTAGCGCTCAAACTGGCCGTTGAACTCACCGAGCCCACGGTAGATGTGACGTGGATTTTTTACGACCACGAAGAGGTGTCTGCCGAACTCAATGGGCTGGGCCGACTGGGTCGAACGCAACCACAACTACTGGTGGGTGACTTCGCGATTCTCGGCGAACCGAGCAACGCTCACATTGAGGGCGGCTGCAACGGCACCCTCCGAGCGGAGGTGCGCACCGCCGGTCGTCGCGCGCACTCGGCTCGCGCTTGGACCGGTGAGAACGCCATCCACGCCCTCACGCCCGCGCTCTCGGCGCTCAGCAGCTTCGATGCTGAAACAATCGTCGTGGATGGTCTGGCCTACCGCGAAGGTTTGAGTGCGGTGGGCGTGCGCGGGGGAGTGGCCACCAACGTCATCCCCGACGAGGCCGTGCTCACCGTGAACTACCGATTCGCCCCCGACAAGACTGAGGCCGAGGCCGAGGCTCGCGTGCGATCAGTTTTCGCCGGGTGTGACGTTGTTGTTGTTGACAGCGCGCCGGGAGCGCGCCCGGGGCTGACGTCGGCGATTGCCACGGAGTTTGTGAACGCCGTGGGTGGCGAGCCCAGGCCCAAGTACGGGTGGACAGATGTGGCCAGGTTTAGTGCGTTGGGTATACCCGCGGCGAACTTTGGCCCGGGGGATCCTGAACTGGCGCACACCGACGACGAGTGCGTGCCCGTGGCACAGATCGAGCGCTGCGAGAGCGTGCTGCGAACCTGGCTCGGCTCCCCGCGGGCATGAATTCACTGTCTCACCGGAGGAAATCTGTCGGTGCCCACCGCGTGCCGTGGTGGCTCACGGTCATCCTGGTATTTCTGGGCGGCCGCATTGTCTCGACCGCCATCCTCTTGGTTTATGCCAGCGTCCAGGGCGAAAATCCGTGGACGGCCGCACAACCCAACCTGTTTGACTTTTCGAGCATGTGGGACGGCCGGTGGTACAACATCATCGCCGAGGGCGGTTATCCGGCCACGCTTCCGTACACCGACGACGGGCATGTCGGCGAGGCCCAGTGGGCGTTCCTGCCGGTGTATCCCCTGCTCGTCAAACTCGTCATGGTGGTCACCGGTCTGCCGTGGGCAATTGCTGGTGTGTCGTTGTCTCTGTTGGCCGCGCTGGCCACGTCGTTCGTCCTTTATCTTCTCGTTCGTCGCGTCACGGGCAGCGCCGGGCAAGCGCTGTTCACGCTGGTGCTCTTTCAGGTATCGCCTATCTCACCGCTCTTGCAGCTCGCCTATGCGGAATCGCTGCAGTGGCTACTCATCGTGTCAATTCTTTATCTGCTCGTCCTGCGGCGATTCGGCACCATGATTCCACTGGTGGTCGTCTTGGCGTTTACTCGACCCGGAGCGCTGGCCATGGCGCTGGCCTTTCTGCTCTACGGCGTCTGGCGCTGGCGGGCCCGTCGCCGCGAAGCCTTCCCGGTGGCCGAGCGCTGGTGGTTGTTCGCGGCCACAGCCACCGCGGGCATCGCGGGTCTCGCTTGGGTGGTTATCGCCGGTGTGGTTACGGGTGTGCCCACGGCCTACCTCGACACCGAACTGGCGTGGCGATCGGCGTACATCGGCTACGTGGAGTTGGTGCCCTTCACTCCCTGGTTGTACGGCCTCGCGTGGTGGTTGCCCTTCTGGGGTGTGCCGGCCGAGTCGGCCGTCTGGCTCGGCCCGCTCATCTTTGCGGGTCTCATTGCGCTGCTCATCGGCTACCTGTATCTGCCGGCCACCCGTCGGGCGGGAATTGAAATCCGCGTGTGGGTGCTCAGCTATTCGCTCTACCTGCTCGCCGTATTCTTTCCGCAGTCGTCGACGTTTCGGCTGCTGGGTCCGCTCTTTCCCGGTCTCGTGCCGCTGGCCGCCCCCAAGAACTGGTTTTATCGGGTGGGGATTGTGCTCGTGGCCCTCGCGCTCCAAGTGGTGTGGGTGGGCTGGTGTTGGGCCGTTGACGGGTCCGACTGGACCCCGCCCTAGTCTCGTCGTCAAGCGAGGCCCCGAACCAGTCGCAGCGGAGTCATAAAGCGCCACCTCTGAGGCATTGGCCGGTGACGTGCAACCGACACCCCGTGGTAATCGAGCCCCGTCAGATTTGGGATAATAGAAGGAGTCAATGAAAGGGGCGCCATAATGGCGGCACAGAAGCCACGCACCGGAGACGGACCAATGGAAGCTACCCGTGAGGGTCGCCTGATTGTTGTCCGGGTGCCTCTTGAGGGCGGCGGCCGCATGGCTGTCTCCATGAACGACGACGAGGTTACCGAGCTTCACGACCTCCTCGCTAAGGTCATCAAGCCCAAGGCATAGCCCGTTCAGCTCAGTCCAGAAAAGCCCCGCTTATGCGGGGCTTTTCGCATGTGAACCACCACTCGTCGGGAGCTCTCCGGCTGGAGTGGTTGATCGGCAGATGGGCGCTAGGCCGGGTGATCGCTCGCGAGTTTGGTAATGGTGAGCAGCCCGTCGCCCAGCGGTGACATGCTGGCCACCACATCGGATGAATCGCGCACCTCGCCGAGCATCTTACGGAATGCGGCCGGCACGGCCCCGCGCTTGGCGGGATCGGCGACCTCGCCCTTCCACAGAACGTGGGGAACCATCACAACGCCCCCGGCGCGCACCAGCCGAAGCGCCTGCTCGACATAAGTTGACACCTGGGACGGGTCTCCGTCGACCACCACAACGTCGTAGGAGTTCTCGTTCAACCGGGGCAGCACATCGCTGGCACGACCCGTGATCAGCCGTATCTGATTCACAGCAAAACCGGCCTCGGCAAACAGTGGCTTGGCTTGCTCCTGGCGATCGTATCCGTCGTCAATTGAGGTGAGCACGGCGTCGGGGGCGCCGCGAAGGAGCCAGAGGCCGGACACCCCGAAGGCCGTACCCACCTCGGCAATATTCTGGGCGCCCGTGGCGGCAGCGAGTGTGGCGTAGTGCGCACCGGTGCCGGGGGGAATGACCGCGACGCCGTGCTCGTGAGCCAGAGAGCGTGCGGTCAGCTGCGTCTTGGTTTCGTCGGTGAACTCTGCGATGTATCGAGCATCAATTTCGTTGTAGGCCATGATTCCTCCCTCCGTGCTCAGCCTACTTAATGCGCGCGCGTGACGGCCGAAGAGTAATCTGGGGAGCGTGTTCGGTTTGACCTTTGAAAAGTTGCTGGTGATTGGCGTGCTCGCCGTCTTCCTGCTGGGTCCCGAGCGCCTCCCGAAGTACGCGGCGGGTCTGGCCCGACTGGTCAAGGGAATCCGCAACATGGCCAGTGGCGCTAAGGAGCGCATGCGGGATGAGATGGGCGACGACTTCGACGACGTTGACTGGCGCAAGCTCGACCCGCGCCAGTACGACCCCCGCCGCATTATCCGTGATGCTCTGCTAGACAGCCCACCGACAAGCGCCCGCGTCTCGTCGGCAGCTACTGTCGCGGCTGGGTCTGCTGAAAAACCGCGTCGCCCTCGACCAGCGCGCGCCAAGGCGGGCGCTGCCCCGTATGACGGGGAGGCTACCTAGCGTGTACGTTCGACGGGCCGCCCTCATCTCGTCAATTCTCGCTCCGGTGCTCTTTATCGGAGCCACGATCGCGGGCGAACAGATGTTCCCGGGTTTCAATCCGATGTCGCAAACCATTAGCGAGCTGGCCGCGCTCGACGCGCCCACCTATGTTTTTGTCACCGTCGTCTTTTTGTGCACCGCCGTCTGTCACGTCATCACGGCAGTGTTCACGCCGGGCATCGGCATTCCGGGACGTGTGGCTCTCGGGCTGGCAGGGTGTGCCACCTTTGCCGTCGGACTCTTTCCTCTGCCTTCGGTTGAGGGCACGTCGGTGCCGCACCGCATTGCGGCCATCATCGGCTTTATCCTGCTGGCCGTGTGGCCGGTGTTGGGTATGCGGTTTCGCCGAGATGTGCCGTGGGTCGTGCGCCCCTGGGCAGCCGTGGGCGGAACGCTCATTCTGGGTGCCCTGTGCTTCTGGTTCTTAGGCGTGTGGAGCAACCCGTCGCTCGGATACGTGGGCCTGGTAGAGCGCCTCGCGGCCGACCTCGAGTCCACGTGGCCGGCACTCGTTGTCATCGGCCTATATGTGGCTCAGCGCCGTCGCGCACGAACTCTGACTTAGCGCGCCACGGCCTCGATGCGACGCCTCGAGCGGCTAGCGCGGGGCGAGCGGCAGCGTGCGGTTTGCGCGTACGGTGAGCTTGAGCAGGGCGTCGGCCACGCGGATCAGTTCTTGGGCGGCCGGGTCTTGCGCGTGTGAGGCCACAAGAGGGATACCCGCATCGGCAGCCTGAGCCATCAGGGGGGTGAGGGGTATGTGTCCGAGTACGTCCGTGGTGACAGATTGACGGGCGAGGCCAGAGACAACGGCCTCGGCCCCGCCGGAACCAAAAACATCGAGCGTGGTGCCATCGGCCAGCACGCTCGCGCTCATGTTTTCAACCACGCCGATGACGCGTTGGCCGGTTTGCACGGCCAGACTCCCGGCCCGAACAGCCACACCGGCAGCGTAGGGCTGGGGCGTGGTGACAATCAGCACGTCAGCGTGTGGCAGCAGTTGACCCACTGTGATGGCCACGTCTCCCGTTCCCGGCGGCAGGTCGATCAGTAGAACGTCGAGGTCGCCAAAGAAAACGTCGGTAAGAAACTGCGTGACGGTTCGTTGCAGCATCGGACCTCGCCAGGCCACAGCCACATCGGTGTCGTCTACGAACATGCCGATCGAGATGACCTTGACGTCGTGGGCCACGGGCGGAACGATGGCGTCGTCAATGCGCGTGGGTCGCACAGGAACGCCCTCGGGCGCTAGACCCATCAGCGCGGGGATGGAGTAGCCGTAAACGTCCGCATCGAGAATGCCCACGCGCAGGCCGCGCTGAGCGAGCGCTACGGCGAGGTTCACGGTGACGCTCGACTTACCCACTCCACCCTTGCCGCTGGTAACGGCAATGACGCGCGTGCCCGACTCGGGGCCAAAGGCCATGGTCTTGCCCCCGGGGCGCAGTCGCTCCATCAGCTCGGCTCGCTGCTCGGCAGACATCACGGTGATGTCGATGTCGGCACGCGAAATGTCTGGCCCCGCCAGCGCTGCCTCGCGAACATCCGCCTCAATCTGGTTCGCCGCCGGGCATCCCGTGATGGTGAGCAGCACGGTGATACGCGCCACGCCATCGACGAGAGATACCTCGCCGATCATGCCCAGGTCAGCGAGGGGGCGTCGAATCTCGGGGTCAATGACCGCGCCCACGCGCGCGCGCAGATCCTCGACCGCCGTGGGGGCGACGGCGCTGCCGGTCACTGGGGGCCGGTCACTGAGTGCGGGCCGACCGGGCAACACTGCCGCGCGAGGCTCGGGAG
>JAIOXH010000042.1 GCA_021741765.1 Aurantimicrobium sp. | reverse complement strand
ACCGCTCGCTTCCCGACGCCGAGTGTGAACGCGCCAACCGCGGCTGGCACGCGTTCCTCTGGGTCAACTTCGCCGCGGGCTTTGTCGTGACGATGCTTCTGCTGCTTGAGCTGCAAGGGATGCGCATCGGGGCGTAGCGCGGCCGGAGGCGGGGAATCTCCGCATTACTTCTCGGAGACCCGCTCCGCGTCTGCCGTGAACGTCGGCTTGATGGGAATAATGATGATCAGGCCGACGAGAAGCACGAAGACGATGGCCAGGATTCCCCAGTACTGGGCACCCAGAGTGGTGGTGAGAATCCAGAACAGCAGCGGGGAAAGCCACACGACGAGTCGGCCGGTTGTGGCATAGAGACCGAACAGCTCGCCCTCATTGCGGTTGTTTGAAACCCGGGCGAGCAGTGAGCGACTTGCCGACTGGGTGGGTCCAACGAACAGGCTGAGGACGAGGCCACCAATCCAGAAGATAATTGGCCCGCCATCGTGCAAGAAGAAGACGAAAAGCCCGGCAATGATCAGGCCGATGAGCGAGCCGACGATCACAGGCTTGGGCCCGATGCGATTGTCAATCACGCCGCCGAGGAACACGCCGATGCCGGCGACGAGGTTGGCCGCGATGCCGAAGAACAGAATTTCCGTAAACGTGAAGCCGAATACCGTGCCCGCCAGGATGGCACCCAAGGCGAAGACAGCGACGAGCCCATCGCGAAAGATGGCGCTGGCCAGCAAGAAGTAGAAGGTTTGGCGGTCATTGCGGAACAGGGCGCGAATGTCGTGCGCGAGCTTCTTGTAGGAGCCAGCCAGACTGAGACGCTTTGCCCCGGGAAGAGCGCTGATTTCGGGAACAACCGTCAGAACGGGAATGGAGAAAATGAGCGACCATGCGGCGGCGATTAAGAAGATGACGCGGATGTTGAGGGAGGCATCTGACGGGATGCCAAACCAGTGGTTATCTCCCAGTGCGAACCCGAAAAGCGAGATGAGGAGCACGACGATGCCGCCGATGTAACCCATGCCCCAGCCGAAACCACTCACGCTGCCCACGTTTTTGGGCGTGGAGACCTGCAAGAGCATGGCGTTGTAGTTCACGTTGGCAAACTCGTAGAAAATATTCGCGATGGCGTAGAGCACGATTCCGTAGATCCAGAACGCCTGAGAGGGCTCGATGAAGAACATGCCAATCGTGGCCAGAATGACAATTCCCGTATTGATGCCCAGCCACATGCGACGCCGGCCCATGGCATCAGCACGCTGTCCCAAGATGGGGGCAACGAAGACGATAATGATGCCGCCGATCCACACGGACATCGAGAGTCCGTTGGCGAGACCATTCAGGGCGTCGTCGTAAGCGACCTTGGCGGTGCCGGTCTCGCCGGATGCCGTGTAGGCGTCGACAATCTTTGGGTCAATGAAGGCATCAGAAATGATGTAACGGGCAAAGACGAATGTTGTGATGAGAACGCTGAACGCCGAGGTGCCCCAGTCCCAGAGGGCCCATGAGAAAACCTGGCCGCGTTTACGTGTGTGGGCAACTGTGCTCGACATGAGAGCAACGCTACCGGCCAACGGGCCTTCGGGATAGGGCGAACGGGGACTCCGCGAGGGTATTCATCAAAAATTCTCCTCGGGGCGATGGCGCCAGCCTTGTGAGAACTTGAGTGATGTTGACTCAAGTTAACTTGACATAGTTATCCACAGGTGGCAAACTTGACACATTGAGACTCAAGTCTCGGTCACGACTTCACGACAGCCACACAAACTCTCGAGCCGGCACACCGGTGTCGAGCAGAACAAAAGGAGACACAACATGTCACGAGCAGTAGGAATTGACCTAGGAACCACCAACTCGGTCGTTGCCGTGCTTGAGGGTGGAGAACCCACCGTCATCGCCAACGCCGAAGGCTTCCGCACCACCCCCTCGGTGGTCGCATTCACCAAAGACGGCGAAGTTCTCGTGGGCGAGCCGGCCAAGCGCCAGGCCGTCACGAACGTCGACCGTACGCTGGCTTCGGTCAAGCGACACATGGGAACCACCCACACCGACCAGATTGACGACAAGAAGTACACGCCGCAGGAAATCTCGGCGCGCATCCTGGGCAAGCTCAAGCGCGATGCTGAGCAGTACCTCGGCGACACCGTGACCGATGCGGTCATTACCGTACCCGCATACTTCAACGACGCCGAGCGCCAGGCCACCAAGGAGGCAGGCGAGATCGCGGGCCTCAACGTGCTGCGCATCATCAACGAGCCCACGGCGGCCGCGCTTGCCTACGGCCTCGACAAGGGTAAAGAAGACGAGCTCATTCTGGTCTTCGACCTCGGAGGCGGAACGTTCGACGTCTCGCTGCTCGAGGTGGGCAAAGACGATGAGTTCTCCACTATCCAGGTACGTTCCACCTCGGGTGACAACCGCCTCGGTGGTGACGACTGGGATCAGCGCGTTGTTGAGCACCTCATCAAGAAGTTCAAGGAGACCTCGGGTGTGGATGTGAGCACCGACAAGATTGCTCTGCAGCGGCTCAAGGAAGCCGCCGAGCAGGCCAAGAAGGAACTCTCGTCGTCCACCACGACGAACATTCAGTTGCCCTACCTTTCGCTCACCGAGAATGGCCCCGCCAACCTCGATGAGACGCTTACCCGTGCACAGTTCGAGTCGATGACGCAGGATCTCGTTGACCGCACCAAGAAGCCATTCGAGGATGTCATCCGCGAAGCCGGCGTCAAGGTGGCCGACGTTGACCACGTTGTGCTCGTGGGTGGATCGACCCGTATGCCCGCCGTGGTTGAGCTCGTCAAGAGCCTCACGGGCGGCAGGGAGCCCAACAAGGGCGTGAACCCCGACGAGGTCGTCGCCGTGGGCGCCGCCCTTCAGGCCGGCGTGCTGCGCGGAGAGCGCAAGGACGTGCTGCTGATCGATGTAACCCCGCTGAGCCTCGGCATAGAGACCAAGGGCGGCATCATGACCAAGCTCATCGAGCGCAACACGGCCATCCCCACCAAGCGCTCGGAGACCTTCACCACGGCTGACGACAATCAGCCGGCCGTGTCGATCCAGGTGTTCCAGGGTGAGCGCGAGTTCACGCGCGACAACAAGTCGCTCGGAAACTTTGAGCTCACGGGCATCGCCCCCGCCCCCCGCGGCATGCCTCAGATTGAGGTCACGTTCGACATCGACGCCAACGGGATCGTGCACGTGTCTGCTAAAGACAAGGGCACGGGCAAGGAGCAGTCGATGACGATCACCGGCGGATCGTCGCTGGCCAAGGACGACATCGAGCGCATGGTGCGCGAGGCCGAGGAGCACGCTGCCGAAGATAAGGAACGTCGCGAGACTGCCGAGACGCGCAACAACGCCGAGCAGATGGTCTACTCAGTGGAGAAGCTCATCAAGGAGAACGACGAGAAGCTCGCCGACGAGGTGAAGACAACGGTCCAGGCCGATGTCGATGCCGTCAAGGCTGCGCTCGCCGGTGACGACGACGGCGCGGTAAAGACAGCGGTCGAGAAGCTCGCCGAGAGCCAGGGCAAGTTGGGCGAAGCCATCTACGCATCCGCACAGGCTGAGAGCGAGACTTCGGCCGAGGCAACGTCTGACGAAGACGTGGTTGACGCCGAAGTGGTCGAAGACGACGTTGCCGATAAGGACGAGTCGAACGAGAAGGCCGACAAGTAATCGTGGCCAAGAATCCTGCGGGCGACGAGCCCACGGAAGCAGAAGGTCTCGGCATCGAGGATGTTCTGGAGGAGCCGGAAGGCTCCTCCGAGCTCCCCGAGGGCGGCTACGAAGACGCCGACGTGGAAACCTCGCTCACCGATGTGGACGTTGAGTTTCTCGACAAGGCGGCCGACGAGCTTGCCGCCGAGCGACTCGCAGATCTGCAGCGTGTCACCGCCGAGTACGCCAACTACCGCAAGCGCACCGAAGCGAACCGCGACATCGAGCGCGAGCGCGTCGTGGGCGACGTGGTTCGTTCACTGCTCCCCGTACTCGACGACATCGAGCGCGCCGACAAGCACGGCGACCTGGTTGAGGGCGCCCCCATCACGCTGATTGCCACCAAGCTGCGCGCCGTCACCGAGCGCCTCGGCCTGGTGACCTACGGTGCCGTGGGCGACGCTTTCGACCCCAATCAGCACGAGGCGCTGTTGCAGCAGCCAACGGCCGACGTGACAGCACCCACGGTTCTCGAAGTTGTCGAGCCGGGATACCGGTTAGGTTCGACCCAGGTTCGACCCGCCAAAGTTATTGTCGCAACCCCCGAATAGTCGCTGGTCGAGTAGGGCGTAGCCCGTATCGAGACCCGTGATTTCGACAGGCTCAATCAACGAAACACAAGCACAAACAACGAAACACAGGCTCAAAAAATGAAAGGAGGCGCTGATGGCTAGTCAAGATTGGCTCGACAAGGATTTCTACAAGGTTCTCGGCGTCTCGAAGGACGTTTCGCCGGAAGAACTGAAAAAGGTCTATCGCAAGCTCGCGCGCAAGCACCACCCCGACAGCAACCCAGGTGACGCCAAGGCCGAGGCCACGTTCAAAGGCATTACCGAAGCCCACTCGGTTCTGTCGGACCCCTCGCAGCGCGCCGAATACGACCAGATCCGCGCCATGGGGTCGGGTGCGCGTTTTACTGCCGGCGGCCAGGGTCGCGGCTTCGACGATGCGTTCCGCGGCAGTCCCTACAGTGGCGGTGGCGGATTCCCTCAGGGCGCAGGATTCGAAGACATTCTCGGCGGTATGTTCGGCAACGGCAGCTTTGGCCGATCCTCCGGCGGATTTCGCGGTTGGGGCGGTCCGAGTAAAGGACAAGACATCGTTTCGACCGTGGTGGTTGACTTCTTTGAGGCCCTGCACGGAGAAACCATGACCCTGCAACTGCCCTCGGGCAACAGCGTCAAGGTCAAGATTCCTGCGGGTGTGGCCGACGGGCAAAAGGTTCGCATTCGCGCCAAGGGTCACGCCAGCCCAGACGGTGGAGAGCCCGGCGACGTCGTGCTCACCGTCACCGTGAGCAAGCATCCCGTTTTCGAGCGCGATGGACTCAACGTTCGCCTCGTTGTGCCCGTGACGTTCACCGAGGCAGTGCTGGGTGCCACCATCGAGGTGCCTACGGTCGAGGGCGAAACGGTCAAGCTCAAGGTGGCTCCGGGAACCCCGAGCGGCCGAATCCTCCGCGTCAAGGGGCGCGGGGTAAAGACCGCCAAGGGTCACGGCGATCTGCTTGCCGAGGTCATGGTCGCGGTCCCCACACACCTCGATGCTGTGGCAACGAAGGCTCTCGAAGAGTTTGCGGCCAAGGCGCCGAAAGACAACCCCCGGGCCGAGATACTTCAGCGCGGACGGCGATAGGGGGCCGACATGGACGAAGACCAGCCGATTTTTACCATTTCGATGGCGGCCGAACTTGCCGCCCTGCACCCCCAAACACTGCGCCAGTATGACCGCCTGGGGCTCGTGCAACCCAAGCGCACGGCGGGCCAGTCTCGCCGGTACTCCATGCGAGACGTGGTGCAATTGCGCGAGGTCGCCCGACTCGGTGCGGAGGGTGTGAGCCTCGAGGGAATCAAGCGCGTCCTCGAACTAGAAAACGACGTCGTCACCCTGCAGGAGCGGGTGCGCAAGCTTGAGACAGCCCTGGCTGATTCGCTGCTCGCTCAACCCGGTCGACGGGTCTTTGCCGCCGGATCCGCGGGTGAAGTGCAAACGTTGCGCAACGGCCAGCGGGTTCGCCGCGCCACCGAGGTGGTTCGCTGGAATCCGCTCCGCCGCATCGAATCGGGAGAACAACAATGAACCCGCAAGCCCCACAACCACAAGAAGAGGCTAAGAGCGCTCTCGAGCAGTTCGGCATCAATCTCACCGAGCGTGCGAAAAACGGCAAGCTCGACCCCGTCATCGGCCGTGACGCCGAGATCCGACGCGTTAGTCAAGTTCTCACGCGCCGCACCAAGAATAACCCGGTGCTGATTGGCGAACCGGGCGTGGGCAAGACCGCTGTGGTTGAGGGCCTCGCCCAACGCATCGTGGCCGGCGACGTGGCCGAGAGCCTGAAGGGCAAGCAACTCGTCTCCCTCGACATCGGCGCGCTCATTGCCGGGGCCAAGTTCCGCGGCGAGTTTGAGGAGCGCCTCAAGGCCGTCCTTGCCGAAATTGACGCGTCAGACGGACAGATCATCACGTTCATCGACGAACTGCACACCCTCATGGGTGCCGGCGGAGGTGAAGGATCGGTAGCGGCTGCCAACATGCTCAAGCCCATGCTCGCACGCGGCGAACTGCGCCTCATTGGTGCCACCACGCTCGACGAGTATCGCCAGTTCATCGAGAAGGACGGCGCGTTGGAGCGCCGCTTTCAGCAGGTCTTTGTGGGTGAGCCGACGGTTGAAGACACCATCGCCATTCTGCGCGGGCTCAAAGAGCGGTACGAGGCCCACCACAAGGTGGCCATCGCCGACAACGCCCTCGTGGCCGCGGCGGCACTGAGCAATCGGTACATCACGTCTCGCCAGCTGCCGGATAAGGCCATCGACCTCATCGATGAGGCTGCGAGCCGCCTGCGCATGGAGATTGACTCGGCTCCCGTTGAGATCGACGAGCTGCGCCGTGGCGTTGATCGCCTCAAGCTCGAGGAGCTCGCCCTCAAGAAGGAGAAAGACGACGCGTCCAAGCAGCGACTGGTAAAACTGCGCGAAGACCTAGCCGAGCGTGAAATCAAACTCGCCGAGCTCGATGACCGCTGGCAGGCCGAGCGGGCCGCGCTCAACCGCGTGGGTGACCTCAAGGGCCGACTCGATGCGGCGCGCATTCAGGCCGACCGAGCGCAGCGCGAGGGCAACCTCGAGGCGGCGTCACGTCTGCTCTACGGCGAGATTCCGCAACTCGAGAGCGAGGTAGCTGCGGCCGAAAAGGCTGAGTCGGACACACCTCTGATGGTGAGCGACCAGGTGACGGCCGACGAAATAGCGGCGGTGATTTCGGCATGGACGGGCATTCCGGTCGATCGGCTCACGCAGGGCCAGACGGAGAAGCTCCTCAACCTTGAAGCCGAGATCGGCAGGCGTCTGATTGGCCAGAAGAAGGCCGTGCGCGCCGTCGCTGAGTCGGTGCGTCGTTCGCGCGCGGGCATCAGCGACCCCGATCGCCCCACCGGATCTTTCATGTTTCTCGGACCCACGGGGGTGGGCAAGACCGAGTTGGCCAAGGCGCTCGCCGAGGTATTGTTCGACGACGAAAAAGCCATGATTCGCATCGATATGAGCGAGTACGGCGAAAAGTTTGCCGTCTCGCGTCTTGTGGGCGCCCCTCCCGGATACGTGGGCTACGAGCAGGGCGGTCAGCTCACCGAGGCCGTTCGCCGCCGCCCCTACTCCGTAGTGCTGTTTGACGAGGTGGAAAAGGCTCACCCGGAGGTTTTCGACCTCCTGCTTCAGGTGCTCGACGACGGTCGCCTTACCGATGGTCAGGGCCGTACGGTCGACTTCCGCAACGTGATCATGATTCTTACCTCGAACCTAGGAAGCCAATTTCTGGTTGACCCGGAACTGTCGGATGCCGACAAGGAACAGGCCGTGCAAAACCTCGTGCGTCAGGCATTCAAGCCGGAGTTCGTCAATCGCCTCGACGACATCGTGGTGTTTCAGTCGCTCAGTCAGTCTGATTTGGGCTCGATTGTGGAGCTGTATATCGACCGCCTGCAGGCGCGGCTCTCCGATCGTCGCCTCGAGCTGGCGGTGACGCCGGCGGCCCGCACGTGGCTGGCGGAACGCGGCTACGACCCCATTTATGGAGCTCGGCCCTTGCGTCGCCTCATGCAGCACGAGATTGACGACAAGCTGGCCACGGCGCTGCTCGCCGGGACGGTGCGCGATGGCGACCTCGTGACGGTCGACCTTGCCGATGGCGGTCTCACGGTGACGTCAACGGGTCCCGCCCCGCGTCTGGACGGTGGCGATGACGTTGTTGTCACTGAACTTCTCGACGATTAGCTGCAGGTAACTATCTCGGGCGCGCGCGCCATCACCACGGCGTCGATGGCCTCGTGGGCGACGCCATCAACTGAGACCTCGCGTCGACGCAGGCCAATCTCGGAGATGATGAGGCTTGCTGCGGAAAAAGCTGCGGACAACTCAGCGAGGGTGGGCAATACGCGCGAATCCTGAGGACCGCCAACACCCTCTGTCAGGTTCTCGCGCGCGTGCCAGACACCGAAGAGGGTGCCACCGGCCACGAGCTGGCGCGCCGCATTGGCGATGGCAGCCGCGAGACCGTCTGCGGGAATTTGTAAGTAGGCAATGACCACGAGGTTGGCGGGAGACAGAAGAAAATCTTGCCCCGAATCCGCCGCGGCCACGTGCCCGTGAAATCGATCCCCCAGCGAGAGCTCGGCCGCGCGTTCGAGAGACTTACCTACGGCCACGGCAGAAAAGTCAAAATTCTCCGCCTCCCAGCCACGTTGGGAAAACCAGAGCGCGTGTCTGCCCTCGCCGCCGGCAACGTCGACCATGCGACCCACGGGCAGGTTCGCTAGGTATTCCTTGACGAATAGGTTGGGCGTGGGTGACCACACCGAATCCGTTGTTCGATAGCGGTCGTCCCACGCCCGTGAATCCATGGTTGCTCACGCAGGTCTAATCGGTGACGACGGCGATGCCGGTGGCCTTTGCGGCTTCCTCAACGCTTCCGAGATTCGTCAGATTGGTGAATCCCATGCTCGTCATCATGTCGATGGCCTGCCCGGCGCGGTTTCCTGAACGACAGTAGATCACATAGTTCGCGGACTTGTCGAGCACGTCAACGGCCTGCATGAACTCGGCGCCCTGCCAATTGATATTGAGTGCTCCGGCGAGGTGACCGGTGTCGAACTCTTCGGGCGTGCGGACGTCGATCACGATGGTGTCGGCGGTAAAGTCAACGGCGGCCATGGGTGCATTCTCTCCGGTCGATGAGCAGGCACTGAGGGCGAGTCCGCCCGCGCCAAGGGTTGCCACTATAGCAATTGCGGTAATGATGCGCTTCATTTCTGTTTTCCTTTCGATACCCCCTAGGGTATAGTAACTCTATACCCACGAAAGGTGAATCATGAAACTCCCCGCAGACGAACTCAAAAATGCTCGCAACCGCTTGGTGCGCGTGCAGGGACAGATTGGTGGCCTCGTGCGCATGATCGACGAGGGCCGCGATTGCACCGAGATCCTCACGCAGCTCGCCGCTGCCAGCACCGCACTTGATCGCGCCGGGTTCAGCATCATCGCAACCGGCATGAGCCACTGTGGCACGGGCCCTGAGGGTGACGTGAATCGCGTGGCACTCGAAAAAGCCTTCATGTCGATGGCCTAACCGGCGCGTTTCGTTGCCAGATTCACCAGAAGGAGTCAGAAACGTGAAGACCATCATCATTGGCGGTGTTGCCGGAGGCATGTCGGCAGCCACACGCTTGCGCCGACTCGACGAGCACGCCGAGATTACCGTTTACGAGCAGGGCCCGCACGTGTCTTTTGCCAACTGCGGACTGCCCTACTTCATCGGCGATGTGATTGGCGCAGAGGAGAACCTGCTGCTGCAAACTCCGGATTCACTGTGGCGCCGCTTCAGATTGGATATTCGCGTCAACTCGCGCATTGTGGCCATCGACCCGGCAACGAAGACCGTCACGGGAACGAACATGCTCACGGGCCAGGAATTCATCGATTCCTTCGACTCACTTATTCTCTCGCCCGGAGCAATTCCTCGTCAGCTCGGCATTCCCGGCGGTGAGCGTGCCCTGTCGCTGCGCGATGTTCCCGACGCCGTGCGCATCAAGGATGCCGTCGACGTTACTGACGCTGGCGCCGAGGCCGGCACCGCCGTGATTCTCGGCGGAGGGTTTATTGGTGTCGAGGTGGCCGAAAACCTTCGGCACCGGGGAATGCGGGTCACGCTCGTCCAGCAGGCGTCGACAATTCTTCCTCAGTTCGACCCCGAGATGATTGAACCGCTGCAATCAACGCTCGAGAGCAACGGCGTCGTGCTCGCACTCGGTCGCACGGCAGTTGAGATCACGGAATCCGAAGTGGTGCTCGACAATGGCCAGCGCCTGAGCGCCGATCTCGTTATTTCGGCCATCGGGGTCACGGCGGATGCCGAGTTTGTCGCACAGTCCGGTCTACGCATGGGCACGGCCGGCGGAATCTGGGTCGACGAGAATCACCGCACGAGCGATCCGCACATTTTTGCCGTGGGCGACGCCGCCCAGAAGCACAACGCCCTCACGGGCTCCGACCAGATGATTTGGCTTGCCAACCTTGCCAACAGGCACGGCCGCGCGGTGGCCGACGTGGTGGCCGGGGTCGACAGCCCTGAGCGCGACAGCCAGGGCACAGGCATAATCGGTGCCTTCGGAATGGTGGCGGCCATCACGGGGCTTTCCGAAAAAGGTGCTCGACTCGCCGGCCTCGACTACCGCGTGGCGCACGCGCACCCGGGTTCTCATGCCGGTTACTACCCGGGCTCGGCAACGCTGGCCCTCAAGGTCATTTTCGATCCCGAGACGGGAAAGATCCTGGGCGGTCAGGCCACGGGTACCGACGGTGCCGACAAGCGCATCGATGTGTTGGCCACCGCCATTTATGCCCGCCTCACCGTCGACGACCTGATGAATCTCGAGCTCGCTTACGCGCCTCAGTTTGGATCTGCCAAGGACGCCGTCAACCAGCTCGGTTACGTTGCCAATAACATTTGGCACCAGCGCACGCCGAGTGTGCAGTGGCACGAACTCGAAGCTCGCGTGGCCGCCGGCGCTACCGTGCTCGATGTACGTACCGATCCCGAGAACGATGTGCGCGCTATTCCCGGGTCGCTGCACATCCCCGTTGATGATCTTCGCTCGCGGCTAGACGAAGTTCCCGACGGCGAGGTAATCGTGCACTGTCGCGTTGGCCAACGCGGACACATCGCCACCCAATTCCTGCGCCAAAACGGCAAGAATGCCCATAACCTTGACGGTGGATGCCTTACCTGGCTCGCCGGTACAGAATCTCGCGAGCGAACACAACGAGTGCTCGCCTTCCCCTAACCCCACGAAAGGAACACAACATGTGCAAGCGCATTGAGTGCGAAAACTGCGGCAAGCCCACTTGGGACGGCTGCGGCGAACACATCGAAGTAGCGCTCGAGGGCGTTGCTGTCGCCGACCGCTGTCAGTGCGAGAAGTAGTCACTTCTTATGACCTTCCAGGTCGCCGGTAGCCGATTCGTCATCACCGGGGCGGCCATGGGTATGGGCAGGCTTTATGCCGAGCGGGCCGTGGCGGAGGGTGCGGCCGTTGTGGTGCTCTGGGACGTCAACAAAAAGGATCTCGAGCAGGCAGCGCGGGAGATCACGGCCAGCGCACCCGCCGGAGTTGTCGTCGACGGCATGGTGGTTGACCTGGCAAAGC
>JAIOXH010000001.1 GCA_021741765.1 Aurantimicrobium sp. | reverse complement strand
GTCGCGTGGCCCACTATTCGCCCCCACCGCATGGCCATCGGCTTCTACGACCTCGAGGGCGGTTCGATAAAGCGCACTCACCGTATCGAACTCGACGTGCACGGAATCCGTACCGAGGTGCCCGAGCTCGTTGGTCGAAAGCGCCCGGGGCTAATTCTGCTCAACGACGATGACCTCGCTTACGCCAAGATCCGACTCGATGCGGACTCGGTGGCGTTTGCCATTGCCAACCTGGCGCGCATTGCCGACCCGCTGGCTCGCTCGCTCGTTTGGGGGGCCATTTGGGATGCCACGCGAGACGCCGAATTGCCGGCACGCCAGTTCCTCGACCTCGTTGCCGGAAACATTGCGGCTGAAAGCGAGTCCACCACCGTGCGCACCACCCTCGCGCAATTCGCCACCGCGCTCACTTTTTACACCTCGCCAACGACTCGTACTACTCGCATTCGAGAAGCGGGCGATCTCATGTGGACGTTGGCTCAGGCGGCCGAGGCCGGTAGCGATAACCAGTTCCAGTTTGTTAAAGCATTCTCGGCCCTGTCGCGCACCGAAGAACAACTAGATACCGTCGCCGCTCTGCGCGGGGGTCATATTTCTCTCGGCGGCCTCGACATCGACACCGACCTCGGGTGGGACCTGCTGATTGCGCTGGTAGCCGGTGGGCGCTGCAACGAAGATGACGTTGATGCCTACCTGGCAGAAGACAACACGGCCACCGGCCAGCAGTCGGCTGCGCACGCGCGGGCTGCCGTGCCCACCGTGGCGGGCAAGCAGCGAGCGTGGGACTCGGTTTTCGTTGATGACTCTGCGTCAAACCTGATCATTCGCAACACGGGCCTCGGATTCCTGCGCGCGGCCGACACCGCTCTCCTGGAGGGGTTCGTTCCCCAGTACTTCTCTTCGCTGAAGCGCATCTGGAAGGACCGCTCGTTCCAAATTGCCGAAACCCTTGTGGTGGACTTCTACCCCGCCGCACTCGCGAACAAGGATCTGCAGGCGGCCTCACAGGCCTGGCTCGCCGATAACACTGACGAACCGGCGTTGCGTCGCCTCGTCGTGGAGAACCTCGCTGGGGTCGACCGGGCTTTGGCCGCGCAGGCCCGAGACGCTGCGGAAGACTAGTCAATGAACGACATGTGGACGAATGCGTGGCCTGCCCTCGAGCCGTTCGCTCCGCTGATTTCTGCGGTGATTGTGGCCGCGGCGGCCGTCGGGGTTCGCTTTGCCCTCGTGGCGATCAACCGCCTCGTTGTCCACCGCATTGTCACCGACGCGCGCAAGAAAGCCACCTCTTCAGATCCCGTGATTGTGGCACAGAAGAATCCCTCAAATCCGCGCATCGTTCAGCGCACACGCACGATGGGCACGGTGCTCGACAACTTTGTGACGTGGGTGGTGGCCGGGGTCGCCCTGATCATCATCATGCAGTTGCTCGGCATTCCCGTGGCAGCCGTTCTTGCCTCCGCCGGAATCATTGGTGCCGCGCTGGCCTTCGGCGCTCAGAACATCATCAAGGATGTGATCAGCGGATTTCTTATGGTGCTCGAAGACCAATTGGGGGTGGGCGACAAGGTCGACCTCGGCCTCGCGGTTGGAACTGTCGAAGCGGTGGGAGTGCGCATCACCACCCTGCGCGACGACGCCGGTGTGATCTGGTTCGTTCGCAACGGCGAAATTCTTCGGGTGGGCAACTTCTCGTACGAAGCAACCAAGGGCGCGCCACGGCGCGTGGCCAGTGCCAGGAAAGGCCATAAGAAGTCGGCTCCCGATCACTCGCGCGCCCTGTGAGCGTTGTGAACGAATCTTCTTACTTCGATCAAGTGGGCGGTCACGCGACCTTCGAAAAGCTCACGAGAGAGTTCTACCGTGGCGTGGCCGACGACCCGGTGCTGCGCCCTATGTACCCGGAAGAAGATCTTGAACCCGCCCGCGTCAGGCTTCAACTTTTTCTCGAGCAGTACTGGGGTGGTCCCACCGAGTACTCCGATACGCGCGGTCACCCGCGGCTCCGCATGAGGCACATGCCGTTTCACATCAACGCCGAGGCCCGCGAGCGCTGGCTCGTGCACATGACCGGTGCCATCGAGTCCCTCGGGCTCGCGCCCTTGCACGAAGAAGAGATGCTGGATTACGTGGATCGCGCCGCCCACGCCATGACAAATCAGCCCGACGAGATCCCGGGCTGACCCAGGCGTGCATTGCGCCGTTCGCCGCGCTAGCGCAAGATGACGTGCCCGCGAGGTGAGGTGAAGCGCGTCCAGTTGGCGGCGCGACTCACGCTCACGACTGAGGGTTCTTGAGCTGCGCTGGGATCCGAGGAGAGAAATCCGAGTCCGTAGGCAGCAAACGCAACACCCGCCGGCGCTTCGATTCCCGAGAGTTGGCGCATGCGCGACCACACCTCCGTGCGAACACGCGCCACGATGATGGCGCCCTTTCCTGAGACGCTGGCAACCTCGGCAATGCCCTCGCGAGCGATGGATTCGAGCTCGCCTTCTGAAACCGTACCCACCGGTGACCATCCTCCAGAGGGTGGCGCAACCCCCGACCAGCTAACACCGGGGACAACGGGGGGCATTGGCAGAGTCAGTTCAACTCGGGCGAGACGATCTGTGAGGGCCCGCACCAGAATCACCCGATCGAGGCGTGAGGGCGTGGCCAGTTCGAAGACACGCACACCCAACACGATGGGTGTGGTGTCGAGCAGCGAGGCTCGCGTGAGTACCCCCACCGACACCACAAGCAGGCTGCCGTGAGCGCTCACGCGCACGTGTTCACAACCGAGAGCTGCCGAGCGCGACATGAAGGTCGTCAGATCTGCGAGGTCGAGCGCCGAGGCGAGTACGAGTTCATCATCCATTGCTACCTAAACTAGCGAGAGAATCGCCACTACCGTCGAGAGGGGTACCGTGCACGACAGTGTCGCCGCAATGCTTCAAGCACTCACGCTCCGCCCCGAACCCGGTGCTGCAGACACCTTCGTGGCCACGAGCATCAAGATGCCCCACGATCGCGTCTTCGGCGGTCAGGTGTTGGCGCAGACGCTGATTGCGGCGAGCGCCACAGTTCCCTCGAGCCGTCCGGTGCATTCGATGCACGGCTATTTTTTGCGACCTGGCGACGACACGCAACCCATCGAGTACAGCGTTGATCGTATTCACGATGGACGTTCGTTCAGTACGCGGCGCACACAGGGACTGCAAAAGGGTGTTCCGATCTTCTCTATGATTGCGTCGTTTCAGGAGGTCGTTCCCGGCCTCGACCACGCCGAACCGATGCCCGCGGGCATTCCGGATCCCGAGTCCCTTCCCGAACCTGCAGAGCTGTTTGCCGAACTTAATCACCCCCGCGCCTCCTACTGGGCGGCGCAGCGACCGTTTGACATCCGCTATATCAACGGCCCCATCTACGTGGACGTGCCGGGGCCGAATGTGGCCCACCAGGCCGTCTGGATGCGCTGCCTCGATCAGCTCCCCGACGATGCAAGCCTCCATCGCGCTGCTCTTGCCTATGCGAGCGACTACACCATTCTGGAATCCATCTATCGCCGGCATGGCGTTCCGTGGGCAACCGAGGGCTTAAGGGCTGCCAGCCTTGATCACGCGATGTGGTTTCACCGCGATGGACGCGCCGACGAGTGGGTGCTCTACGTGCAGGAGTCGCCGAGCGCGCAGGGCGGCCGCGGATTGTGCACGGGGCGCTTGTACGCGCGCGACGGAACTCTCTTAGCCAGTGTGGCCCAGGAGGGCATGGTTCGCGTTCCGAACTGACCTCTCGTCGCCGTCGACGAAGACGAACCGTGCTAGCTCGCGCCCAAACTGCGAGCCTCAACGATGAGTCGTGAGACGTGATAATCAACGAGCTTGTCGTACAGGCCATTTACCTCGGGAATGTCAGAGGTCGGGAGGTGGCGACCCGCATGCCACACCGATACGCCAAGGATTGACCACCCGATGCTCGCCATCACCTGTTGCTCACGGATGTCGGTCAGCAACCGCGCCTTGGGCACTCTTCCTCGCACAAGGGGTGTATCGGAAACCCGGCCGAGGCGGACGTCTCGAACGAGCACGAAAAGCCGGGCGAGATTGAGCTCTCCCCATTCGGTCATCTCGGTGCGGTATTTCTCGTTCACGAACTCCGTCACATCAAGCGAGGCCGTGGGGTAGTTGAGCACCGCGCCCCAGCCACTCATGCGTTTCGTCCATGAAATGGACGCTCGAATCCACCTTTCGAGGCGGGCTTCGGGAGTGTGTTCGGCCAGCGACACGTTCTGCCAGAGTTCTTCCACGTACATCGCGTACGCAATGACCGTCGCTTCGGCCAGCAGCTCATCACGACTTCCAAAGTGGTGGTTGATCAGTGAATACGAGACGTCGAGTGCTTCGCAGACCAATTTGACGTTGAACGTAGCCGGACCCACCCGACTCACGTCGTCAATCGTGGTGAAGAGTATCTTGTCACGCATCGGCGGCTCGGGGTTTACCCCAAACTGAAGCCAGAAGTTGGCGTTGAGAAGCCGTGTGACGGGAACCTGCATATCCACGGCGTGCAAGCGTTCGCGAGGGGTGTGACGTGCCATGACGTTCTCTCGCTTTCCGTGAATAGTGAAGGGGTTTACCCCCATCATAGGCAGACGCGCCCGTGCGCCTGCTGAACGAAACCGTCAGCGTTCGCGAAAGACCAGCGGAGCATCCAGAATCTGCTCGATGACAGCTCGTTCGGCGTCGGTGATGCGCCGTGGTTTTTGTTCGCCCGCATCAATCACCACGAGGGTCGTCTGCGCGCGGGCAAAAAGCACTCGGGGTGCGACCCCCGACGGCGAATAGACCTCATAACACACGTCCATGCTGGCGCCGCCGAGTTTTCCCACCCACATCTCGACATCGAGCGGGTCTCGCAGGTACGGAATCGGGGCCAAGTACTCAGCCTGCTGTCGAGCTATCAGTGTGATGGTGCCGGCGTCGGGCCCTCCGGAAAAAATCCGCGTGGCTGGTACCGTCTCGTCGGGCCTCCCGTCGAACGACTCATCGCCCGCCCAGAAAGCGTGGATACGCGCCTCCTCGAGTAAACCAAACATGGCCGCATTGTTGACGTGTCCGTAAGCATCGAGGTCAGACCAGCGCAGGCCAATCGGAACGTGAAGTCGCATAGAAAGAGAACCTCAGCTAGTCCCGCGTGAGCTTGCGGTAGCTGCTCCGGTGTGGGAGAGCGGCATCCGCGCCGAGGCGTTCGACTTTGTTCTCTTCGTAAGATTCGAAGTTGCCCTCAAACCAATACCAGTTGCCGGGGTTCTCCTCGGTTCCTTCGTACGCCAGGATGTGCGTGGCGATGCGGTCGAGGAACCAGCGATCGTGTGTAATGACCACCGCGCAACCCGGAAACTCGAGGAGTGCGTTTTCGAGGCTCGACAGGGTCTCCACGTCGAGGTCGTTTGTGGGCTCATCCAGCAGCAGAAGATTGCCGCCCTGCTTGAGCGTGAGAGCAAGGTTGAGGCGGTTGCGCTCACCGCCAGAGAGCACTCCCGCGGGCTTTTGCTGATCGGGCCCCTTGAACCCAAAAGTCGACACGTAGGCACGCGAGGGAATCTCAACGTTGCCGACCTGCATGAAGTCGAGGCCGTCGCTGACCACCTCCCAGAGAGTCTTCTTGGGGTCGATGCCACCACGGTTCTGGTCGACGTAAGACACCTTCACTGTCTCGCCGAGTTTCACCTCGCCGCCGTCCGCCGGCTCAAGCCCCATGATGGTTTTGAAGAGTGTCGACTTACCCACGCCGTTGGGGCCAATGATGCCCACGATGCCATTGCGCGGCAACGAGAACGACAGGTTGTCGATGAGTACGCGATCGCCAAAACCCTTTTTCAGATTCTTGACTTCGAGCACCTGCTGACCCAACCGTGGTCCCGGCGGAATCTGAATCTCTTCGAAGTCGAGCTTGCGCGTGCGCTCCGCCTCGGCGGCCATCTCCTCGTATCGCCCCAGTCGGGCTTTCGACTTTGTCTGCCGCCCCTTGGCATTGCTGCGCACCCACTCAAGCTCGTCTTCGAGGCGTTTAGCAAGCTTGGCGTCTTTCTTTCCCTGCACCTGAAGTCGTTCCGCCTTCTTCTCAAGGTACGTGGAGTAGTTGCCCTCGTAGGGGTAGAGGTGACCACGATCTACTTCGGCGATCCATTCAGCGACGTGATCTAAAAAGTACCGGTCGTGTGTCACGGCAAGCACAGCGCCGGGGTACTTCGACAGGTGCTGCTCGAGCCACAACACGCTTTCGGCGTCGAGGTGGTTCGTGGGCTCGTCGAGAAGCAACAGGTCGGGCTTCTGTAACAGCAGTTTGCACAGGGCCACGCGACGACGCTCGCCCCCGGAAAGCACCGTAACGCTAGAGTCACTGGGCGGACAACGAAGAGCGTCCATGGCCTGTTCCAACTGGGAGTCAAGATCCCACGCGTTGGCCGCGTCAATCTCTTCCTGGAGGCTGCCCATTTCAGCGAGGAGTGTGTCGTAGTCGGCATCCGGATTAGCCAGCTCAGCCGAGATCTCGTTGAAGCGAGTGATCTTGCCCATGATCTCCCCCACGCCCTCCTGCACATTTTCGAGCACGGTCTTGTCGTCACTGAGCTCGGGCTCCTGCATCAGGATGCCCACCGAATACCCGGCGGATAGCTTCGCTTCGCCATTCGATGGGGTATCGAGTCCGGCCATGATCTTGAGGATGGTCGACTTGCCGGCACCATTGGGGCCCACCACGCCAATCTTGGCGCCAGGGAAAAACGACATTGTGACATCGTCGAGAATTACCTTGTCGCCCACCGCTTTGCGAGCACGAACCATCGTGTAAATGAACTCAGCCATGGGCTAAGTCTAGAAGCGATTGATGTCTGCCCCGACGAGGCAACCGCCGGCGGGTAGAACAGGTGCAATAGCGACAGCGATTGTCTGAATCGACGTGCCGTATTGACCGATGAGACAGTCGCTCCCGACTTGAGCAGAGACGAAAACCGTGTCGGAAAGCAGGCCGATGGCCGTCGAACTGTCGGTCCACGATATTCCGGCGGCATCAAAACCGGACGCCCGAAGACGCTCTGCAGTTGCCGCCGGGTTTGCCGAAATGCCCTCCGCGACGATGCCCTGCTCGAGCAATATGACGAACAGACGCTGGTTAGCCTGCGCAGATGTGGGATCGACGGTCGGTTGAAAATTGGGCTTTGGGCCGGATGGCGTGGGGTGCACCTCGGGTGCACTCGTGCTGGGAGCAGTGCTTGAAGAATCTGATCCGCCCGCAACGCCGAGACTGGCGCATCCTGCCAACAGGACAGCGACACTCGACACAAGGGCCGCGCCTGCGAATAGCCTCATGTGTTCCCCTAGAGTGGTAAAAGTCTGACTCCAGTGTAAGGCGGGCGAAGAAGGCAACCTGTGAGGACTCCGAAGTCGACCCCACAGGTTGCCAAGCTTGTTGAGTAAGCCGGCCGGTTAGGCCGAGACCGCGACCCACCCGTCGTCGTTCGCGCTGTCGGTGAAATCTGTGTTCTCCGCGACAGAATTACCCGACTCATCAGATCCCGAAGTGAGGGTACGCGTGAATGTGCTGGTTCCCCAGAAGAGGTCGTGACCAAGGTTTTCTGCCTCGATTTCGACGGTGGTTCCCGACCGATCGGTGTTCTCCCAGTCGCGGATCTTGAGCCGACCAGAGACCATGACGCGGTCGCCTTTCACTACCGAGTCGGCCGCGTTGCTGGCCAGTCCACGAAAGCACGACACGGTGTACCAGTTGGTGTCGGCATCGATCCAGCGCTGTTGGGTTCGATCGTAGCGGCGCTGGCTCGACGCGAGACGAAATGAGGTGATGGCTAGTCCCTCACTCGTCGTGATGTGTCGAGGCGTGGTGGCCACGAGACCCGTGACCGAGATGGTGTCAGACATAAATGCTCCCTACTGATGGCTAATGAACGCCCTCAGTGTGGCCCGGGGCGAGGACGCCGCCATCACCCGCACCCATAATCGGGGAGCAGGCCAGCGCTGTCAGCCTGTGGAGGGGTGAGGCGCGAGCCGGGAGGTAGAAAAACTAGGGCGCGAGATACTTTGCGAAACCCGCCCGAACCTTGGCCACCTTGGGCACAGCCACAGCCAGGCAATAACCCTGACCGGGGTTCTTGGCAAAAAAATCTTGGTGGTAATCCTCGGCATCGTAAAACTCGCCGAGAGGTTCAATTGTGGTGACGACTCCCCCGCCCCAGGTCTGTTCGGCGCGCGCGCGTGCCTCCTCAAACATCACACGCTGGGCATCATCCACGAAAAACATTGCGCTGCGATACTGCGTTCCCACGTCGTTTCCCTGACGGTTGAGCTGGCGAGGATCGTGCATCGTAAAAAACGCGTCAAGTATGACCTCTGGCGGAATCACCGATTCGTCGAAATCAACGCGAACGACCTCGGCATGGCCTGTCTGACCGGTGCACACTTGCTCGTAGGTGGGGTGCTCAATCTGGCCACCGCAGTAACCCGAAACGACATCCGAAACACCGGTCAACACTCGATACGCTGCGTCAAGGCACCAAAAGCACCCACCGCCAAGGACAAAAGACATCATGATGCTCTCAAATCTACGCGCATCGGGTGCCAGAATGTAGTCATGGACGCCATCAAGACTTTCACCAACTGGCTCACCGACAACGCCAACCTCGGAATGGTTGTGGCGGTGGGTGTCATTATTGGCTCGCTCCTCATTGCCGTCGTGGTGGGAGCGACGCTCTCCTCGATTGCGCGCCGTCGACGTAAAGACGCCATCGAGAATGAACTCAACAGCCTTGCTCCCGCGGTGATGAACGTGGGTATCGATGCGTCGCTCTACGCCAGCATGAGCCCGGAAGGCAAGCAACTGGCGGATCGCGCGGCCATTGGCATCGACATGCGCGTTCGCTTGCTAAACCGCGACGGAGCTGCCGAAGCCGCCGACTGGCTCAGCGGCCGCTTCACAGCCCTCCGCAACGCATCAAGCCTCGAACGCGGCGACACAGGCCGAATCCTCGATCAGATTCGCGAGGCCTTCCTTACCTGGGCGTACGAACCCAAAGACGGCATCCGTGCATTCCGTCGCGATGACCTTGAACACCAGCGAAACCGCTAACAGTCGTGCCCCTCGAACTCTCAGCGGAGAGTTTTGACGAGCTCGTCACGGAGGAGCTCGACGCCCTCTCAGATGAAATCGTAGAGCGCCTCGACAACGTCATCTTTGTCTTAGAAGACATCTCCCCCGACAGCGACATGGGTCTGCTGGGGGTTTACGACGGCATTGCCCTCACCGAGCGCTCGCAGTACGGTTTTGGCGAACTACCAGACCGCATCGTGCTGTTTCGCTTACCGTTACTCGATGCCTGCGCAACAGTGGAAGAACTTCGCGAGCAGGTGCACATTACTTTGGTGCACGAGATCGCGCACTTCTACGGACTCACCGATGAGGAACTTGACGAGCTCGGTTGGGCCTAACACGAAGCACGCCACGATGCATCGAAGAGATATCCGCCTATCCCGGGGTAGCGTAAGCATATGGGTGTGCGCATCGAAAAAATTGACCTTCCGGGAGTGGGAATCCGTCACGACATGGTGACGAAGCATGGCCGGCACGTGGGCGTGCTGAACTATCGCGACGGGCGCCGCGAACTGGCCTTCTACGATCCTGAAGACCCCGATACCGTTTTGCACTTCATCGAGCTTGATGACGACGAGTCGGATGCCCTGTCTGACCTGCTCGGTCATACTTCACTGCTCAGCCAAATAAACGACCTCGGCTCGGGCGCCCTCGGCCTGTATACCGATCAACTTATTCTGCCCACAGACTCGCGATACCTCGACCACACGCTGGGCGAAACGCAGGCTCGCACCAAGACAGGTGTGTCGATTGTGGCTATCTTGCGCGGCGACAAAGTGATCCCTTCCCCCGAACCCTCCGAGATTCTCCGCCAGGACGACATCTTTGTCGCCGTCGGAACGCGCACCGGCCTTGAGAAGCTCGAAGCCCTATTGGCACACACCGCGGTCTAAAGTCACCGCCGCCAGCCCATGCCTGAGATAACGCTCGTCCTCATCGAGGTGGGCGCCCTACTGCTCATCATGAGCCTCGTCAGTAGGCTGGCGAACCGGCTCGGGCAATCGCCTATCCCGTTTTATATGACCATCGGGCTGCTCTTTGGCGTGGGCGGTTTCTTGTCGCTAGACGCAAGCATGCCTTTCCTGAAGACGGGTTCCGAGATTGGTGTGGTCTTGCTGCTCCTGATGCTCGGACTTGAATTCTCGGCGCGAGAACTGGTGAGCAACCTCAAATCATCGGCTCCCGTTGGGGTGTGGGATGCGCTATTGAATGCTGTCCCCGGCGCCGCCTTCGGACTCATCATGGGGTGGGGGGCCATGGGGGCCCTCGTTATGGCGGGGGTGACCTGGGTTTCTTCGTCGGGCGTCATCTCCAAGGTGCTCACCGACTTAGGACGCGTGGGTAACCGCGAAACACCCACCGTGCTGGCAGTTCTCGTGATCGAAGACCTGGCCATGGCCTTCTATCTGCCCATCCTCTCCGCGTTCGTGATTGGTGCCAGCATCGCGCAGGGCGCCATCACCGTGGCAATTGCCGTGGGCTCAGTATTCGTGGTGCTCCTCGTGGCCCTGAGGTTTGGCAAGCGCATCTCACGCTTTTTTTCGTCGACCCACATCGAGTCACTCGTCATTGGCGTTTTAGGCCTGGCCATGTTGGTTGCCGGCCTTGCCGCACTTGTTCAAGTGTCGAGTGCCGTGGGCGCCTTCCTCGTGGGAATTGCCATCTCGGGCGAGGTGGCCAAGATGGCGCAGAAGTACCTTCGCCCCGTGCGCGACCTCTTTGCCGCATTCTTCTTCCTCGTATTCGGCCTGACCACGGATTCCACCGACATCCCCGGTGCGTTACTGCCCGCCGCCATCCTTGCGGTTGTCACCATGAGTACAAAGATTCTCACGGGCTACCTCGGGGCTCGCCGCGCGGGCATCGGACGCGCGGGACGCTGGCGCGCCGGGTTGGCGCTCACCCCCCGCGGGGAGTTCTCCATCATCATCGCCGGGTTGGCGATTTCGGCGGGATTAGAGCCCGCCATTGCGCCACTCGCTGCCACCTACATGCTGATCACCGTTGTCGTGGGACCGCTGCTCGCTCGCGTGTCTGACACGCAGGCATTCAAGAGACGCTTTCGCTCCACCATCACCCAGCCGGTGCCGCTGCCACCCGCACGTTGAGAGCACCGGGATTCACGGCGATGCGCATCGAGGTGACCTGTCCCAAGAAGTCGCCGTCGAGCTGAACGTTCTGCGGTTGTGGGATGTCTACGTCGAGCGTCCTCCCCTGCGCGTACCGGGCGCTCTTGATTGCGGGCATTGACGCCATGAGGGCATCGACGCCGGGAGTTTGGCTGAGGACGCTCATCACCATGATGTGTGACCAGATGCGTGTCCATCCACCGAACGTGCGCGGGTTCATCACGACGAAATCGAGCAGACCGTCGTCAAATCGGGCTTGCGGAAACAGCGCGACATTTCCTGTGGAGAGCCCGCAATTACCAATGATGGCGGTGTGGGCGCGGATGGTGCGCCGGCGATTTCCATCGATACAGAATTTCAACTCTTGCTGGTCGTTCTTCCACACCGACCGCACGATGGGTCTGACGTAGGCTAACCATCCGAAGCGACGCTTTGTTTTTGCTTTCGTGTTGGCGGCCATGTCGGCGTCGAATCCAATTCCCGCCATCACCAAAAAACGCGCGTGACGATGCTGTGAGCCATTCCAGAGGTCGGCTTCAGCCACGTCAATGGCGACCGTCTGGCCAGACAACGCCGTCTGAACCGCGCGTCGATGATCGAGTAGGGGAATGCCCATATTTCGGGCAAAGAGATTGCCAGTGCCCGCGGGGAAGACGGCCAGAGGGATGCGCGTGTCAGCTAGAACCTCTGCCGTTCGGCGAACAGTGCCATCACCGCCCAAGACGATCAGCACATCCGGATCCGTGGCAATCGCACGCCGGATGGCTCGCTCACCTCGGTCGGCGGAATCCGTTGCAAACCAGTGAGCGTGTGCCCGCCCGAGTTTCTTTTCTTCCGCCCGCAGGTGACGCCGATACACCTCGACGAGAGCAGCGCTGGGTTTGTAAACGACGGCAGCTCGCTTCTCGTGGGAGGTAATACCTAGTTCCATTCCCAGTTTGACGATACGTCGCACGTGATGAACTTGACACACAGCGTGGGTATTCCGATGGCGTAGCCATTGTTCTCCGACACCGACGTGTCATCGCCCCACGTGTTGGTGCCGATCACTTCGCCCTGCGCGTTCAGAAGAGGGCCACCCGAGTTGCCGTGATTTATTGCCGCGTCAGTGACAATCACGTTGATGTCGGGAAAGAAGTTGCTCACGTTTCCAAACGTGTACGTGCCGGGAATGATGGCGTCGAAAAACTGCGAGTACGGGCTGCCAGCGGCCATCACCCAGTCACCCACGGCGGGTGGCGCGGTGGCGGGCTGCAAGCTTTCCACGGGCTCGGCGGTCATGAGAAGAGCGAGATCGGCCCACACTTCTGAGGTTTCATCGTAATAACTGGCATCAAAATCGAAAAGAAAAGCGTCCACTTCGCTGGTGCCAGCGAGTGTCTGAATGGTGATGGGCACATCCGTGTCGACGCACTCTTCAATCACGTGCCAGTTGGTCACAATCTCGTAGGGGTAATCATCGTCGGCCATTGAACTCGCATCATCGGCCAAGTCGATGCCCCAACCGGAGCCCGAGGAATTACCGCAGTACACCGTGACCACGGCCGCGTTCGCCAACGCCACGACGGCGGCCACATCGACGTTCGTGCCGGACTGCGCCTGCGAGGTCGAGTTAGTTGCCAGGCCGCCCGAGAGCGACGTAACGAGTATCGCACCCAGAGTTCCCAGCACTGCAACCACGAGGGCAAGGAGCGCGAGAACAAACCCGGCGATGGCGAGACCCGAGGGCGAGCGCTTGGGCTGAACGGCCGGTGTTGCTTCGTCAGATTCGTTCATGATGCCGGACACGATTGCCCCTCCCTCAGAGTTCTTAGTCTGCCTTCACCGTACAACGTGTGACGCGCTACTTGCCATCCGATTGCAAACGCGTGACGAGACCCGCGATTGGCGCCTGCTATCCTGTCGACATGCCCATCATCACAATTTCTTTGGTCGAGATGCACTCACCAGCCCGAATCCGCGGCATAATTCAAGCCGGCAGCTAGCCCGGCGAATCGTGGCAGCCACAGCGGAGAAATCCAGCCTCCAGCACCTTCCCGTCACGCTTTTTACCACGGTGATGGGGTTGGGTGGACTCACCACAGCTACAGAGAGCGTAGAACGTCACTTCGGCGTGCCGGGGTACGTATCTATCGCCCTTCTCACATTGACCTCAGCCGTGTGGCTGACGCTGGTCGTCGCTTACCTCACCAAGTGGATCCGATATCCCCAGGCCGTTCGCGACGAACTGAACAACCCCATCCGCTTGAGTTTTTTTCCTGCGATTTCTGTGGGACTGCTCCTGATCACGGCGGCGCTGTTACCTTATTCGCCAGGGGTCACACACGTGCTCTGGTGGATCGCTGTTGTGGTGCAGCTCGGCTTTACGCTGCTGATCTTGAATAGGTGGTTTCACTCAGAACGCTTTACCGTCGAGCACAATTCACCCGCATGGTTCATCCCCATTCTGGCCAACCTGCTCGTGCCCATTTCGGGAGCCCCGCTCGGCTACGTGGAAGTCTCCTACTTCTTCTTCGCCATTGGAATCGTCTTTTGGTTGCCCCTATTAGCAATCAGCTTGAACAGGAGCTTCTTCTTTGCTCCGATTCCACAAAAGCTCATGCCGTCGCTGTTCATTCTCATTGTGCCGCCGGCGCTTGGTTTTATCGCGTGGACGGCACTCCACGGGGGCAAACTCGACGACTTCGGCATCGTGTTGTTTTACGCAGCCCTCTTCATGACGCTCATGGTTGTTAGTCAATGGCGCAAATTTGTGGGTCTGCCCTTTGCGCTCACCTGGTGGGCGTTTAGCTTTCCCCTCGCGTCAATCACCTTGGCAGCGCTGCTGTACTTCACGCTCGTGAGGCAGGATTTCTACCTCTGGCTAGGGCTGAGCCTCTTCGCAGTGCTCGTACTGGTGGTCGCGACGCTCGTCGTTCGCACCGCCGCTCTGGCGTTCAAGGGTCAACTTCTTAAGCCCGAAAGCTAATCCGTTTCCTTCACAGTAAGAAGTCCGCGCCGCGCTAAAAACGCAGGGCTACTTCACCAAACCTTTGGAAAGGAGCCACTCACGAGCGATGACGCTGGCGGAAAGCTTCTCGTCAACACTGCGCACGTTCATGGCAACCAGATCTTCGGCGGTCATGGCAGCCGACACCTTGTCGATGAGGTAGGCAACATAATCGCTGACAACACCTGACGCAACGGGGACAACGTTCGACGCGAGGAACAGGCCGCGGGGGTCAGAAAGAGTGACGAGGCCGAGCTGCTCAATTCGCGGGTCTGCGCTGTAGACGTTTGCCATGTCAACGATGCCCGCAACGAGGGAATCAACCGTGGTCTCACCCGTCGCTTGGAATTCGACGGTTACACCGTAGACCGAGAGCAGTCCGCTCGGGCCGTAGGGGCGCTCTGCCAATTCGGGGGCGCCGCCCAAGGTGAGTCCCGTGACCTTGGCCAGGTCTTCAATCGACACGAGAGAATTTGCGTCGGCAAACTCTTTCGTGACGTTGTAGGAATCCTGGTCGGTTGCCGACGACATGGTAAAGGCTGTCAAGCCTTCGGGAAGGGCCAAACCCAACGCCGTGTAAACCTCGTCGGCTGCCGTCTCGGTGGCTGCCGGGTCAAAGAACTGCAACAGGTTTCCCGTGTACTCGGGGATAAGGTCAATTTCACCGGCTTCGAGAGCTGGAATGTAGACATCGCGCTGTCCCAGTGAGAACTTGCGCTCAACCGGATAACCCGAATCCTCAAGAATCTGCGCGTACGTCTCGGCAATAATTTCGTTGGAATAGTAAGCCTGCGAGCCAATGACGATGGTCTCTATGGACGGGTCTGTGGGCGGGGCTTCGGAGGTGGCGCATCCGGCCAATCCGACAAGAGCGGTGATGCTAACGGCCAGGGCTGTGATTCGCGAGAGTTTCATGGTGTCTCCAAGTGGTGGGGTGTTTACAACCTATCGTCCGTGCGTCGTTGCAACCACCCGAGAAGCTGGCTTCCCACAATCGTTATGACAATGATTACGAGCGAACTGGCCACGACCTGCGAATAGTTTCGCAGAGCCAGGCCCTGCACAATGCCAAAACCCAGCCCGCCGAGGCCCACGAGTGGCGCAAGAACGACGGTCGACACCACCTGAATGAAGGCGATGCGCATTCCGCCAATCATCGACGAAGTTGCCAACGGAAACTCAACGTAGCGAACGCGTTGAAAACCCGTCATGCCCTGAGCTTTTGCCGAATCTCGAATGCCCCAAGGAATGGTGGTGACACCCGCGAAGGTGCCCGCCAGTAGTGGTGGAATGGCGATGGCCGCTAAGGCCACGAGGAGAGAGACATCCCTTAGTTGCACGCCCCACAGAAGTACCAGCGCGAACAGCAGTCCCATCGTCGGGACCGCTCGGGAGATCGACCCGAGCCCGATCACCAGGAACTCGCCTCGCCCGGTGTGTCCGATGGCGAGTCCCAGGGGCAGGGCAACGATGGTCGCGATGAGAAGTGCAGCAAGGGTGATGGCAACGTGCTCGAGCAACAGGAACCACAGGCCATAGCGTCCGTCCCAGTTGACGGGATCGGCAAACCAGGCTGCCAGGTCAGAAATACTAAACACGCTCACCGCCTCGCGCGCGCCACGGCGTGAGAGCCCGCCCCAGCAACCACAGGCCGCCGTCGAAGGCAATCGCGATCACGAAGACAGCCACGAGGCCCGTGACGATTTCTTCGGGGATGCGACGTTGAAAACCGTCGAGGAACAGGTAGCCGAGGTTTCGCACACCGACCACGGCACCGATGGCAGCCATCGACACGGTTGTGGCCGAAACCACGCGCAGACCAGAGATGAGCCCGGGTATGGCCATGGGCAATTCCACGTGAACAAAAAGTTGGAATCGGCTCATGCCCAACGCCGTCGCGGTTGTCTTTGTCGACGACGGCACTTGCGAGAAAGCGTCGCGAGCAGAGAAAAACATTGATGCCACTGCGTAAACAGTGAGCGCAATCACCACGTTGGTCGGGCCGACAAAAGGGGTACCGATGAGGGCCGGAAGCGCCACGAACAGCGCGAGCGACGGGATGGCATACACAGCGCTCAGAACGGCCGTTACCCCCGGAACCCATCGCGCCCGAACGAGTCGCGCTCCCACAATCGCCAGAATCGACCCTAAAACTATGGGAACAATCACGATGCTCAGGTGCGTGAGCGCCAGCCCTGCCACAAACGAAGCGTTAGCGAAGAACCAATCCACTAGACACCGAGAATCTTGCGCACGAAATCATTCGCCGGTTTTTTTGTGAGTTCACGAGGTGTGCCCGCCTGCTCAATCGTGCCCTGTTGCGAAAGCACAATCAGCTGATCGGCAATTTTGAGGGCCTCGCCACGATCGTGAGTGACAAAGAGCACGGTGAGTTTGAGTTCACGCTGAATGCGCAGCAGTTCGTCTTGCAACTCTTCGCGCACAATGGGGTCAACCGCACCGAAGGGCTCATCCATGAGCAAGATGTTTGGCTTGGTTGCCAGTGCGCGCGCCACACCCACACGCTGTTGCTGACCGCCAGACAACTGCCGGGGGAACCGGCCAAACGACGAGGGGTCGATGCCCACTAGGGTGAGCATCTCTCGGGCGTTTTGCTGAGCCGTCTCCCGCGATTGACCGGCGATAGTGGCGATCAGAACCACGTTGTCTAAAACGGTCTTGTGTGGGAGCAAGCCAATGTCTTGCATCACGTAACCGATGGAGCGGCGAAGCGCCACCGCATTTTGCGAAGAGACATCAACACCGTCGATGAGCACGGAGCCCGTCGACGGGATAACCATCTTGTTGACCATGCGCACCGCGGTGGTCTTGCCCGACCCCGAAAGGCCCATGAGCACGGTGATGGTGCCGGACGGAACCACGGCAGAAAAATCCGCCAGCGCTACGACGCCACCGTAGGTTTTTGACGCGTTGACGAACTCGATCACGGTCTGTGCCCGCCGTTCTTAGACGGCGCGAACCTCCACGCCGCGCCAAAAGGCCACGTAGCCGGCGATCTCCTTGGCGGCGTCTTTGGGCTCGCGATACACCCAAACGGCATCAGTGTTCGTATCGCCGTCAACGGAAAGCGAATAGTAGTTTGCGGTGCCCTTCCAGGGGCAGTTCGATGTGGTGGCCGAGTCGACAAGCAGCGTCTGATCAACGCTGTCGAAGGGAAAATACTTGTTTCCCTCAATCTCGATGGTCTTGTCGGACTGTGCGATAACGGCACCTTTCCAGGTAGCAACGAACATGATGGCCTCCTTAGGCGTGGTGACGCCGTCGAATTGCGTCCCTTCGAGCATACGGACTCACGTGCGCAAACTGAATTGGGACGCAGCCGACCCCCTCTGTGGCACGAATTCTCCGGTAGTTTTGTAGTGTCGCCCTCGTAGCTCAGAGGATAGAGCAGGAGCCTTCTAATCTCTTGGTCGCAGGTTCGAGTCCTGCCGAGGGCACGAATCGAAGCCGGCTCATGCCGGTGCGATTCGTGGCGTTGGTAGATCGAGAACCTGCTCGTGGGCCCACAGCCGCCGGTTACTGGCGAAGCGCCAGCTTCGACAGTCCTAGGCTGGGGAGTTCAGTCCGCACCGAGGGCACGGTTCCACAGTCCTAGGCTGGGGAGTCGAGTCCGCACCGAGCGGGCACGGCTGACATGAAAGGCACTGCCATGGCGAACGCGCTTTTGCCAAAGAACCCGAAGGAGTACCGGGGGTACCTGTTCGTCAGGATCATCACGTTCGTCTTCTTGATCATCGTCGTGGCGCGCAGTGGTATCCACGTCTTTTCGCCCGATGGCGGGGCGGGAACCATCGCCGGCATTGATACGAGCGTTGCAGGCGGCAACAACATCATTGCCATCTTTCACCAGTGGGGAGCCATCCAGCTCCTTCTGGTGGGCCTCATGCTCGTTTTGTTCTTCGCCTACAAGGGCCTGACGCCACTCATCATTCTGTTTCTCTGCCTCGATGCGCCCATGCGCGCGCTGGCCGGACAGATGGGTGCCGTCGAAAGTACGCGCACTCCCCCGGGTGAAGCCCTCAACTGGCCGACGTTCTTTGTGCTGGTGATCCTGCTCGGCCTGTCGCTGATCAGCAAGCGGGCGAGTAGAAAACAGGCGAGTTAGTCACTCAGTAAACGAGAGTGCCTTCCGCGGGTTCGAGCCAACACCGGGCGAGCACGCTACATTTAAGAATGGGCTTCTCTAGAGGATGTGCGCGATGAGCACGAGGTTTAGGAATTTTCAACCGGTAGACACCGACGCCGTTCTGGCGCTCTGGGATAAATCGCGAAGTACCGGCTTCGAGCCGGTCTATTCGCTTGCCGAAGTATTGGCCTCGTGCAACGAAGACCACGCGATCGTTGCCTACGATTCGACATCCATCATCGGCGTGGCGGTAGGTCGTGTTGCCCACGAGCAAGGCTGGGTCGTTCTGCTGGTTGTGGATGAGAACTACCGCGGATTGGGCATTGGCGGACGGCTTCTGGGCGAGCTTGAAGTTGACATGGCCAAGTCGGGAATCACCAAACTCTCCATGCTGGTCGCCGATGACGGCAAGAGCGGTGTGCTCGAAAAGGCAGGCTTTATCGACCTCAAGCACCTCAAGTACTTTGAGCGCGAAGTGTCGGTGAGTGAGCGCGAGCGCGAGCTGTTGCGAGACCTGGGCGGTCGCGTGCTGGAACGTGACCTCTGGGACAAAATCGCCGGAATGAAAAACGAGAAGGAGCTGCTCGAGCGACGACTCGTGCTACCTCTCTCGGATTCCAAGTTGGCCGAAGCCTTCGGGGTCGAGCCACCCAAAGCAATCGTGCTGTTTGGCCCGCCGGGAACGGGAAAGACCACGTTCGCTAAGGCCGTGGCGTCTCGACTGGACTGGCCCTTCATCGAGTTTTTCCCGTCTCGCTTGGGGGGCGACAAGAATGGCGTGGCGGGCGGGCTGAGAGACGTCTTCACCTCTGTTGACGAACTCGAAAACGTCGTCGTGTTTATTGACGAGGTAGAAGAGATCGCGTCGAAACGCAAAGGCGATCCCCCCTCCCCCACTCAGGGTGTGACGAACGAGCTGCTCAAGCTGATTCCGAGTTTTAGAGAAAAGCCCGGACGACTTTTGGTTGTCGCGACGAACTACATCCGCGCGCTGGATGACGCCTTCCTGCGGCACGGTCGGTTTGATTACGTCATTCCCATTGGCCTGCCGGATGCCGAGGCGCGCGAGTCGATTTGGACCCGCTACATTCCTGCATCGGCTGTCGGCACGATTGACCTTTCGGAGTTGGTGAAGCGCACGGCCGGCTTCTCGCCGGCCGATATCGAGTACGCCGCCCGCAAAGCCTCCCAGCGGGCCTTGGAACAGTCGGTTTATGAGAGCAAGGTTGCCACCAAAGATTCCTCAACGACGAAGACCGAACACTACCTGTGGGCCATCGGAGACACCCGACAAACAGTGAGCGACGAGGCCATCGAGGAGTTCGAGCAAGACATCGAGAGGCTCGGCCGGCTTTAGTCCGGTTTTTTGCCCCAAACCAGAGAGACAGTACCTGACATGAAGCTTGCCATCATCGGGGCAACCGGTAGCTGCGGTCGCCAAGTGGCTGCTCAAATTTTGGCACGGGGAATTCTTCCGCCCGACGGAGCACTTGATCTCATCGGTCATGCCGGTGGCGCGCACGAGATGGAGCTCTGGGGCTTACGCGCCGACCTGCACGATGCGTTTGCTGATCGTGCACCGCGAATCGAGGTGGGCACGAATGTGGCGGAGAGCCACGCAGACATCGTGGTCATGATGGCGGGTGCCACCATCTCCAGCCTAGCCTCCGACCGCAGCCAACTGGCCGAATTAAATCACGCGATTTTCGTCGAGTCGGCTGCCGACGTGGCTCGCATGAACGCCGAACCAATTGTGATCGTGCAATCGAATCCGGTTGAACTCGCCTTGGACGTTTTCTCCGGCGTTGTGAGTCGGAATCGGATTCTGGGCGCAGCAGCCTGGTCAGACTCGCTCCGCTTTCGCCGTGAGATTGCTGCCGATCTGGGCGTAACGCGACCAATGGTCGATGCAGAAATGTGGGGGCAACACGGCGACCATCTTGTGCCCATGTGGAGCACCATTCGTGTGCGCGGCGCCAAACAGAGCCTCGTAGACGACCTCCTTGGCCGCGCCACCCAGGATCGCAAGCTCAGCGACCTCCCCGAGGAAATTCGTGTAGCCCGCGCCCACGCGTTGTCGCTCATTGAACGCGACGACGTTCCTGCCGCATATGCCTTCGTGCAGGCACAACTGCCCGACGTTCGAGCTGCCATAAAGCCGTTTTTCACACACTTCACCGCGGGACGAACAACTGAGCTAGCCACCGCGCACGCCGTGACGGACGTGGTGGGCTTCATTGGGAGCGGAATGAAAATGGCGATTCCCGCGCAGGTACTTATTGACGGCGACTGGCCGGGACTTCACGGCCCGGTGGCCGTGCCCGTGCTCACCGATCCCACCGGTTGGAGCCAGGTTGTTCCTGAGGAAATCTCGCCCGAGGAGCAGACTGCACTGGTCGATGCCGTGGATGCGATTTCTGCCCTCAACGCCAGCGTGAAAGAAACGTAACCGGCTGAAAGCATCAGCAATTTCTCGCAAAGTTTGCCAACATCAGCCGAACCTGGCCCTCGTGTAGGCGTAAACGCGGACGATAAACTCGACTCATGCCTAAAATCCTCGGAATAACCCGGTACGCCGTCTTCGTTCCCGCCATCGCCTCGATCATCGGTGCTTTGTTGCTCATGATCCAAGGTTCGATTGAGATGGGCATTGTCGTCTACAAGGCCATCGTTTCCGATTACGTGCTCAAAGAATCAATCGTTGATGTGTTAACTGCCGTTGACGCCATCTTGCTCGGCACGGTACTCCTGGTCATTGGATACGGTCTCTACGAACTCTTCATTGACTCCGAGATTCCGGTTCCCGCATGGTTGCGCGTCAAGGACCTCGACGATCTGAAGTCAAAGCTCATCGGCGTGGTCGTAGCCATCATCGCCGTGGTCTTTGTCGGTGTGTTTGTTGACGTCAACCGCGCGGATGAGGTGATGGCCTACGGCATTGGTTCGGGGGCGCTGGTTATCGCTCTAGCCGCCTTTGCTTGGGCGTCTCGTAAGGGTGGCGGCCCGAAGACCAAACTGGGCCCCTAACTGGGCCCCTAACGTAGTCCTGAAAGGGCGAATACGTCATGACGACATCAAACGAATCTGAATCGGCCGGTAATCTCACGAGTAGCTATCATCGTGATTTGTCCGAGGCAACCGCTGTCTTCAGCGATGAGTTCCAGTTTCCCGGCCACGACATAGCGCCCGAGGTTCCCTCTTACATCGAGGCCGACAGGCTCGTCATGGCCGCACGACCGGGCATGCTTCGCAAACTGTTACCGCTGCGCATCGACGCGAGTGGAGTCTTCTGCGGGGGAACCTATGCCTTTGCCACCCACGCAGAGGCCGCAGCCTATGGCGACTGGTGCGCCAACCAGTTCAAGCTCGATGGCGAGACGCTTTTTCTTGACCGCCCCGAGTTTCTGGAGCCGCGCTCACAGCTCTGGCACGTTGCGGGCATCGAGGATTTTGCCGGGGTAGAAAGCCAGAAGGTGATGCGGGTGGAACGCTGGCATGCCCTGCAAGCACCCTCGCTGAGCGACTTTACGGCGTCGTGGTGGCCAAAAATCAGGGGGGCCGCAATGGAGTCTGGCGCCACATCGGTGTGGCTGCTACTCGGCTCTGATCCCATCCACCCGCAAATTGGAATCGTCACCGCATTTGATGCCGACGTTGCGACTGCCAACGATGGCGCCAACTCACCCGAACTGCGGCGTGTTGAGTCTCTACCGTCGCTGGGAGAGAAGCTTGGTGCGGAATATGCCGCCACTAAGGTTTTCGACCGCACCTCGTGGATCTACATGATTTGGCACCCCATTGCCGAGGGTGACGATTCTCCCGTAGCCGCCGAATGGCCGGTTTCGCCGCCGCTCTTTGGATGACGAGGAGACGCATAGAGGCCGCTTTCCTTTCGCCATAGGACGGTTTGCTCAGTCTGGGATTTTGGGCTTTAGACAGCCGGATACTTCACGCGCTGGGTTTCGCCCATTGGGACCGGAAATTGTGAGGGAGAACTCTTTGTGGTCGGCGGAATCATCCTGACGTGTCAAGTCGGCGCGGAAGATGAAGTTCTGGAACGTGTGGGTGTCGCCCACAAAGAAGTTTTCGCAAACGCCGTACTTATAATCCTGCTGCTCGTAATACACGGCCCCCTGGGGAAGTCCGAGAACACGGTTATCGGCTAAGGCGGTGAGTGAAAGCCAGTTGCCTGGATCATCTTCAGGTTCATACTCAATTGTTGCCTCGACATCGGAATACAACGTTTCGTACCCGGTGTTGCACGTGGTCTCCCCTCGTGCGATGTCGCTAGGCGCCGGATAACCGCGCCACTGCACGCGCATCTGCATGGACGTGTCATTGCGGATGCAGAGACGCGAATCGAGGCGCGACGCTTGGCGCTCGGTGTCGTCCGCAGGCATGGGTGCACATGCGGCGAGTACCACCGAAACCAGAACCATGCCCATCCCGGCAACTACGGATCGACGTGCATTCTTCATATTGGGTTTCCTACTTTCAGGATTCGTGAGCGGGATTGAATTGTTGAGAGCATTAGAGGGGATCGGGCGAGGGTTCCTTGACGCACTCGGTCACGTCTGGGAGGTCAGCACGTCCCTCTGAATCGGTGAGGTTGAGAACGAATTTTTTGTTGTCAGCTGTATCGGCGATTCGGGTCAGTTGCGCAGAAATGTCATCGGCCGTGAACGAATACATCTCTTCGACGTCAAAGCCTCCGCACATCCCATATTTCTTTTCGCCTTTGGCAAACCACGTTGCCGCTTGCGGCCGTGCCGACCACGGATTTGTGGCCCACAGCCCCATCGTGAGCCACGTGTTGGAAGAAGACACCGGCTCGTATTCGATTGTCGCCTGAACGTCGGGTTTCCCCCCGGATACATAACCGCTGTGGCACTCTCGTCCCGCCGGGGGCAACGCCTTCGGCGTGGCAAACCCTAGCCAGGTGATGCGCATGTTCATGGCGGAATTGTTCTGGACGCAGACCTCGGTGCCACGGAGTGACGCTTCGCGCTCGGAATCGGTTGAGGGCGAAGCGGGGGCGGGTCCGGCTGCGCCCGAAGCACAACCGGAAAGAACGAGAGCGGCCAGTGCCAAGGCGATTACTGCGCTTCTCGTTCTCGTGCTCACGATGCTCCTCTTCATTGGGAATCGATTATCGGTTCAAGGAAAGAGTGAATTCCTTGTAGTTTGCGGAATCGCCGATACGCGCGAGCACCGATTCGTGCCAGCCATAGGCTCCATACGTTTTGGATTGGTTGATCTCGAGCGATTGGCTGCAGTAGTTGACACCCGTCCAGCCATAAACCTGCCCGCATCTCGTGACGTCCATGGCCGACTGTTTGTCGCTGTCCACGACTACTTGAGGTGTACCCACTGACGGGTTATAGACGGTAAACATCTGTGAAAGCCTGTCGTTCCAGCGGACTCTCACGGTGAGGCCAAAAGCACCGGTGTTTGAGCCCGCTGCACAGTTCGTAGCCCCGGCCGTGAGCAGATCGTTGGCCAATGGTTCCTTGGTGTCCTCGTACGACCACAGAATCTTGACGGTCATTCCCGTGTTATTGGTGACACACAGTCGCTCGTCACGGCCCAAGGCTTCGCGGGATACTGTGTTGTCGGTCTCTGACTGCGCTGCGGGCTGGAGCCCACAACCGGCCGTGATCAACGAAACCGTCGTCAGCAGAGCCCCGACGGCTGCCACCACTACCTTTTGGTGCATAGGGGGCTTTCAAAATCAAAGTCGTCGGTGATTTCGCTCGGTGACCCAAAGACAATCTCGAAATACTTGAAGTCGGACGTGTCTGTATTCCTTTTGATGGTGAAATCAAAACCGGCGGTGCTGCAGGCGAACGTGTCACCCTCGTCCAACGAAAACTTTGATTCACCGCTGCAGTTGGGTCCACTCGAAGAACAAACCAGCGAAGGGTAGAACTTAGGAGTTCCGATGAGAGGGTTCTGAATGCCGAACTGGGCTGGCCTCCCGTTTGGCCACGTAATGGTGACAAATGTATCCATGCTGTCGGGCAACCAGTTGCCGTTGGCCGCAGATTCAATTGACGAGTTACACACCCACGCCCGTGGCGAAAGCTGGACGGCGCCCGTGCCCGTCTTGCCATTCAGCCAGTACGTTCCGGGATACATCTCGGAGCCGAAAAAGACGCTCGGAGCGGCAGCAGGATCCTGGGCGAGCATGCACACCCATACGTCCTTCCATGCGGCCAGCCGAGCAGTTGAGGACGTTGAGTCTACCTCTTGCGTCGCCGCCGTGGTGGTGCAACCGCTGAGGGCCAGGCCAACGGCGAGAGTCACGGAGATGAGGCTGAAGGACCGCGATGTCGTCATGAAATCCTCCAGAGGCACTTCTCCAGCAACGGGCGAATCGATGAGTATTAAGTCGATTCAGTTTACCGTCTGAGAAGTTCACATCAAGGAGTTTTTGGGCACATTGAGGCGCCCCACCTTGATCTTTTGGTTACGGCTGTCCGGGGGCGGGGTTGCCCGAACCGTCGGGAGGGCCTGGCTGTGGGCCCTCGCCCGGAGCCGGTGCATCGCCCATTGAGGGCTGGTCCTTGTCGATATTCGCTCCGCCGCCAGTCACCGAACTCATGAACATGTCAAGTTGATGACTCACCTGAGTTGCGGTGTAACGAGGCGATTGCAGAACCAAGATGGTCAGGATGAGTCCGCTCACGACCGCGAGTGACGAAATGGCATAAAAGTACTTGACCCACTTGAGATCCGAGGGCGGGTAGAGACTCACGCCGACAAGCGACAGAGCCGCCGAAATCACGATGAGGGAAATGAGCTCAATGGGGAGGTTCGGCAGTGTGACCGCTAGGCGCACCTTACGGGCATCCTTCAGTTCTTCAAGATGGGAGTAGATGTTATCGATCTGGTAGGTCGTGAGGGCTGTGGTGGAGACAATCGACACAACACTGTCTTGGATTGTCGCGAGCTGCGCCTGTGCGTCGCGGCTCGGGCCGACAACCCCGGAGAAGCCCAGTTCGGCAGCTTTCACCGACTCGGCATACGTGACGAGTTGCTGAGCCAGCGCCTGCGCCTCGGGCGACTTGACGTCGCCCATGTCCTCGGCAAGCGAGGTTGCCGCCGCAAATTCGTTGGTGACGTGCGTAGCGATCGACGACTGCAGATTCCACGACGTGACAATGGCGAAAGCACCCACGAAGACAAAGCCACCCGCGATGATGGCCAGGGCCTCCTTGCCAAAGTCGGCTGACTGGAGGTCACGCCCCCGGTTCCGGGAAAGATAGAAGGCTCCGGCCATCAGCGCGGCAAGTGGCAGCGCAATGATGAGCAGCATCACCCCGGGCGGCAGGTTCAGAAACGACTCAAAGGCATCCATTTGTTCTTCCACGCCGTCACCCTAGCCCATGGAAGGGAACAAAAAGCGACACGAATGTGAACGCGTCAGCGACCCGCTTCGCGCTCTTGTGGAGACAGAAATTACAGCGACTTGAGGATGTCTTCCACGCGTTCCTTGGCGTCACCGAAGAGCATGTGAGCATTCTCCCGGAAGAACAGCGGGTTCTGCACACCGGCGTAGCCGGAACTCATGGAGCGCTTGAACACAATCACGTTGCTGGCCTCCCACACGTGCAAGACGGGCATGCCGGCGATGGGGCTACTCGGATCTTCCGCCGCTGCCGGGTTACAGGTGTCGTTAGCGCCAATGACGAGCACGACCGACGTTGAGGCAAAGTCCTCGTTGATCTCGTCCAATTCGAGCACGATGTCATAAGGAACCTTTGCCTCGGCCAGCAGCACGTTCATGTGACCGGGCAGACGACCAGCCACGGGGTGAATACCGAAGCGCACCTTCACGCCCTTGGCCGCGAGCTGGCTCGCCAGTTCGGCCACGGGGTACTGCGCCTGAGCCACGGCCATGCCGTAGCCCGGTGTGATGATCACCGAATCGGCAGCGGCCAGCATCTCGGCTACCGAGGAGGCATCCATCTCTTGGATTTCGCCCGTCTCCTCTTCGCCCGCAGCGGCCGGCTTCTCGATACCGAAGCCGCCGGCAATCACCGAGATGAACGATCGGTTCATGGCGCGGCACATGATGTACGACAGGTACGCACCGGATGAACCTACCAGCGCACCAGTGACAATCAGCAGATCGTTGTTGAGCAGGAAACCCGCTGCGGCGGCGGCCCAACCCGAGTAGCTGTTGAGCATGGACACAACGACGGGCATGTCGCCACCGCCGATGGAGGCCACGAGGTGCCAACCGAGCAGGAGCGCAAGGGCGGTAACGGCAATCAGCAACCACAACTCGGGCGTAACGACGTACCAGGCCGTGAGCCCCACGAACACAACGAGGGCGCCAATGTTGAGCGCGTTCTTGCCGGGCAACATCAACGGACGCGACGAAATGCGGGCCGACAGTTTGAGGTAGGCCACGATGGATCCCGTGAACGTCACGGCCCCGATGAAGACGCCGATGAAGACCTCAGCGTGGTGAATGCCCAGAAGATTCTCCGGCACGTCTTTCGAGTCGAGCGCGCCGTTCCAACCCACGAGCACGGCGGCCAGACCCACGAAGCTGTGCAGGAGGGCGATGAGCTCGGGCATACCCGTCATGGCCACGACGCGAGCGCGCCACAGGCCGATGCCGGCGCCGATCAGAATGACAACAACGAGGAGCCCGAGGCTTAGCGTGACCTGGGGAGTGCCCCACACTTTGAGCACCATCGAGGCGATGGTGGCCGCGAGAGCGAGAACCATGCCAACGATGCCGAAAGCGAGGCCGCCCCGAGAAGTTTCGTGCTTACTCAATCCGGCGAGGCTCATGATGAACATGAGCGCGGACACAATGTAGGTGGCCGTCATCAGCATCTCGACGCTCATCGCGGGCCTCCCTTGCTAAACATCTTGAGCATTCGTCCGGTAACGGCGAAGCCACCAAAGACGTTGATTGACGCGAAAAGAACTCCGACGGCGGCCAGTATCTGCACGACAAGGTTCGAGGATGCGAGCTGTGCGATGGCACCCACCACCACGATGCCCGAGATGGCATTGGTCACGCTCATCAGCGGCGTGTGAAGTGCGTGGTGCACCTTGCCGATGACGTAGAAGCCCACGACAACCGAGAGCATGAGTACGAGGAAGTGCTGGGGCAACGGAGCGGGCGCAAACGTGCAAACAGCCAGAAGACCGAGCAGACCGATGCCGATGAGCACGCCCTTGCTGCCGCGCGACATAGTCTTCTTGGGCTTTGGCTCAGGCTTGGCTATTTCTGCGGCCCCGGCGGGGGCGGCCGAAACCTGAACCGGCGGGGGCGGCCACGTAATGCTGCCCTCCTGCACCACGGTAACGGCTCGCTGCACGACGTCCTCGAAATCAATCACGAGCTGGCCGTCTTTGGCGGGGGTGAGCAACTTGAGCAGGTTGAGCATGTTGGTGCCAAACAGCTGCGAGGCCTGCTGAGGAAGGCGGCCGGCCAGGTCGGTGTAACCGAGAATCACCACGCCGTTGTCGGTGACAATGCGCTTGCCGGCAACTGAGCCGGCAACGTTGCCACCCATGCCCGCGGCCATATCTACGATGACGCTGCCCGGGCGCATGCTCGCCACGTCGGCCGCCGTGAGAAGTTTCGGTGCCGGACGTCCCGGAATGAGAGCCGTGGTGATGATGATGTCAACGTCGAGCGCCTGTTCTGAGTACACCTCGGCGGCACGTCGGTCGTAGGCCTCACTCGTCGCTTTGGCGTAGCCGTCGGACGACTCCATCTTTTCGTCGACCTCAACGGCAACATACTCGCCACCAATCGACCGCACCTGGTCGGCAACCTCGGGGCGCGGATCGGTGGCACGCACGATGGCGCCGAGACTCGAGGCGGCACCAATGGCCGCAAGTCCGGCAACACCCGCACCGGCCACGAGTACCTTGGCGGGAGGAACCTTGCCTGCTGCCGTGACCTGACCAGTGAACAGACGGCCAAACTCGTGGGCCGACTCAATCACCGCGCGGTAACCGGCCAGATTGGCCATGGAACTGAGCACATCCATCGACTGGGCTCGCGAAATGCGCGGTACGGCGTCGAGAGCGAGAGCGGTGACGTCGCGCTTGGCGAGCGCCTCAAGAAGTTCGGGGCGCAGGGCGGGGCTGAGCAAGCTGATCAGGGTTGTGCCGGCTGCGAGTTTGCCTATTTCTTCGTCGGTCGGAGCGTTGACTTTCATGACGACGTCGGCAGACCACGCCTTGGCGGTGGTCACAATGCTCGCGCCGGCCTTCTCATACTGAGCGTCGGGTGAGGCCGACTTCGCGCCGGCACCCTTCTCCACGTTGACCTCGTAACCGAGAGCGACAATCTTGGCCACAGTGTCGGGAGTTGCGGCTACACGTGTCTCGCCGTCTTGCTCCCGAACCACACCAATTCGTGTCATCTGATCGCTCCTTCGCGTCGTCTGTGCCCCCATAAAGACTACAGATTCCCGGGTGCTGACGTTGACGCATTGAGCTCTTGGGCAGTTGTCAATTTGAGACGGCCCAGGTACCTCCGAGGCGTGCGGAGCCGGGGCCGGAGTGTTTCGGCGACGACGCGCGACGCGCCCTAGGGTGCCGGTGCGGGCGGTTGCCCGTCTCCCGGTGCTTGTCCGGGCTGCTGGCCGGGCTCCGGAGCGGGAAGTGTTCCCTGTTGCCCATCGTTCAGACCAAGATTCGCCCCACCCTCGGTCACCGACGTAATGAACATGTCGATGACCTGAGAAGACTGGGCGGCGACGTTGACCGGAGACTGAAGAGTGAGCACCGCAGAAATCATGGCAATCGTCACAATGGTGGTGGCGCCACCGTAGAAGTATTTGAGCCACGGAATGCGCGATGCGGGGTAGAGACCAATTCCGAGAAGCATGAGCACGGCCGCTAGCCCCAACATGACGTTCAGGCTCACGGGAAGATTGGGCACGTCTATGGTGAGTCGATCCTTGCGGGCATCCTTGACGGCCTCCATGTGGTTATAGAGGTTGTCGACCTGGTGTTCCGTAAGTCCGGGCGACTCGGCAGTCGACGTGACACTAGCCTCGATGACCGCCAGAGCCTTTTGCGCCTCGGGGTTAGGCGCGACGACTCCCTGCGTGCCAATCTCGGTGTCTCTCACGAGCGTGGCGTAGTCCACCAAAGAGAGAGCAGTCTCACGGGAGGACTCTCGCGGAATACCCCCGAGGTCTTCTGCCAGCGAGGTAATCGAGGTGAATTCACTCGTCACACTCGCTTCGAGGCGCGACTGAGTGTCCCACGAGGTAACCACGGAAAACGCGCCCACAAAAATAAAGGCACCGCCCACGATGGCGAGCGCCGAGTTGGCAAAATCGGTGAAGTCGCTGTCTGCGCCGCGGCGCAAGCTAAAAAGGATGCCCAGCCACATGATCACGATTGCTGGGATGGCGACAATGATCACCAGAACAATCGTGGGCAGATTTAAGAAAGCTTCGTAGGCATCTGGTGTGGGCGACATGCTCACACACTATTGCACGTGAACTCCGAGAAAAAACGTGGTTGTCTTACCCGCGACAGACCGCGCCAGCTCTACGTGTGTCTCTCCGAAGCGGTAACCTCTGCGTCGCGTTCGACCGGGTCGTCATCGAGGTCGGCACGCTCAAATGCCACGGTTCGCGGCAGCTCGAGGTGAAGGTCGGTGCCGATGCACACCTCGAGAGTTCCCCGTGTGAGCGCAAAGTCGAGCACGTGCCCGCCCTGCGTGCGAGGCTCGTCAATGAAGTGGGCGTGATCGCCCGCGATGCCGATGCCCTGCTGAAATACGGGAGTGCGAAATCCCACAATGTCGCCACTGAGGTTCGAAAACATTTGCACCGGCTCACCCTTGGTCACCTCTACGAGTCGGCGATAGGGCGGGGACTGTCGCGCAACGGTGCGTGTTCGCACCGACGCAAATTCGCCCCGAATGCGATAGGCGTAGAGGTAGTTGTCTGACGGCGTGAGGCTAACCAGGAGGTCGCGCGTTTCTTCTTGCGTGAGCGGCTCGTCGATGCGCTGTGTGACGTGCGCCTCGAATCGCGTAACTACGGCAAACGGCGTCTGAACGGAGGATGCCGTGGGCCCCACGCTGCCGTCACTGGAGAGTCGGTAACACGTGCCGTCGAGAATCAGCATCTCACCGTCGAGGGCGTTAAACGTGCCCACACCAAAGTCGCCGCGCGTGAGCAGGTGCTCAACCGAGCAGTCCCCGTCGTAGATGCCGTCGAGGAGTGCCCCCATGGTGCCGGTCTGAAAAACCTCGTGCCGATCGAGGGCGCGATGGGGTGCGTGCTGGGTTGTCAACTAGGGAACAACCGGGCCGAGCGATGCCGACCAGCGGGACTCAGTCGTGGCTCCACTCACACCGGTGACTTTTACCGCGATGTGTTTGGCGAGATCTGAACTCTTGAGCACGTATGCCGCCGACGTGGCCGTCGTGATGTTCGTGCAGATGGTGGGTGCCGTGGCGGTGGCCACTGAGACAGGCGCCGTGCAACTCACCCACTGATAGGTGTAGGTCGTGTAGAGCCTGAGCCCAAGCATCTTCGACCACGTGACGGGGCCCACGAGGCCGTCAGACAGGAGTCCGTACTTGGCCTGGAAGGTCTTGACGCTCGCAGTAGTGCCGCGGCCATAGAGGCCGTCAACCGTGGTGGGGATTCCCGCGCGAGTGAGATAGGTCTGGATTGATTTCACCGGGTATGCGTTGGTGCCGTACCTAGGGCCGTCGGCGGGAATTGCCGCGGTGGGAGCACCAAGCCACTGTCCCGAAGTTGCGTTCAACGTCTGAAGGACTTTGGCCACACCGGCGGCTGTCGGCGGGTTGAGAAGTCCGACAGGGACGGGACTCGCCGTGGGCGTTGCCGAAGGCGTCGGCGTTACCGAAGGCGTCGGCGTTACCGAAGGCGTCGGCGTTACCGAAGGCGTCGGCGTTACCGAAGGAGTCGGCGTTACCGAAGGCGTCGGCGTTACCGAAGGAATCGGCGTTACCGAAGGAGTCGGCGTTACCGAAGGAGTCGGAGTAGGAGTGGCTGACACGCCGCTGGCTAGCGCGACGGTCGAGGCGCTCCACCTGTTCTCAGCCTTCGCGCCACTTTCGGCGAAGACGCGAACGGCCACGAACGATCCTGCGTCTGCCGCAACGGGTCGATAGGTTACTGCAGTGGCACCCACGATGTCGGTGCAGGTCGCGGGTCCGTCAGCGGCGGGTGCGGGAAGGGCCGCGGGGCATCGAATCCACTGGTACTGGTAAGTGGTGTACAGCTTGAGTGACAACATCTTGCCCCATGTTGCGGGGCCCACAAGACCGTCGGCAACCAGACCGTACTTAGCCTGGAATGCCTTCACACTCGCGGTTGTTGCCGGACCGTAGGCGCCGTCTACTGTGGTCGCGAATCCGGCCCGCGACAGGTAGGTCTGTATCGACTTGACCGGGTAAGCGTTGGCACCGTAGGTTCGCCCGTCGGTGGGCACAGCTGCCGTGGGCGCGCCCAGCCATTGACCGGATGACGCGGTGAGCGTGGCGGAAATCGTTGCCGTGCCCGAAATAGTGGGCGGGTTCGTCAACGGAGTCGGTGTCGGGGTAGGTGTGGGCGTCGGCGTCACAAAGGCCAACGCGGCGACAGCATTGGCCGCCCAGCGTCGCTCAACGGTTGTTCCGCGCGTCGCGGTGACGCGCACGGTGAGATAGCTATCGATGTCGTCGGATGCGATTGTGTAACTTGATCCCGTGGCGCCAGCGATATCTGTGCAGCCGGCGGGCTGGGATGTCGCTGGGAGCGCAACCGGGCTCGTGCAACGTTGCCACTGCGTGGCGTAGGTCGACGGGGTGTTGGCGGCAACCATGTGTGCCCAGGTTGCCGGGCCGACGATTCCGTCGGCACCGAGTGCAAATTTGCCCTGGTATAGGGCGACGTTACCCGATGTCTGGGGGCCCAGAATGCCGTCAACGTCAGTCGGGAAGCCTGCCCGCGACAGGTACGTCTGGATGGCCTTGACAGAGTAGCTATTGCCAGTTGTTGGGCCATCGGTGGGGACGGGGGCGAAGCTCGTTGCGCCGAGCCAACCACCCACATCGGCTGTGACAGCAAGTCCCGACTGCAAAGTGCCCGTGACGAACGGATCCTTTGTGACCGCCATGCTCTTCGTCCAGGTCCACGTAGTACCCGAGGCGTTGAGGGCGGACACTCGAGCGCTCACATGCTTGCCGACGGTCGCGTTTGTCAGAACAAAGACGTTTGCTGCTGCGCCGGAGATTGTCGAACATCCGGCGGGCTGGTAGTTCGTGGCCGATGCGACGTCACTCGTGCACACAAACCATTGATAGGCATAAGACGTTGGCGATGCTGTCCATGCCCCCGTATTCACTGAAACGGAGGAGCCGACGGCTGGGGTTCCCGCGAGAACGGGCGACGTCGTGAGGCTCGGCGATCCGATGGCGCCAGGCGTGCTGGCAGACCATACTGTTGCCGCACCGCTCGAGTTCGACCCGGTGACAGCCACGGTGAGGTACTTGCCGGCGTCGGCCGCGGTCACAACGTACTGCGCACCCGTTGTGCGGTTTGTGCAACCTGCGGGTTGCGTCGACGAGGACGTTACTACCACGGAGGTGCACGCCTGCCAGAGGTAGGCGATCGTGGGTGCGGGAGTGCCTAACCATGTGCCCGGCGCAGCCGTAAGGGTGGCGCCCACAGCGTTCAGGCCGGAAATCTGCGGCATCGTTGACGCGCGCGCGCCTACAGCTTGCGTGCTACCAAACCAGTCGTAGTAGTAATTGAAGAAGTTTCGGTTTCCGTAGGCCGAACAGCCGTCGCCCAGCGAGTATCCGGCGTTGAGGGCCGCTTGATTTGGCGTGTAAGGCGTGTAGATGTAGAGCGAGTGCGTGGCCTGGTTAGCAATGTAAACCGACTTGGTGCCGCAGACGTAGTTGCCGGCGCCGTCGCGGACGGGACTGTAGAGGATGTTCGAAACTTGGCCCACGGGCTTCCACAGGTCGTAGCGCGTGTCCCAAGCCGTACCCGGGCCGGTTCCCGGCGGCTGCGTGTAACGCTTGAGTTGGTACGACCCGTAGTGCACCTGGTTGAAGAAGCCGTAGTACGTGGAATCACAGGCCGCGGTGTCGGGACATCCCGCACCCATGGCCGCACGGAACCTTCCCGACGACGGTGCCGTGCTGGTAACCAGTCCCTGTTCTTTTTGCAGCATGACGAGAATCGTCTTTTGGCTGATGCCGCAGGCCTTGCCGACCTTGTAAATGATCGTGGCAGCCGTTTCGTTAGCGGCACCCTGATAGGTCGAGCACATGGGGTTGCCCGGAATCGTGCGCGTGGTCTCGGTGTAGTTCTTGAGGCAGACGTATCCACCGGCACACGAAGCAACCTTGGCGTTGAGGAATGCCTGCACCTCGGCGGCCGACATGGCGTTGCCGTCAAAGAACAGGGCGTCGGCAATAATGTTGCCCGCCTGAAACTGACTCATGTCGGCAGCTTGCGCTGCGGGAGCCTCAGAGCCCACCGGCGCCACGGCAACGAACATGCCCACGGCGAGTGCCAGAACACTCACCGCGGCGATGCGCGCGCGCGCAAATCGTCCGGCAAATAATCCCATACTCGTAATACTAAATCATTTTTTGAGAAAAAGCTGAAAAGATCCGTCCTGGCATGCCAAGGTTTGGCCAAGATTTCGTTGAACGCTAGATCTTGCTCGCGCGAATCTCGTGCCCATGGCTCGTGAGGCAACGGCCCGTGGCGAGGTCGAACTTCCAGTCGTGAAGGCTGCAGGTAAGCACGCCGTTCTCAACCGTGCCCGCCTTGCTCAGGTCGGCGCGCAGGTGCGGGCAACGCCGTTGCACGAGCCAGTCGTCGATGCGGATATCCTCGCCCGTATCCGACTGCTCGGAGTACCAGTTCTCCACGTAATCGATGCGCTCCGGTGAGAGGCACTTCATGAACGTGTAGAGATACTCGTTGAACTTGCCAATGCGACCGGCTTGAAACCGCACCGAGAGAAAAATGGAGTTAGACCAGTCAATCTCGTGGTCGCGCAGGTTGGTGGCCACCAGGTCAGCCGGAATGGTGAACCAGTATCGGCAGGCCTCATCGTTGAATCGGCGTACCTCCCCCTTGGGGAAATCGGCCACGAGGTCGTCGTCGCCGATGGTGAAACGTACCAGGGCGCCGATGCCGTCGCACAGCGTGGGAGCGCGCTTCATCAGAGGCTCCCACCACGCCTTGACCTGCTCGAACAGGTCTGCGGGCACGGGAGCCCGACTGGCCTTCTCGGCCGCGAGCTCGGCCTGCCGCGTAGAGCGCTGGTTCTCGAAGTACTCCCACTTGTTGGCGAACATGTGGCGAATCTCGTCATCGGTAAACAGCTCGTTGGTCACGGTCACATTGCCGTGTTCTATCTCGACAACCGTGCCGGGCATAAAGATGTGGCCGGCAGCCTGCGCGTGGGACTCCGTGAGCACGTCGAGGAACTCCGCCTGGTCGGTAAAGATCGACTCTCCGTTGACACCGGAACCGTTGAACCCGAACAGTTCGTCGTCGAGGAACATGGGTGGGCCCGCCATGGGAAAAACGTGCGGGGCATCAATCTTGGTGATGTAGAACTGCGCGCGTTTGGTCTGTGCGTCACGCTTGAGCTGAGCGAAGTGCTGCTTCTCCTCGAGCGTGAGGTCATAGGCCATGGGCCACCAGATGGCGCCCGAGAACTGCGTGAAGTACGCGTCGACCTTACCGAAGCCCAGCAGGGCATCGAGGTCGAGCGGATGAGCGTCGTTCTGATCGAGTATGACGGCCGTGCCGTCGTCAAGCGACAGAGATGAATCACCCACGGGCCCATCACTGGGCGCCCGCATGGGGGTGACCATGATGCGCAAGCCGTCGCGCTCAATCACCTCGCCGGCCTTGGTGTAAAAGATGTTGGTGTAACCGAGTGCGCGAAGATCGCGTTCGAGATCATCGGTGGGGTACTCGGGCAAGAGCACCGTAATGTCGGTGGGCACGTAGCGCTGGAGCAGCTGGGGATCGAAGTGGTCGCGGTGGCGGTGCGACACATAGAGGTAATCGGCCTTGCCGAACTTCTCCCAGTCGAGGCCCCGGTTGTCGGGGAAGGGAAACCACGAGCCGAAAAAAGCCGGGTGCACCCAAGGGTCACAGAGCACGGATCCGCCCAGGGTCTCAATGAAGAGCCCGGCATGTCCGAGTCCGGTTACGCGCACGAAAGCACCCCTTGATGAGTTGGCCGAATGATTCACCTCAAGAATACTGTCGCGACGCCAAACTAAACTGAGCCACATGGCTAATGGAAACGACTATCTCGTCTGGGTCGACTGCGAAATGACAGGGCTCGACGTAGCCATCGACGAAATCGTAGAGATTGCCGTCATCATCACCGACTCGAACCTTGTTCCCCGCCACGAGGGTTTATCTCTGGTAATCAAGCCGAGCCCCACGGCGCTGAACAACATGGGCGACTTTGTTCGTGAGATGCACACCAAGTCGGGACTCATCACCGAACTCGACGACGGCCTGGCGCTCGCGGAAGCCGAGACCCTGGTGCTCGAGTACCTCGCCGCCCACGTTCCCGAAGGTCACCGAGCACCGCTGGCCGGAAACACGATTGGCACTGACCGCATGTTTTTGGCCCGATACATGCCGCGCTTCGATGCGGCCTTGCACTATAGAAACATCGATGTTTCGTCGCTCAAAGAGCTGGCCCGCCGCTGGTTCCCCCGGGTGTACTTCAACGCTCCCTCAAAAGACGGCAACCACCGGGCGCTGGCCGACATCATCGAGTCGATTCGCGAACTTGAGTACTACCGCCGCGCCATGCTGATTGCCGAGCCGGGACTCTCCAGCGAAGAAGCCGCAAAAATTTCGGACGCCGTCACCGCTGAGTATGCCGCCACCCTCGGAGCGGATTCCTAGTTCGACCCGATTGAGCAGAAAGCGCACCGATTAGCGTCGCGTTTCGCGGCATCCCTGCTCGTTATACAATTGTGGGGTGCCGTTTGCGGCTCACATGGTGGGTATAGCTCAGCTGGCAGAGCGCCTGGTTGTGGTCCAGGAGGTCGCGGGTTCAAGCCCCGTTACTCACCCCATATGACGAAGGCCCGGAGAAATATCTCCGGGCCTTCGTCACATAAAGCGGTGAACTATTCGTTTTCGTCGTCCGACTCGAACGGATCGCTCGATGCCTCGTTGAACGTGTAGGTAACGTGCAACTTCCCGGCGATGTCTCGAGACTCAAGAGCGTTGTAGCGAAAGATCGATTCGAGACCGTCGACGAGAGCAACAACGCCCAGAGAGTCGTCGTGCTTTCCGTGCACGAGGACACGCTCTTCGCTATCGCCCGCGAGAGGGCCATCGATGAACTCGGCGGTGTAGAACACGTCTGCGTGATTCGGGGTTGTCATGTCCTCAGGCTAGTGGTTCGCCCTCACGCGCAGTGACGCGAGCTGCGATGGTTCCACGCGACGCTCAAACTGCTGGAACTGTTGCTCCCACATATCCCAGTGCCGCTCGAAGTCCTCGGCGCCACGTCCGAGGGCGCGTTCACGACGCAGATTCTCGGGAGCTTCGAGCCAGATACGCGCATCGGCCGTCTGTGCCAGAACAGGACCGAAGCTACCGCACCCCTCGACGATGACGTCAACTTCGGTCAGTACGACCTGTCCGTCGTCCCACGATTCAGTCACCCAGTTGTATGAGCCCAGGTGTGCGTCTTCGCCCCGAGAACGTGGCGTTAAGAGGCTGACATCGAGCGCCAGTATTCCTGCAGCGAGACCGTCCCAGCCGCCGTACAGGTCGTCCATGTGCACAACAATCACCTGGCGGTCTGTGGGCCACCGTGCCGCGAGCTCGGCAGCCAGCGAGGTCTTGCCGGTCCCGCTGGCGCCATCAATGAGCACCAGCGCACCGGTCGACGAACCTATGACTCCCCCGCCTGCGCGGGCCGAGAGCACGCCCTCCACGTGTTGCCAGACGTCGTCGACATCGGGAGTGAAGCGAAGGTGTGCCGGCTCGGCAGCATTGCTATCCAAAGACCACCACCTCCCAACTTCCGGTAACCACTGAGATGCCCACCACGAGTGAAGCGATAAGGCATCCCCCCGCCACGACAAGCCAGTCGCGGGTTCGCCACACCGACACACGCGACCACGACCGCTGATTCTGTCCGCCGAATCCGCGCGCCTCCATTGTGGTCGCAAGCGCCGAGCCTCGACGCACGGCTCTCACAAAAAGCGCGAATGATTGCCCAGCAAACTGCCGAGGACCGCGTGCGGCAAGACCTCGTGCTCGACGGGCGTAGCCCATGGTGCGCCAGTCGTCGCTGAGCAGCGACATCATGCGCAACGAACTGAGTGCACCAGCGACAAAGCGCGAGGGCAGCCGAGCAATCTGGGTGAGCGAATCCGCGAGTGCGGTGAGGTTGGTTGCCGCAAAGACCAGTGCGCCAGGCAGAGCAATCGCCACGATGCGCAGGGCAACGAGAACGGCCAGGTCAAGCGAACCGGTGGTGACATGCACGGGGCCCCAATTCAGCAGAGACTCCCCCGAGGGCCTGCCATACAGCGCCGTGCCCATGGCACCGAGAATGGCGCTCACGGCCACGATGCCCACGATCGGCCATGTTCGTCGAAAGGGTAGCCGAAGCCACGGCAGCGCGATGGCTTGACAGACCAGAGCAACCGCCACCGACACCGGGTCGAACGACACCAGAACCACGAGGCCAACGATGCTCGTGGCGATAATCGGTGCGAGCGGGTTCATGCGACCGGCACCATAGGCGACAGCGTCACAATGTGGTCAACCACAGCCAAAAGGTCTGGATCGTGGGTCGTGATCACCACGGCAGACCCGGCCCGCGCCAGCTCGTCGAGCAGGGTCACGACATCCGACCACGAATCATCGTCTTGGCCAAATGTGGGCTCATCCACCACCACAAGACCTGGTTGGGTCACCGTGGCCGAAACGAGAGCGAGGCGACGCTTTTGACCACCGGAAAGGGTGAACGGATGAGCGCTCGCCAGGTCGACAAGCCCCATCAACTCGAGCCTGCTCTGCACACGTTCGGCGGCCTCGTGTCGCTTGACTCCCGTGACGCGGAGTGCAAGCCCCACCTCTGACGCAGCCGTGGGTTGAACGAACTGGTTTTCCGGCGATTGAAAGACGCTGCCAACGCGGCGAACCAGCGACCGGGCCGGCCACAGGTGCGGGGACGGAACTTGGCGGGGGCGGAGGCCGTGGCGCAGCGGCGCGCCCACAATGATTTCGCCCGAGCGCGGAGGCAGGAGCCCCCCGAGCGTGAGCGACAGGGTTGACTTCCCTGAGCCGTTGATGCCGGAGAGCGCGGTGATGGTGCCGGCACGAAGGGTGAGGTCGGGAACCGAGATGGCCGGCTGTCCCGGTCGGCCCACCGACAGGTTGACCGTGGATATGACGACATCACCCGGCACGCGCGTTACGGGCACTCGAGCGCGGTTCACGCGCGGGTAATCGGCACTCTCGGATGCCAGACCACCGGAGGAGTCGAGGGCGATTACGCGCGTGAGCAGTTGCTCCCAGGGCGCCGGATTGTGATCCACCACGATGAGCGTGCATCCCGTCTCGCGCACCACACGTGACACGGCGACGACGACGTCGAGCACGCCCTGGGGGTCGAGGTTTGCCGTGGGCTCGTCGAGCAACAGCAGCCCGGGTTCGAAGGCAATGACACCGGCCAACGCCAGTCGCTGTTTTTGACCTCCCGAGAGAATTGCCGTGGGCGTATCGATGGTGACCGGAAGCCCGGGGCCCGTGAGTCCGACGCTCGCGAGGGAGGCGTGGACCCGTCGCCACGTTTCGTCCCGGGGCACGGCAAAGTTCTCGCAGCCAAAGGCCACGTCGTCGCCCACGCGCTCCATGATCACTTGGGTTTCAGGGTCCTGCATCACGAGACCCGTGAGACGCCGGCCCGCATCCGGTGCGCTGTCGTTCACCAGGAGCAGGCCCGTCTCCGTCCCCTGATCTGCACCCAGAACTGCGGCCAGCGCCATGAGCAGCGTGCTCTTTCCGCACCCCGAAGGGCCGGAGAGCAGAATCCGCTCACCGGGCGCGATGCTAAAGCTGAGATCGTGGAGTGCCGGCTGGGGTCGCCCCGAAAACTGCCAGCGCCAGTCGCGGGCCTCAACGCCGACGGGAACGCTCACGCTACCTCGCGTGTGCCATGGGGAATCGAGAGAGTGCTCCCGCGCGTGCGAGGCCGCGTGCCACAATCCACGCGAAGATTCCACCGAGCACGATTCCCGAAACAACGGCAGAGACGGCGTATACGGTGACCACCATGGGCACCACACCCGAGTAGTAGAGCGGGATGGTAATCAACACATTGGCCACGCCGGCGAGCGCGCCGGCAATCATGGCCACGAAGATGCGAGACGAGGCGTAGGCAAAGAGAGCGATGCCCATCTCGGCACCCACGCCCTGAACGACAGCAAAAATAATGTTTCCGGTGCCCCACGCGTTGCCGAGCAGGGCCTCAACAACTCCGGCGACAACCGAGGTGAAGATAGCCGCTCCCGGACGCCGAATGATGAGACCACCCAGAACACCGGCAAAGAGCCAGCCTCCCGCGGTGAGCCCCTCGAGACCCGGTGTGAGCCCGAGGACAACCGACAGCGGCTGGTACGCGAGAGACCACAGCCAGAAGACGAGTCCGGCGGCGACTCCGAGAACGGCGGCCACAACGATGTCAACGACGCGCCAGCGAAACAGAGACCGCACGGAATGGCGCCGCGAGGGGGTTTGAGGAGTTGATTTTTGGGTGTTTGTGTTGCGCACTGTGCGTGCCCCTTCCGTATAAAGGTGCACGGGTTCTCTCAAGAGATGCCTCCCTGCGCTGGCATGATCCAGATCAGGTTCGACGGTCGAACGTTATTTCAACGTTCCTCTCAGCCCGGTTCACCGGACTCCCGTGTTTCCCCCACACTACCGCGCTTGCCCAGAAGTGTGGCGGGAGTTACAAAGCCCGGCCCGAAACGAGAGGTGACCCGGTCGACGGCTACTTCGGCTTTGCGCCACGTTTCGTTGTCGTCTTCCCATAAACCCACGAGTCCTTCCTCGGGCACGACAAGCGATTGAGCGCGCACTCCGACCAAACGAATGGGGCGGGCAGGCTGGTCGAGCTCCAACTCATCAAAAAGGGCGCAGGCCGTGGCGTAAATTTCGCGCCCCACATCGGTGGGTTCGGGCAAGGTGCGACTTCTCGTAAGCGATTGGAAGTCGGCGAAGGTGATCTTGATTCCGACCGTCTTCGCGCGCAGACCGGCGACGCGGAGGGTTCTACCTACGCGCTCAGCCTGATCGAGAAATGCAGCGACCACGGGTTCGCGGGTTGTGAGGTCGGTGGCAAACGTTTGCTCCCGACCCACGCTTTTCTCGCGTCGCTCGGGAATCACCGTTCGCGGGTCTCGCCCCCACGCCAGTTCGAAGAGGTGACGACCCGCCGCTTCGCCCAGCGCGGCCACGAGGGTCTGTTCGGGTGTGTCGGCCACGTCGCCCACGGTGTGCAGACCGCGGCGTTCGAGAACTTTGGCCGTCTGCACACCCACACCCCAGAGTTTGCGGATGGGCAGGGGGTGCAAGAAGTCCAGCGTTTCTTCGTGCGGCACTTCGAGAAGTCCGTCGGGCTTAGACATGTCAGACGCAATCTTGGCCACGAACTTTGTGCTCGCCACCCCTACCGAACAGGTCAAACCCGTACGTCGCAGAACGTCGTCACGAATCAGGGCGCCAATCTCGGCCGGCTCGCCGTACAGGCGCCGCGCACCCGTGACATCGATGAACGCTTCGTCAATGCTGAGCGCCTCAACCAACGGCGAGTACTCCGAGAAGATCTGCATGACCTCGCGCGAGTAGCGCGTGTAAAGCGCCCGATGCGGTTCGAGAACGATAAGACCGGGCACAGCACGTTTTGCAAACGCCAGGGGCATGGCGCTGTGCACACCGAGTGCCCGGGCCTCGTATGTGGCGCTCGTCACCACCGAGCGACCGGAGTCGTGAGCGACCACCGCAGGTTTGCCGCGAAGCTCCGGGCGCTCGAGCAGTTCGACAGACGCGAAGAACGCATCCATATCGACGTGCAGGATGCCCCTCACATCTCTAGATTACGGCGCGCACCGCCGCCACGATGTCGTCGACATGCTGAGGGTTGACGAGCACGCTGCGATCCATCACGTTTTCGCCGGTCATGCCCTGCACCACGCGCTTGAGCGGAATCTCGAGGCGCTTGCCCGTCGCCGTGCGCGGCACGCTCTCGGTGAACACGATGGCGTCGGGCACGTGGCGAGGTGACAGCTCGGTGCGAATGGCGGTGCGAATCGCCTTTTCGAGCTCGGCGTGGTCGGTCTCTGCTCCCGCCACAACGAGCATGACGAGCGTTCCCATACCGCCATCCGGGTCTTCGAAGTGCATCACCATGGAGTCGTTCACGCCGGGCAACGGATCGAGGACGGCGTAGAACTCGGCGGTGCCCAAGCGCACGCCACCGCGGTTGAGCGTGGCATCCGACCGACCCGTAATCATCCAGGTATCGCGAGGCGTACGAATCAACCAGTCGCCGTGGCGCCAGATTCCGGGGTAGGTGTCAAAGTAACTGGCCAGGTAGCGCTCAAAGTTGTCGTCGCCCCAGAAGTACACCGGCATGTTGGGCAGGGGCTGGGTGCAGACCAGTTCGCCGGGTTCACCGGCAATCGAGTGGCCGCTCGGGTCCCACGAATCGGTGGCTACGCCGAGGGGGCGGCACGACATCTCGCCGGCATAAACCGCTGTGAGGGGCGAGCCCATGAGGAACCCCGAACAGATATCGGTACCACCGGATGCGGGGGTGAGCGTGAGCGTGGGGCTCACCTCGGCGTACACCCAGGCAGCCACGTCGGCAGCCAGCGGTGAGCCCGAGCACTGAATCTCGCGAAGCTTCGAGAGGTCCCACGTCGAACCCGGTGTCATGCCGGCATGGGCACACGCGGCCAGATACGCCGAACTGGTGGCCATGTAGGTGGCGCCCGTCTCGGCAGCGACCGCCCACTGCGACCACTCGCCGTCGAGCGACGGAAAGTTTGGGTCGCCGTCCATCAGCACCATGGCCGCGCCCACCAACAGGTTGGACACGCTCAGGGTCCACACCATCCAGCCGGTGGTGGAGTACCAAAAGTTGACATCCTTCTCGTTGATGTCGAAGTGCAGGCCAATGTCACGCAGGTGAGCCAAGAGCATGCCGCCGTGGGAGTGCACAATGGCCTTGGGCTTGCCCGTCGTGCCCGACGAAAACAGGATTACCAGCGGATGGTTGAAGGGCACAGCCTCAAAGGTGGGTTCGTTCTGCTCTGCCGTGAAGTCGGCGTATGACGCCATGCCCGAAGGAATCGTGACGTCGGTATCGAGATACGGCAGCACGACGTACTGGGCACTCGGGATGGCCTCACGGATGCGCGCGAGCTCATCCATGCGACCCACCCGCTTGGTGCCCCACACGTAGCCGTCGACGGCGATGATCACCTTGGCGTCGAGCTGACCCGCTCGATCGATCATGCTCGTCGGGCCCATCTCAGGAGGAATCGAACAGAAGATGGCCCCGAGCGACGCCGTGGCCAGATACACGGCCACCGTCTCCGGAAGGTTGGGAAGGTAGGCCACCACGCGGTCGCCCACGCCTACACCGGCGCGACGCAGTCCCGCTTGAACGCGTCCCACTTCTTCGACGAGACGATTGGCCGACCACTCGCGAGCGCCGTTGGTCTGCGAGCGCGCAATAAGTGAGCGATTGTCGCCACGCGCGCGCAGTGCCGAAACGGCATTTTCGGCATAGTTCAGGGTTGCCCCGGGAAGCCACTCGGCTCCGGGCATCTGGCGCGAGGCCAGGATGCGCTCATATGGCGAATGCAGAATGATGTCGAACTCGTCGATGACGTCGGCCCAGAATGTTTCGAGGTTGTCGATGCACCACTGCCAGGCGTCTTCGAACGTGGCAAAGGTGATGCCCTCGCGCGCGGCGATGCGCTCAAGAAAGCGCCCCATGCGGGAATCTGACCAGTGAGAGCGATCAATCGCCGGTCGTAGCAAGGTACCTGATTCGATGGTCACTTCTTCTCCTCTTTTGTTCCCCAGCGCAGCTCCTCGAGGCGCGTGCCCAGAGCCTCGGACGCGTGAAGCAGTGCGGGCACCCACTCGCTGAGATTGGTGTCTTCGTAGTTCACGATTCCGATGGACGCCTTAACGACGCCGTTCACGAGCACCGGGGAGGCGATCGACGTCGACCCCATGAGGTACTCCTGACGCGAGTGCGCAAAGCCGTCTTCGATAACGTGCGCGAGTTGTTTGGCCAGCGTGTGGCGACTCGTCGTGGTGTCATCGGTAAAGCGCGTCAACGGCATGCCCAAAACAGTGTCGACAAACGCGGGACCACTGAAGGCCAAGAGTGCCTTGCCGACGCCTGTGGCGTGCAGAGGGATGCGCGCGCCAATGCGTGACTGCACCGGCGCCGACTCCACCATGGTGAGTTTCTCGATGTAGATGGCATCCACGCCATCAATCACGGCCAGCTGCACCGTCTCGCGACATGTGTACTGCAGGTTGAGGAGGAACGGCATGGCAATCTCACGCAGGCGACCGTGCACCGGAGTGAGCATGCCCATCTCCCAGAGATAGAGACCCAAACTGTAACGGCCGTCCTCGTCGCGGTCGAGAAAACGGCCCTCTTCGAGCTCGCCCGCGAGGCGATAGACGGTTGCGACCGGCAGCCCCGTGGCGCGCGAAATCTCAGACAGCGTCATGCTGGGACGCTCCATGCTGAACACGCCCAGAATGGACAAAGCGCGAGCCGTGACGGACCGCGTGGCCGCTGGTGGCGCGTCGGTCGCGAGAATGACATCTGTCATGTTCTCCAATGTAGAGACTTTTTCACTAAATGAAAAGGTCATTTCCTTGACATTTTTGAGAAATACTCTGCAAATTCAATATTTTCGCTGTTTTTGAGGTCAACCGAAAAATAGCTTGCGGTTTCACTCAATGAAAAATATGTTGCGCTTTCCTGCAAAAGAGTGTCTACTTGTGTCACGACTTCTCGTTTGCACCCCGTGCCGACGCGAAAGCAATCCTGTCCACATGTTGCAAAGGAGCACACCTTGACCGGCAAGCGCACATTCCCGGATCCCTACGCCATTGAAACGCCCGAGGGCGCCGAGGGCTGGCAAGACCTTTACGCGTACCACAACCTGTTCCAGGAGGGACGCCAGGCTGTTGACGGCAAAAAGACGTGGTTCCGCAACTCACTGCACTTCCCCGAGGTGTCGTACCCGTTCGACCAGATCACCATTGACTGTGCCTTCATGGGTACCGGTGTGACCAACACGCGCGTTTTCGCCATGCCGCCGGCAAAGGGCCTCGACGTTCGCGTGGTCAACGGCTACACCTACATGAGCGCTCTCCCCGCTCCCGCCCCCGAAGAGATCGAGCGTCGCGCCGCCGAGTTCGGCGTGCGGGCCGGCCACTACTTCCAGAACTGGGACAGCCTCTACGAGGACTGGGTTGAGCGCGTCAAGGGTCGCATCTCTGCCGTCAAGGGCATTGCGATTCCCGAGATGACCGAATTCGAAACGCTCGAGTACGTCACCGAGACCCACGGCAACACGCAAGCCAACACGGTGCTGGCCAACTATCTCGACCTCATTGCCCAGGGTGACGCCATCTGGACTCTTCACTCGGAGTTCCTCAACCTCGGTTACGCCGCCTATCTGCAGTTCCTGCTGCTGTGCAAGGCGAACTTCCCCGACATCACCGACCAGACCATCTCGCGCATGGTTTCGGGCATCGATGTGATTCTGTTCCGTCCGGACGACGAGCTGCGTCGCCTGGCCAAGCTCGCCGAAGAACTCGGTGTGGGCGATGCCGTGCTTGCCTCGAAGGACGAGACCTCGTTGCAGGCCAACCTGTCGGGCACCGATGCCGGAAAGAAGTGGCTGGCCGATCTCGAAGAAACCAAGAACCCCTGGTTCTATTTCTCCAACGGCTCCGGCATGTATCACCACCACCGCTCGTGGGTCGACGACCTGAGCATGCCCATCCAGGGCATCGGCGACTACATCAAGATGGTGCGTCGCGGCGAATCGCTCGAGCGCCAGCTCGACAAGCGCCAGGCCGAGCGTGACGAGATTACGAACATCTACCGCGACCTCCTCGAGGGCGATGTGCTGGCCGAGTTCGACGGTGCCCTGGGCCTGTCGCGCACGGTGTTCCCCTACGTGGAGAACCACAACTTCTACATCGAACACTGGTTCATGACCGAGTTCTGGAACAAGGTGCGCGAGTTCGGTGCGCTGTTGGCGAAGTGGGGCTTCTGGGAGTCGGAAGACGACATCTTCATGCTGCGTCGCGCCGAAGCAGTGGAGGCCATCATCGACCTCCAGGCTGCGTGGAGCCACGGCACCGAGCCGCAGGGTCCTGCCTACTGGCCCGCCGTGGTAGCCAAGCGCAAGGCGATCTACAAGGCCCTGGCCAAGTGGACTCCCCCGCCGGCACTCGGCCCCGTGCCCGAGGACGTCTCTGAGCCGCTTACGATCATGCTCTGGGGCATCACCCCGGAGACCGTGGAGCGTTGGCTCGACCAGGCCGAGGGCGTGGGAAGCAAGACCGAGCTCGGTGGCTTTGCCGCCGCACCCGGAATTGCCGAGGGGCGTGCGCGAATCGTGCTGACACCCGATGAGCTCGACCAGGTACAGGACGGCGAAATTCTCGTGGCTCCCGTGACCAACACCTCGTGGACACCGGTTTTCAGCCGCATCAAGGCAGCCGTCTCCGACATTGGTGGCATCATGTGTCACGCGGCCATCGTGTCGCGTGAATACGGCCTGCCGGCCGTGGTGGGTACCGGATTCGGCACGACCACCATCAAGACGGGAATGCTCATTCGCGTCGACGGCGACACCGGCAAGGTCACGATTCTGGAAGAGGCGTAAGCGTGGGCGAACAGCCCAGCTGGCAAGACGTTCTCGACCTCATCTCACAGCTCAACGAGAGCGACTACGAGTCAGCGAGTGTGCAGGTGGGCGATGTGTCGATTCGCCTGTCAAAGAATGATGCGGTGTTTGATGCGCCGACAACCGCTGGTCGAGTAGGGGCGCAGCCCCGTATCGAGACTGGTTTCGATACGCCGACTGCGTCGGCTACTCAACCAGCGGCGGCAGCCATACCGACTGCCGCTCCGGCGGCCGCGTTGGGTGACACGATTGACGCACCCATGATTGGCGTGTTCTATCGTCGCCCGTCGCCGGGAGCCGCACCGTTTGTGGAGCCCGGACAGCGCGTTGAGGCCGACACCACGATCGGCATCATCGAGATCATGAAGCTCATGAACCCGATTGTTGCCGGCAAGGCGGGCGTGATCACCGACTTCCTCGTGACGGATGCTGACGCGGTCGAGTTTGGCCAGCCACTCGCGACCATCGACACCAGCGCGTAACCGTGTCTGACGTCCCCGTCATCCTCGTCGCCAACCGCGGCGAGATTGCCATGCGCATCATCGCGGCTGCGCGGCGCATTGGCGCATCCCCCGTCTTGGCCGCAAGCGTGGCCGACAAGGATTCACCGGCGGCACGTGCCGCGGATCGTGTGATTGTGATTGGCGCCTCCCCCGCCAACCAGTCGTACCTCAAGCCCGAGCAGGTAGCCCAAGCGGCCGTCATGGCCGGCGCCGCTGCCGTTCACCCCGGCTACGGGTTCCTGAGCGAGCAACCCGCCCTGTGCGAACTGCTCGAAGAAGAGGGCATCGCCTGGGTGGGACCGCGCCCAGAAACGCTTCGGGCCGTGGGTGACAAGGGCAGTGCCCGCCAGGTGGCCATCGATGCCGGCGTACCCGTTGGTGCCGGCGTGGAGATTGACGACCCCACCAACGTCGTCGCCTTGGGCGAGCAGATTGGCTACCCGCTCCTCATCAAAGCGATTCACGGTGGCGGTGGCCGCGGCATTCGATTGGTCACGAACCCCGAAGAACTCGTCGAACTCGCACCACAGGCCGCCGCCGAAGCAGTAGCCGCGTTTGGCAACGGCGCGCTCTACCTTGAGCGCTACTACGGTCGTGCTCGGCACGTTGAGGTACAGGTTTTTGGCGACGGCGAAGGCAACGCCTGGATCTTTGGCGACCGCGACTGCTCGGTGCAGCGCCGCCACCAGAAACTCATCGAGGAGTGCCCCGCTCCCGGACTCAGCGAGAAGCGTCGCCAGCTCCTGCACGACTCGTCGCGCGCACTCGTGAAGGTACTGCGCTATCGCGGCGCCGGCACCGTGGAGTTCTTGGTAGACACCGAATCAGAAGACGTCATCTTTCTCGAGGTGAACGCGCGCATCCAGGTAGAGCACCCCGTTACCGAAGAGGCCTTTGGCGTCGACCTCGTGGCCGCCCAGCTGAGGCTCGCGCTCGGCCTCGACCCCGAACTTCCTGACGTGGGGCCGGTGCCTCCGGCGGCCGTTATCGAAATGCGCATCAACGCCGAGGATCCCAACGCCGACTTCCAGCCGAACTCGGGCGACATCACGCGTTTGGTCTGGCCCAAGGGACCCGGAATCCGTATCGACACGCAGATCGAGGAGGGCTATCGCTTTCCCCCGTTCTACGACAGCCTGATGGCCAAGCTCATTGTGCGCGCACACAATCGTGATGCCGCTGTTGCCGCAGCCACGGCCGCCGTGCGCAACGTCACGATCGACGGGCTCAAGACCACCTTGCCGATGCACGCTTATGTGCTGGCACACCCCGACTTCATCGCCGGCGGCATCCCCACCTCGTGGTTCGGTCCGGTGTGGGAAGCCCGAAAGGAAAGCCTGACATGACGCCAGCGAAGAAGGCCCCCACAACAGAGGCCGGCACCGAAGTAAGTGATGCGGGCCGCGTTGCCCCGCACCTTGCGGCCGGAGGTGCCCAGCGCACGCGCGGGCCCATCCGCATTGTCGACACCAGTGTGCGCGACGGTAACCAAAGCCTGTGGGCCGCTCTCGGCGTCACCACGGGCATGGTTGAAGCCGTGGGCCCCCTGCTCGAAGCCATGAACCTTCAGGCCATTGACTTCACGTCGTCCACCCACCTCTCGATGGGGGTGAAGTTTCACCAGGAGAACCCGTGGGAGCGGCTGTCGCGCATGCGCGCGGTCACGCCCAACACTCCCCTCGCAGCGATCACGACCGGAATGCGCTTCATGTCGTGGGAGAAGGCATCCGAGCCCGTGTTCCGTATGTCGCTGCGACTGCTCGCGCGGCACGGACTGCGCCGCCTGCAGATCGCCGAGCCCATGAACGATGTGGAGGCCACCACCAAGGTGGCCCGCTGGGCGAAGGAAGAGGGCATCGAGCAGGTGGTGGCCGGTGTGGTGTTCACCGAGAGCCCCGTTCACACCGACGAGCGGTATCTCGCGAACACCCGCGCTTATGCTGCCGACCCCAATATCGACATTATCTACCTCAAGGATCCGGGCGGTCTTCTCACCGACGAGCGCGTTCGCGACCTCGTGCCGCCCATGCGCGAGATTACGGGCAACAAGATTCTCGAACTGCACAGTCACTGCACGACAGGTGCCGCCTCGCAGTTGTACCTGACGGCGGCACAGCTGGGCATCGACGTGCTGCACACCGGCCTCGGCCCGCTGTCGAACGGAACCGCACAACCGAGCCTGGAGAAGTTGCTCGGCAACCTCGACGCCATGGGCATCGCGGTCGATGTGGATCGGGATGCGGCCGCCAAGGCAGCCGAGATGCTGTGGTCGTTTGCCAAGGCACAGGGCCTGAAGGCGGGCCAGCCCACTGAATATGACCTGAGCACGCACGTGCACCAGGTTCCCGGTGGCATGATTGGCACGCTCAAGCGCCAACTGACCGAAATTGGCATGATCGATGAGCTGCCCGCGGTGATGGCCGAAGCCTCGCGCGTGCGCGCAGACCTGGGATACCCCATTATGGTCACGCCGTTCAGCCAGTTTGTGGGTAGCCAAGCCCTGATGAACGTGCTCGCGCTCAAGAGCGGTCAGGAGCGCTACTCGCGAATCCCCGATGAGGTGCTGCGGTTCGTGCTCGGTCACTTCGGCACGCCCGAGGGGCCGATCAACCCCGACATTCTGCAGCGTGTGGCCGACATGCCGCGCACAGCCGAACTCGAGGTGCCCGTCGACGAGAAGTCGCTCAAGGAACTCCACACCGAGTACGCCGAGAAATTTGGCCGCAAACTCGACGAAGAAGAGCTCATGCTGCGCCTGGTGCTCCCCCAGGACCAGGTCGACACCATGTTTGCCGCCGGCCCGGCCCCGAAGTGGGCGGGCAAAGCAACGAAGGCTGCCGGAGCTGCGGGCACCGCCACGAATATCTCAGAGTTCATCAACTCCGTAAACGAACTGCCCAAGTGGCGTTCGGTTTCGGTCAACTTCGCCGGCGAAAGCGTCTCGCTCCGTCGCGCCTCGGAAGGAAAATAACCATGGCTGACGCCGCACTCATCGAACGCCTCGCCAACGTGAAGGGCGTGATGTTCGACATCGACGGCTGCCTCGTGATTTCCGACGGACCGGCCGGCCAAGACGGCCGCGTGCTCGAGGGCGCCGTCGAGTCACTGAAGTATGTGCGCGAGAGCGGTCGAAGCGTGTGTGTGTTCACGAACGGCACGGCTCAGCCACCTCGCGATGTTGCCGCCCACCTGCGCTCGATGGGAATCGAGGTGAGCGACGACGAGGTCTTCACCCCCGCGGTTGTCGCAGCCACCGTGCTCAAGCGCAAATTTCCGACCGAGCAGGTGATGGTGTTCGGAGGATCCGGCATCGTGGACGACTTCATCAAACGCGACGTGAACGTCGTTGACCTCGATAAAGCCATTGCCGGCGAGCCACACGACACGAAGGCCGTCATGGTGGGCTGGGACGTCGACTTTGGTCGTGCCAAGCTTCAGATTGCCGCCGAAGCGCTGCTTGCCGGTGCCGAACTCTACTGCGCGAGCGACGTCCCGTTCTTTGCGTCGCAGCACCGCCTCAATGTGGGCGTCTCCGGATTCATCGCCTCCGGACTCGAATATGTCTCTGGGCAGAAGCGTGAGGTTCTCGGCAAGCCGTCTCAGCACTCGATGGACATCATCTCCGAGCACTTAGGGCATCCCGCTGCCAACATCCTCGTGATTGGCGACGACATCATGCTCGAATCGAAGATGGCGCGCGAGGGTGGTGCCGTTGCCGGGCTGGTCACCACCGGAACCAGCAGTGCAGAGGATGCCGCAACGTGTGCGCCCGAGATAAAGCCCGAACTCGTGGTCTCGAATATGTTCGGACTGATTGACCTGCTCAAGCAGGCTGACGCCGCGAAGGTTTAGCAACACTGCCGTAAAACAATCTCCCGCAACGATAAGGAATCACTCATGAACGCATTTGACGGACACGTCGCCCTGGTCACCGGAGGCGGACAGGGCCTGGGAGCCACCATTGCCCGCGAGCTCGGCGCCGGCGGAGCCGCCGTGGTTGTCACCGACATGAACCTCGTTACGGCAACCGCCGTGGCCGATGAGATCGTTGCCGCCGGCGGTAAGGCCATCGCACTGAAGCACAACACCACGGTTGTCGCCGACCACGAAGCAGCGGTAAACGCAGCCGTTAAGGAATTCGGCAAGCTCACCCTCGCCGTCAACAACGCCGGCATCGGCGATCAGGCCGACCGCATGGGCGGCATGGATCTTGCGCAGTGGGACCACATGATTTCGGTGAACCTGAGCGGTGTGGCCTACGGCCTGCGCCACCAGATCCCCGCGATGCTCAAGACGGGCGGCGGTGCGATCGTGAACATGTCATCGATCCTCGGTTCCGTCGGCGCCCTGGGCGTGCCCACGGGTTATGTGGCAGCCAAGCACGGTGTGGTGGGTCTGACCAAGAACAGCGCACTCGAGTACGCCAAGGAGGGCGTCCGCATCAACGCCGTGGGGCCCGCCTTCATCAAGACGCCCCTGCTCGACAACCTGCCTGATGAGGCCCTGCCCGTTCTGGCCGCCAGCCACCCCATGGGTCGCTTGGGTGAGCCCGAAGAGGTCTCGGCGCTGGTCTGCTTCCTGCTATCGGACCGCGCCAGTTTTCTCACCGGCGCGTACTACCTCGTCGACGGCGGTTACACCGCGCAGTAGCTCGTCGACGACCCGAAGCCAGATATGAACGAAAACCCGAATCGCCATTGATTCGGGTTTCGTCGTCTGTAGGGCCTCAAGTTATGAGCGACGACGCCCGCGCGCCATGAACGGAATCATGATGGAGAGCGTGAAGAGGATGATGCCACCCGTAAACACGAGCCCCTCATAGCCGGGCACGTTGAAGGCTTGAGCCATGACGTACCAGCTGGCCAAGAAGAGAACCATGCTGAGGGCAAAGATGAAAACGCGCATCGTGTGTCTTTCTTTTTTGAGGTGTTTTTAGTATGGCACTCGCACGGGTGAGTGCAAGTTAGCCCGAGCTAGGCCTGAGCCCTCTCGAGCACGAGTTCGCGCACACGCGCCGCGTCGGCCTTGCCCTGCATGGCTTTCATCACGGCTCCGATGACGGCGCCGGCGGCCTGGACCTTGCCCTCGCGAATTTTTTCGAGCACATCGGGCTGCGCCGCGAGCGCTTCGTCGATGGCCGCAATCAGGGGGCCGTCGTCGCTCACAACGGCGAGGCCCTGGGTCTCAACAATCTCTCGCGGTGAGCCCTCGCCGGCAATCACGGCCTCAAGCACCTGACGGGCCATGCGGTCGTTGAGCACACCCTCGTCGACGAGTGCTTGCACCTCGGCCACCTGTGCGCCGGTAATGAGCTCGGTGGGTTCGCGGTCGGCGGCGTTGGCAATGCGGGCAATCTCGCCGGTCCACCACTTGCGCGCAGCCTGCGGTGAGGCGCCGGCCGTGACCGTGGCCACCAGCTCACTGAGCAGGCCCGAGTTGACGACATCCTGGAATTCGAGGTCGGTAAAGCCCCACTCGGCCTTGAGCCGGCGCTTGCGCTCAGCCGGCTGCTCGGGCAGGGCGGCTCGCAACTCTTCGATGAGTTCGAGGGACGGCTCGACCGGCAGCAGGTCAGGCTCGGGAAAGTAGCGGTAGTCGTCGGCGTCAGACTTGGGCCGGCCGGCCGAGGTGGCGCCCGTGTCTTCGTGCCAGTGGCGCGTCTCCTGAATGATGGTGCCGCCCTCGCTCAAAATCTGAGCCTGGCGCTGTATCTCGTAGCGCACCGCGCGCTCGACGGAGCGGAGCGAGTTGACGTTCTTGGTTTCGGTACGCGTGCCGAGCTTCTCTTGGCCGCGCGGGCGCAGCGAAACGTTGGCGTCGCAGCGCAGGTTGCCGCGCTCCATGCGGGCGTCGGAAATGCCTAGCGCCACCACGATGTCGCGGATGGTGGCAACGTACGCCTTGGCGAGCTCGGGGGCGTCGGCCTCGGCGCCGTAAATGACCTTGGTCACAATTTCGACGAGCGGAACACCCGCACGGTTGTAGTCGACGAGTGAATACTCGGCACCCTGGATGCGCCCGGTGGCGCCTCCCACGTGCGTGAGCTTGCCGGCATCCTCTTCCATGTGAGCTCGCTCGATGTCGACCGAAACGATGCGACCATCGGCAAGCTCCACGTCGACCTTGCCCTCGAACGCAATCGGCTCGTCGAACTGCGAGATCTGATAATTCTTGGCGAGGTCGGGATAGAAGTAGTTCTTGCGCGCGAACCGCGACGAGGGCGCAATGGAGCAACCGAGAGCGAGACCCAGGCTGATCGAGTAACGCACGGCCTGCTCGTTCACAACGGGGAGCGACCCGGGGAGGCCGAGACACACGGGCGTGACGTTGGAGTTGGGCTCACCGCCAAACTCGTTTGGAGCCGACGAGAACATCTTGGTTTTCGTGTTGAGCTCGACGTGCACCTCGAAGCCGAGCACGGGCTCGAACAGTTCGAGCGCCTTGTCGAAGTCCATGAGTTTTGCCTTAGC
>JAIOXH010000041.1 GCA_021741765.1 Aurantimicrobium sp. | reverse complement strand
CTCCGTTTGGCCTCTCCAGTTCGATATTCACCAGCGACATCGACCATGCCCAGAAACTGGCTACCCGCCTTGAAGCCGGCATGGTGTGGATCAATAGCACGAGTCGAAGCGCACCGGACCTTCCCTTCGGCGGAGTAAAAGCATCGGGTGTAGGTCGTGAGTTGTCTAGCTTCGGATTCAACGAGTTTGCCAATAAAAAATTGGTTCGCATCCCCTAACGACCAGGGCCTCGGCAATGGCGGTTACCGCGCTCCACTGGAGCACGTAGATTCGGTTGAATTCAGGTTAGGTCGGGCTCTTCAACCAAGCCCGAATGGCCTCACCACTACTATCAAGCGCCGGTGGAGCGTAATCGTAGGTCACGGGAGTGCGTGAGTAGGCTGCCGGATTTCGAATCCCAGGTTGCGAATGACTACCGTCACCGACTGAAACAATCGGCTCAAGGCCTAACGATTCAGCGAATTCGATACCTTGCTTGACGTCGTTTATCGGTGCGCAGGGCAATCCTGCGGCCCGAAGGAGTTGGAACCAGTCTGCGGTTGTTCGGGTGACCATAATTTTCTCAAGCAGAGGCCGAAGTTCGTCGCGATTGCGACTCCTCTTCTGATTCGTATCAAACCGGTCGTCTTCCGCTAAACCCGGCGCGCCAATTGTCGCAACATAGTCCTTGTACTGGTTGTCGTTTCCTATGGCCAAAATAATTTCGCCGTCGAGGGTTCCAAACGGTGAATACGGATAGATACTGGGGTGCTCGTTTCCCAAGCGTGAAGGGACGATACCAGCAAGTGCATATGCCGCCGTTTGATTGACCATGCTCGAAAGTGCCGTTGACATGAGGTTAAGTTCGATGAGCTGGCCTTCTCCGGTGAGGCTCAGGTGGCGAAGGGCTGCCATGATGGCGAGGCTGGTGTGCAGGCCCGTAAACACGTCGAACACGGCAACGCCTGCGCGAAAGGGCTCGGTCTCAGGGCTTCCTTGAAGGCTCATCAGTCCGGCGGCGCCCTGAACGAGAAGGTCGTATCCGGGGAGATCAACTCCCCCTTTTGTGCCGAAACCCGTAATTGATGCGTACACTACTGTGGGGTTGGTCAACCGCACTGATTCGTAGTCGAGACCGAAAGATGCCAGACCGCCGGGCTTGAAGTTCTCAACGAGTACGTCACATTTAGCGGCCAGCGACTTTGCGACCTCAAGGTCATCAGGATTTCGAAAGTCGAGAGCTATCGAATGTTTGTTTCGATTAACCGACATGTAGTACGTTGACTCACCATCGACCACGGGGGGCATCCAACTCCGCGTTTCGTCTCCCGCCAAACTTTCCACCTTGAGAACCGTTGCTCCCAGATCGGCCAAGAGCATCGTGCAATAGGGGGCAGCCAAGACGCGACCGAAATCCGCAATGACAACACCACTGAGAGGGCCTACCGCCGACCGCTTAAAAAGGTCATCGAAGTCATCTGATGTGACCGTCATAGCCGGGAACTCCTCATCGTTAAGTACCTACTCTTCCCGCGTGGATTATGTCCTGTCAAATACTAAGAAGGGTCTCTTTCATTACCAGAAATGGAATAATGGTGAGGTGGACCTGCGCGACATTAAAACTTTTTTGGCCGTGGCCGAGGAACTCCACTTTGGGCGTGCCGCTGAAAGACTCCACATGGCCCAACCACCCGTGAGTAGAACCATTCGATCCCTCGAACGCGAACTGGGCGTCTCGCTTTTTCACAGAGATACCCGCAATGTGCAATTGACAAATGCGGGCCACGAATTGGTGAAGCACGCGACCACGATTGTCGAAGACTTTAGGCGCGCGCAAATTCTTGTGAGAGCGGCACAGAATGGCAGCGCTGGATTAGTTCGCATCGCCTACGCCGGAGCATCGACACAGGTCTTGGTAGGTCGGCTGGCCCAAGAGTGCCGAACACACTTGCCCGGGGTTGTTCTTGAACTGATGAGCCAAAATTTTGCCGAACTTGCTATGGCAAGAGTGCTCAATGGAGACGTCGATATTGCACTGGGACGCTGGGATTACATACCTACGGGGGTTGAGACACGCATTCTGGTGACAGAGCGCCTTGTGCTCGCTGTTCCCAAATCTCATCCCCTGGCGAAGAAGAGACAAGTATCGATCGCAGACTTTCGTGACGAGCCGTTCATTACCCTCACCCCCCACCCGGGGTCAGTCTTGGGAGATCGGTTCCGCAGAATTTGCCACGCGACGGGTTTCGAACCACATGTCGTACAGACGGCGCCGGATACGTGGACGACGCTCTCTCTCGTAACCGCTGGAGTTGGCTGCGCCGTCACGGTCTCGTCCGTTGCGAACAACGTTAACGACCCGAACATCACTTTTTTGGAACTCGTTGACGATGCGCCACCCATTCATCTCCAAATTGCGTGGTTACAAGCGAAAGAAAATGCAGCCGTAACCTCACTCATCGAGCTGGCACTATCGCTCGTGGTGCAGGACACCTAAGCGGCGAGAAGGGCCGCCAGAAGAAACATGATGGGCAAGCTCACGATGGTGGTCACGAAAACGATGTCGCGAACGGCATAGACCTCGGTCTTGTAGACAGAGGCATAGGTAAAAATATTCTGCGCTGTGGGCAACGAAGCCAAAATTACGGCGGCGAATACTTCGTGACTATCCAGGTCGAGCACAAAAAAAGAAATCACGAACGCAACTGCTGGCATAAAAATCGACTTGAGCACAATCGCGGTAATTGACACAGCGCGATCACCATGCTTATGGAAGAGCGCTTGCCCAAACAAAGAGACACCATAACTGAAGAGGAGAAGTGGCACCGCTGCTGCACCCAGAGTCTCTAGTGGGCGGAGCACAACGTCGGGTAGCGCTAGGCCACAGAGCGAGACGACGAGTCCCGCGACGGTTGCCAGAATGAGGGGATTCAGAAGAGTGGACCCCAGCGTTTTCCATACTGAATCGCCCTTGTTTGTCGACAGCTGCATCACGATAAGGATGATGGGTAAAAACAACACCAACTGAATCATGAGCAGTGGCGCAAAAAAACTAATATCGCCAATCACGAATACCGAAACGGGCAAGCCAATATTGTTCGAGTTTAGGTAGGTGCTGCCCACGAGGCCCATCGTCGTAGCAGCGACACCGCGCCTAAAGAAAAAGCGAGAAATCACGACAAACGTGACGGCCGTCAGAAAGCTCGCAGCAATAACCACGCCCAAAACGGGGGACACCAGCTTCTCTGCAGAGGTTTGGGCAAGAACCGAAAACAGCAGAGCCGGACTAAAGACGTAGAAGGCAACCTTGTTAAGAATTGGACCGTGCTCAGCTGAGACGAGCCGAAATTTCGCAGACAAATATCCGACGGCAATGGCGAGGCCGATAATGGCAAACGCTACGAGGACTCCGCCCATAAGGACAGCCTAAAGAGACTGAGAATCCGGACGTAACAAACTCAAGCCCTCGCCCGTGAGCTGCGAGGCGGGCGCCCAACGTTCACTGCTAAGAAACTTGATTGCTGTCACCGAGGTGGTAGTAGTTTCGTGACTGATAGACCAGCGGCGCATGGAGATCCGCCGCAGAAGAATTTTCAATGTGCAGGACAAAAAGAACACTGGCACCGAGATCAACCCGGCTAATAATTTTCCCCTGGGCCCAGGTCTGTACCCCAGCGATGAGAGCCTCTCCCGATTCGAGGATGGTGTATTCGAGACCCGCGAATCTGTCTATGCCAGACGTGGCAAACCGGTCGGCGATGCCTTTGTCGTCTTTTGACAGAAAGTGTACGACCGCGGAGGGGGCGTGTTCCGCAATCGGCCAGCTGGACGTGGACTTGTTGAGGCTGAAGACCAACAGGGGTGGCTCGGCCGAAACGGAGATGACCGAGGTTGCTGTAAAGCCAGCTGGCCGTTCACCGTCTACGGTAATTACTGAGACGCCACCGGGGTGATTGCGGAAAAGATTCTTGTATGCATCTAAAGAAATTGCAAGATCGGCAAATTCACTCGGTGAAACATCGTCCATAGTGTTGACTCCTGTGTGTTTTTTCATGACGGCGGTTGATGGCAGTAGAACACGGAGGCGAGACCGCCCGAAGTTGCTGGCGGTCTCCCCTCCGTGCTGTTACGTGGTGACTATGCCGGTACCTTCGACATGCTGTTGATCTTGGGAAGGACGTCGTTCGCAAGAGCGGTCATCGTCTGACGTTCGCCCGCGTCGTTCTTTCCCTCACCGTCCATGATTGCCATGAGCAGGTGACCGAAGTTACCTACGCGGTCGCGCATAGCCTGAATCTTCTGCGCAACGGTGTCGGCCGTTCCGTAGATGACAATGTCGTTCAGCAGGTCACTGATCTTGACATCCGCATCGGGCATGTTGGGGTCTTCCTTCATAACTGCCGTGTAGTTGGCGGCCACGAGGACCTTCCACAGGTAGTCGATGTAGAAGTAGTTGCCACCATCGGGGTTCAGGGCGGCATCTTCGGCCTCGGCCTCAGAGTCGCGAATCACGATGTTGCGTGCGACGCGCCAGCTGTCGAAGTTGGGCTCCTGACCCATCTCTTCAAAGCCTTCAGCAATCTTCTTTCCGTGGCTCGCGATAACGAACTCACCACAGAAGTTTGCCGACATGGGCGACCAGCCACGCTGCACGGCGACCTTGACGCTCTCCGAGTTCGGCGACATCGCCGTCGAGAAAATGGGCGGGTGGGCCTTCTGGTAGGGCTTGAGCATGGTTCCTACAAAGAGCTCAGGGATAATCATTTCCTGAATTCCGAAGTCGTAGAACTCGGTCTTGTACTTGTAGGGGGGGTTGCTCTTCCAGATGTCAAGAATGATATCGATAGCTTCGTACATCATCTTTCCGCGCTTCTCGTTGTCAAGAACGTTGAAAAGCTCCATGTCACTGGCCAGACCACCGGGGCCGATGCCGAAGTTGACGCGGCCACGAGACATGTGATCAAACTGAGCGATTTGACCAGCAACGTGTGCGGGGTGGTGGTTCGGCAGAGCACTAACACCCGTGCCCAGTCGAATGTTCTTCGTACGGTGGATCAGAGCCGCCAAGAAAATCAGCGGCGAGGGCACCGGCTCGGTCAGGCACGATACGTGCTCACCGAGGAATACTTCTTCAAAGCCAAGCTTGTCGGCGAGGATGATGCGCTCTGCCACCTCGTCATACGTTTCGCTCTGGGGCCGGTGACCGGGGTTCATCGGCATTCCAAAAAGACCAACCTTCATTTCTTTCTCCTTTTATCTCTTTATTGCTGTTGATGTGAACGTGCCAGGTCAAACAAATTTCTAAACGAGAACCATGCCGCCATCGATCATGATGATTTGGCCGGTCATGTAGTCGGAGTCTGACGAAGCCAAGAAGAGAGCCGTTCCGATGACATCCTCGGAAACCCCTTTTCGACCAATCAGGTTTGCACCTGAGAATGCCTCATACGCCTCGCCAGGTTTTTCTGAGCTTCCAATAGCAACCAGATCGAGGTCCAGCTGCTTCCACAGTGGGGTGTCTACGACGCCAGGAGCAAAAGCGTTGCTGGTAATTTTGTGCTGGGCCAGCGAGTGAGCGGCAGACTGGTTGAGAGCATTCACGGCAAACTTGCTGGCGCAATAAGCGGAAAAGTCCGGATAACCCTGACGGCCGGCGATGGAAGACACCAGAATGAGCTTTCCGCCGTGGCCCTGCTTAATCATCTGCTTCGCTGCTTCTTGCTGCGTGATGAGGGTTCCTAGCGCGTTAACATCCAACGTGTTTCGGAAGTTCTCTTCGGTCGTGTCCATGAAGTGCGCCGGTTTGATCATTCCCGCAATGTTGAACATCACGTCCAACTTGCCGAAAGCCTCGACGGACGCAGCAACAGCGGCAGCCACATCACTACGTTGCGTCACGTTTCCCGCGACGGAGATGGCCTTTCCACCAGCTTTCACAATCTCATCACTCGTTGCGGTGGCTGAATCTACGTTCATATCAACCGCGGTGACCTGAGCTCCCTCTGCCGCGCAAGCAATGGAGATAACTCGCCCCATGCCGCTACCAGCGCCAGTCACGAGGACCGATTTACCCTTCAGGCGTCCTGACATTTTATTTACTCCTCTTGGAATCGGGCCATAAAGCAGCGAATTTGCTTGGGAGAATGCAGGAGTGCTTTCCCCACGCCTCTTCTTATCGCTGAGTGTTCTTATCCTGAATGACCGAATAGGGATTTTTCACGTAAGTGTCTAGAACTTGTACAACTGAATCGACTACGCCTAATATCTGAGGAACTGTAAGAAATGTCTGAAGAACTGCACGAGGTTCGAATAACGAGGAGACAACGTTGTCAAACTCTGTTCTGAATTCATTACCGCGCGTGCTGATTCCTCACGATGACCTCATTCGAGACTCGTGGGATCGCGCGCTTCGTAATGGACTGCGTCCTGATTCGGTCGAAGTCACCGAACACGACGTGGATTTTGACACGAAAAGTGAACTCGCTGAAGCCGCTCGAAAGGTCATCGACACGACTGCGGCCCTACTGGACGACACGAACACGTGGATCTCTTTTTCCGACCCGCAAGGGGTCGTCACGTATGAGTGGGCGGCCTCTGGACTATTCCGCAAAGAACTTGACCGCGCGAATGTGGTGCGGGGGGCGCTCATAAACGAAGCTGTTGTTGGGCCCAGCGGTGTGTCACTCGCGCTCGCATCTCAGCAAACCGTAATCGTCACCGGAGACGAGCATTTCAACACGCGCTGGAGGAACCTCGTGTGTGCCGCGAGTCCTGTTCTTCACCCCATGACGTCGCAGGTCCTGGGCGCTGTCAACATCACGTGCATGGCAGTAGATGAGAACAAGCACCTTCGCATCGCTCTCAGAACTCTCGTTAACGGATTCCAGCAGGTCTTATCGCTCGGTCTGCGCTCAGGCCAGCGCCGACTCCTTGATTCTCATATTCGGACCAAGGAAGTGACAAAGAGTCCCGTTATCACTTTCGATTCGAGCATGGTCATAGAAGACAAGGACGTAGAGAACCTCCGACTCACCCATGGTGACATTCGTAGCTTTGTGGAGAGCCTCAGACCCGAATGCAGGGCCTCTCAACTGCCAAATGGCCAGAAAGTGACGATAATTCGACACAAAGCGGATGGTCTTGAGACAATCACGTCGCTCGTGTTCGATCCTCTCGCGGTAGCCCAACTCACCGTCCAACAGGGCACTTCGACAGACGGGTCAGTCGGCGCACGAGGACTCAAATTGCTCGAAACGGTCGAGCGCGACGCAATTTTATCCACGCTTCGCGCGTCTGCAGGCAACAAGTCCACCGCGGCTCAAATACTCGGCGTATCGCGCGGCACGTTGTACGAGCGAATCCGAAAGTATGGCCTGGTCGAATTTCTGTAGCGCCCGGTTGCTCAGCCCGCGAAGTGGGCTGAGCGAAGCAATCGCCGGTTGAGTAGCCCACCACGTGGTCGTAGCAACTCGAATCGCCGGTTGAGGAGCCCACCACGTGGGCGTATCGAAACCTGCACATGGTTTCGATACGGCGCTTGCGCGCCTACTCAACCAGCGACCCGTTTCGATACGGCGCTTGCGCGCCTACTCAACCAGCGACCCGTTTCGATACGGCGCTTGCGCGCCTACTCAATCGGCGATTCGCGTTTTCTAGGCCTCCGGGTCTTTCACTCCCTCGTCAACGATGCCCTTGGCAGCCAGTGCTGCCGCACGCTCGTCAACGCGACGGCGGAAGTGAGCTTCGGCTTTCTCAGACTGCTCCGTGGTGAGCGGGTAATTCTCGGCCTTGGTCTTGCCGTGGTGCTTGGCAATGTAGGCATCGAGCTCGGGGCCGGACTCCCACGACGTGATGAGGCAGTAGCGGGGCTCGGCGCCTTGGTGCCACACGGCGTGCCAGAATCGCTGCGTGTCGACGATAATCTGCGCACCGGCGGGAAGCGGAATACGAATCTCGGTGGACGGATCAAAGCGGTCCTCGCGCAGGATCATCATCGAGTCAGGGTTGTCTGTGAGGTTGAAGAATCCACGAACAATCCAGCCAGTGCCATCCGGGTTCAACCGGTTGTTGTCGTCCTGGTGCATGTTGTAGAGCGCATCGCCGTATTCGTTGGGCTGAAGCTCAATCACGCGGCAACGGCCGATGTTGGCTCCGGGCTCTTCGGCGCGCTTCTTGAGAATGGGAGCAACGTCGATGTTTGCCTGAACCCACACGCCGTCTTTGTCGGTGCGTGGCGGGGTGTGGTTCCAGAATCCGTTGCACTCCATCTCACCAAAAGCACTGGCGAGGGGGGCGAAACGCGTAACGCCGGATGACTTCCAGTCGACATATTCGATGTCGAGCCATTCCTTGGGGTCTTTCGCTTGGTCGTACATGTCGAGAACTACATAACCGGTCTCGGTCATGACGTCGATTTTTGTGTAACCCATGATCATTCCTCTTTCTGTGGCAAAGCGAAGTTTTTACAGAGCCACGGGTGACAGATTACCAGCGCGCTGGCGCGATACTCGAGAAGGTTGCCGACGTATAGTGAAGGAGTGAGTCTCCCTAAAGCGATTCGCGCTTTTCCCCGCACGTGGCGATTCGACCTAGTGGCCGGCCTCACCGTGTCGCTTGTTGCGCTCCCCCTGGCTCTCGGGTTTGGAGTGACCTCGGGTGCGGGTGCAGCCTCGGGCATTGCCACGGCCGTGATCGCTGGCCTCATAGCTGCCATTCTGGGGGGATCGGAGTTTCAGGTGAGTGGCCCCACTGGTGCCATGACCGTCATTTTGATACCCATCATTGCCAAGTGGGGTACGTCAGCGCTGTTTCTGCTGGGACTGATGGCCGGAGTGATCATCATCGCGATGGGCCTGGCGCGACTTGGCCGCTTCGTGGAGAAGGTTCCGTGGTCGGTCATGGAGGGTTTCACGCTCGGGATTGCCTTCATCATTGCCCTGCAACAGGTGCCCCTAGTTCTCGATGTGTCGCGTGGCGACGGTGAGAATCCGGTCGCGATTGCGGTCTCTACCGTTGTCAGCGCAATGGCCTCACCGTTGCATGTTGCCGCCATCGCCATCGTGCTCACTACGCTGGCCATCAAGATCGTGTGGTCGTTGCTGCGCCGTCGCTTTCATGCCCTCGTCTGGGTGCCCGCCAGCGCGGTGGCTATTGTCACCGTCTCCCTCGCCGTGTTTGTCTTCGGCATCGATACGTCGGTGATTGGGGCCCTTCCGGCTGGTGACGTATTTAACTGGGGCACCCCTATCCCCGACATCAATTTTGGCGAACTGATTCTGCCGGCAATCTCCATTGCGCTTCTGGGGGCCGTCGAGTCGCTGATGGCCGCGCGCGTGGCCGACGCCATGGCCAACCACGACCGACCGGCTGAACATGCCCGACACAGGTCAAACGCCGAACTCATCGGGCAGGGGCTCGCCACCATCGGCTCAGCGTTTGCTGGCGGAATGCCGGCAACGGGCGCGATCGCCCGCACGGCCGTTAACGTTCACGCGGGCGCGCGAACCCGCTTCGCCTCAGCGATTCACGCCCTGGTACTACTGGTGCTCGTCTTTGGTCTCGCGCCGTTGGTGTCAGCCATCCCTCTCGCCGTGTTGGCCGGAGTACTTCTCGGCACGTCGTGGCGCATTGCCAACCCCACGAGCATTCGCGAGGCACTGCAAACAACGTGGTCCAACCGAGTGGTCTATGTCGTTACGGCAGTCAGTGTGCTGTTTATCGATCTCATCTGGGGTCTGGTGATTGGCGTTGTCGTATACGTGTTGTTGGAGATGGTGCGACGTGCCCGCTCAAAACCCAGCAAGAAAGTGTGACAAGAACTTCCGGCTTATCGACCGAACAACAACAGCGCGGCCATCAGGAGAAGAAAGATAACGCCAAAGATGGCAGGGGTCACAAACTTGACCACATTGAGCCACGGCGCGACTGAGATGGCCCGCTCACTGGTGGCAGAGCGCGTCTTGAGCGCGACCAGATCTGCCGCCACGGCCTGGGCTTCGGCGGCACTGGAAAACTGAACGAGTGCCCCCAGGATCCCCGAAGCGAGCAGGATGCCGAGAGCGGCCAGGCGAACGACGATCGGTGACTGGCCAAGTCCGAGCGGAAAAAGGGCCACGGTGGCAATGAGCAGGAACGTGGGAGCCATCTGCGAGATCACGAGGTGAAGGCGAGCCTTCTGCCAGAGCCCGAGGAGTTCATTTTCAGTCATGGAACAAGACTAAACCGCTCGAGTCTCGAGGAGGTGTGTTCGTGTCTCCGTCGATGCAGGAAAAACAACAGAGTGTGATGTGCCAGCCGAGCGCATTGCTCGTTGTGGAGATGGGGGGAATTGAACCCCCGTCCACTGCTGTGATTGTGAGTCTTCTACGGGTGTAGCAAGTGAAAGCGTTCTACTCGGCTCCGACCTTTGTCACTGGCACCTAAGTCGACGAGCCCAGCCCGAGTAAATGTCCCGTGAGGCGCTCAGACGTCATCTCACGGCAAGTTCTCTTAATGACGCCGAGAACGAAGGCGAGAACAGACCTTCATACCGACGGACTTCTGGCTCGTTGCTCTAGGCAGCGAGGGCGAAGTCGGCGCGCTTTGTATTGGCACCTATAGTTTGCGGAGAGCGTTTACGAGATAGCTCCGCATCCTCGACCCGCTTCTCTCCCGCTCGCAGGCAATGTCGAAACCGATCATCCCCATGAGTGGCCCGCACTGGATACGCCGCCCGAAGGCAACGCTCACTGCGGAGGCTGGTCACATCACACACTGTTGAGTTGTTTGCCGGCGGTAAAACCGGGCGTGCACGCGAGCGAATGAATAATTCGTGGTGCTTCGTCATGTTACAACGCGCGCCTGACAATAAACATTCCGCCCGCGAGAGTTAGCCCGGGCCGCCGGATCGAAGCGGGGGTGCGGGTGCCGCGAGAGCTAGTCGCCGAGATTGCGCCGGGCCGAAATGGCGCGATCTGCCTCGCGCTTATCTTGCCGCTCGCGCAGCGCCTGGCGCTTGTCGTAATCCTTCTTGCCCTTGGCGAGCGCCAGCTCCACCTTGGCGCGGCCGTCGGTGAAATACAGCTTGAGCGGCACGAGCGTGTAGCCGCCCTCTTTGATCTTCTGACCCAGCTTCACGATCTCGGTCTTGTGTAGCAACAGCTTGCGCTTGCGCCGGGGCGAGTGGTTGTTCCAGGTGCCCTGCGTGTACTCGGGAATGTGCACCGCGTCGAGCCAGCACTCGCCGTTCTCCACAAAGGCATAGCCGTCAACAAGGGATGCTCGGCCCGCGCGAAGCGACTTGACCTCGGTGCCATTCAGCACCATTCCCGCCTCAAACGTGTCTTCGATGAGGTAATCGTGGCGCGCCTTACGGTTGGTGGCCACCACTTTTTCGCCGCGTTCCTTGGGCACGATGGTTCACCTCCCGAGAATTCATGCCGAGCCGTTGCTCAAAGCAACAGTCTACGGCGAGCCCTAAGTGAGAACGTTTCGGGCGAAGCCGGGATACTGTTTGGCCAGCCGCGCATCCGTGGTCCACAGTTGGCCGCACTCGTGGCGCTGGGCCGCGGCAACGTGAATCGCGTCTTGCATGCCCACCCCCGAATCTGCCCGCAGTTGGGCGGCCCGCACAAAGACGTCTTCGGCGAGTGGGAGTCGTTCGAGTTGATCAAACAGGCGTTGATAGTGATCGTGAAGTCGATAGTCGTTGTCTCGCAGGGGCTTGACCAGA
>JAIOXH010000040.1 GCA_021741765.1 Aurantimicrobium sp. | reverse complement strand
TGTCGGAGTGTCAGCGTTGGCCCTCACGGGCTGCGCGATGGGAGGTTCGTCGGATCCCCTGCGGATTGGCCTCGAGGCTCCCCTGTCGGGCGAGCAGGCGGTGACCGGCGAAGACATGCTTCGCGGTGCTCAACTCGCCGCTGATGAGATCAACGCTGCGGGTGGCGTGGACGGTCGCCAGATTGAGATTGTGCCCATTGACGATGCGGCCGATCCCGACACCGGTGTTACTGCCGCCGCCGCCGCGATTGAGGCCGGCCTCGACGGTGTCGTGGGCCCCTACAACTCGGGTGTGGGCATCAAGACGCTTCCCCTTTATGTTGAGGCAGGCATCGTGCCCATCCGCCTCACCACCAACAGCCAGACCAATTCCTTGGGATACACCCTCCAGCCCATGGACTACCAGATCGCTCCCGTGGCCGCTGACGGCATGAAAGAGTGGCTCGGGGCAAAGTCTGTGGCGATTATTTACGATGAGACCACCGACTACACCGTGGGAATTGCCGAAACGCTCAAGTCGGAATTTGAGAAGGACGGAATCACCGTTCCCGCCTACCTTCCGATTCAGCCCGGAGGCACCGACTACACGAGCGCGCTCACCGAAGCAACGACGGCGGGCGCCGATGCTGTCTACGTCGCCACCTACTTCCCCGAGGGTGCCGTGATCGCACAGAACGTCTTCGCTCTCAAAATGACTCAGCCGTGCGTGCTTGACTACGGCGCTTACGACCCGGGCTACATCACCAACGCCGGCAGTGTTGAAGTTGCCCAGGCGTGCTCGCTCGTGGGAGTGCCCTCGCCGACGGACTTCCCTCAGGGCGCGGGCTTCGTCGCAGCGTATGACGAGGCCTTTGAGCTGGCACCGGGAACCTGGTCTCCCTACGTCTACGACTCAGTGAAGCTCTTTGCCGAGGCCGTCGCAGCGGCGGGTGGCACCGACGAGGCTAAGTTGATCGACTACCTCAACGGTGTGAAGGATTGGCAGGGTGCCACGGGGTCGGTCACCATTGATCCCGAGAACGGTAACCGTGAGCCAGCCACCGTGGTCTTCTTGCGCGTTACGCCCGCTGGCGGGTTCAGTGTTGATCAGGCTTGGGCGACCGCAGTTGGCGCGCCCTTCTAAAGCAGTTGTTATGGTGGGGCATGTCGGTTAGCCGACATGCCCCACTTCTTTATTCCGGTTTCGTCACGGGTGATAATTCTGCCAACCGCTAGCCTTGAGGAATGAGCGGTGAGCGAAAGACACTACAGATTCGCCCGCGTACTGAGGGTTGGGCACAGCGAACTGATTCGGCCGGAAAACCGCTCCTCGAGTTCGATGCCCCCCGCGGGGCTAAGCCCCCACGGCACTTTGCCGACCTCACCCGCGACGAACGGGAGGGCGTCGTCACTGATCTGGGTTTACCGAAGTTCCGCGCCAAACAGATTGCCACGCACTACTTCACGCACTACACCTCCTTTCCGGAGGACATGACCGATCTCCCCGCCGAGGGTCGGGAAGCACTCGTGGCTGCGTGCCTACCCCCGCTCCTCACGGAGGTAAAGCGGCTGCAAACCGACAAGGGCGACACCATCAAGTTTCTGTGGCGCCTGTTTGACGGCGCTCTCGTGGAGTCGGTGCTCATGCGTTACCCCGGGCGTATCACGCTGTGCGTGTCGTCACAGGCCGGGTGCGGCATGAATTGCCCCTTCTGTGCTACGGGTCAAGCCGGGCTGACGCGCAACATGTCGGCGGCTGAAATCGTGGAGCAGATTGTGCGTGCAAACCGTGCCATTGCCAACGGAGAGTTGGGTGGCAAGCGCGCGGGGGAGACCACGCTCGAGCGCGTGAGCAACATCGTCTTCATGGGCATGGGGGAGCCGCTCGCCAACTACAACCGACTGATGCGATCCATTCGGTGCATGGTGGAGCCGCAACCACACGGGCTGGGAATGTCGGCCCGAAACATCACGGTCTCAACTGTGGGCTTGGCTCCGGGAATCGCTCGACTCGCCGACGAGAATCTGCCCCTAACTTTTGCGCTGTCTCTGCACGCACCCGACGACGAACTGCGCGACGAACTGATACCCGTGAACTCCCGCTGGAAGGTGGACGAGGTATTGGATGCCGCTCGGGCCTACTTTGAGAAGACCGGTCGCCGCGTGTCCATTGAGTACGCACTCATCAAAGACATGAACGACCACGGTTGGCGAGCCGACCTGCTGGGCGAAAAACTGAACGAGCGTGGACGCGGTTGGGTGCACGTCAACCCGATTCCGCTCAACCCCACACCGGGCTCCGTGTGGACGGCCTCGACGCGTGCAACGACAAACGAGTTTGTTCGTCGACTTGAAGCTGCCGGCATTCCCACCACCGTTCGAGACACGCGTGGCCGCGACATCGATGGCGCCTGCGGACAGTTAGCGGCCGCCGACTAGCACGAGGTGTTTTTCGCCAGCCTAACTTCCGGCAAAATGATTTACTGTGACCGACTTCCATGCCACCGCGAGTGACCTTGACGATGCACTCGAACCCATCGACTGGGCTGAATTACCGACCGGAGTAAACCGCCAGACGTTCGATGCTCCCAGCGGGACGCATGCGTTGATTCACGCTGGTGATCCTTCTCGTGAGCGCGTTGTTCTGATTCCGGGACTGACCGGATCTAAAGAAGACTTCCAACGAATGATGCCCCTTTTCATTCAGGGCGGTTACTTTGTGGAGAGCTACGATCTTGCCGGTCAGTATGAATCGTTTGGGGCCGGCCCGGAAAATCTGGTGCCGCCGCGAAAACATTACGACATCGACCTTTTCGTGGATGACATGATCGCATTTCTTGAACGACATCCCGGACCTTCACACGTTCTCGGGTACTCCTTTGCTGGGACCGTGGCTCAGGTTGCTTATGCCAGACGCCCGGATCTTTTTTTGAGTCTTGCTTTTCTCAGTGCACCACCTAGCCCGGGAAATGCCTTCGCGGGAATTAAGAGGATTGGCTGGATTTCGCTATTCGTGTCCGGTCGCGTAGGTGGAGCCCTCATGATTTGGGGAATCAAGAAAAACATCATTCCCGCGCCGCCGGAGAGACTCGAGTTTGTTCGCGCCCGATTTGAGCTGACGCGACGAGACAGCGTAGGCGACATGATTGGAGCGATGATGAAACATCCCGACCTTCGGACCGAACTTCGGGCCGCTCCAATCCCCAAGCTTGTCATGGTCGGAGAGCACGACCTCTGGAGGCGGGACGAGCACGCCGCTTTCGCGCAAAGCATCGAAGCAGACTTTGTCGTGTACCCCACGGGTCACAGCCCTTGTGAATTTGCTCCGCACCAAGTCACGAGGGACCTCATCAACCTTTACCAACGCGATGTCGGCGGCGACGATCGATCAGCGATTCTTCCTTCCAATTAACGCGCACCGTAGTGTACGCCCACCACAGCCGTCGGGCGAGTCCGCGGGCAGAGTCGAAGGGCCGTGCGGACACTGCCACGCGGAGGTTGTTATCGACCAGAACCTCCATGTCGGGATGAAGAGCAATGCTGATGTCGAGGTCATCATGGACCGTGCGTATGTCTCGGTGAACCTGCGATGAAATGCGATCCCATGTGGAGCTACTGAGGGCGCAGTTTGATCCGAAAATGGGCGGGTGTCCGAGAGCCCATTCGGCAGACCACAGGTACCCGTTGATGTAGATATTTCTCCCTACCCAGTTCGTTAACTTGCGGCCCCCGTAAAAGTCTGCTGAACCGGTGATGGCGGCAAGGTGAGGGTTTTCTGAAAATGCCTCGATGACGCGCTCACACCAGTCCGGCTGGGGAACGGAATCCGCATCGAGGCGACCAAAAACATCGCCACGGGCAGCGTCAAATCCGGCGGCCGTTGCCGAAGGAATTCCTTTGACGGATTCAAAAACCACACGTGCGCCAAATGAACGCGCTACCTCAGCAGTGTTGTCGGTGCTGGCGTTATCAACGACCACGACTTCCCAAGCCCTAACGGTTTGGGAAGCAAGAGCTGAGAGACACTGTCTCAGCATCTCCGAATCGTTATACGAAGGAATGATTACCGATAACTTCAGCACGATAAAGTGTTTTGGATGTGTGGCGTTCTGAGGCGATTCGGTCTGCGGGTATCAGGCCTTGGCCGTAGAGGCTTCCTCTTCACGACGAGGGAACCAGGGAATCAGCGGGCTGACGCGCTTCTGGTACTCCGCGTAGTCCGGGTACTTGGACGATGAGATTTCCTCGGCCAAGCGGTACGACCCGATGAAGAGGGCTGTCAACAGGACGGGGCCGACGATGGTCCACTGCATGACAGAATCCGCGGCAATGGCACCGAAGAAGAAGAGCACCCACCACTGAGCCTGTTCAGCAAAGAAGTTGGGGTGGCGAGACGTCGAAAAGAGTCCGGTCGTGAGGAAGCCGGGTTGCGGTGTGCGACCGGCGGCAACTTCCTTCTTCTTCCACTGGTGGAAGTTCCATTGCTGCTGGTCGGCAACGGTTTCCATCACCAGCAAACCGACGAAGGCAACCGTCACGATCAGGTCGAGCACACTAAACGGCGTTCCTCGGTTCTCGTAAGCCGTGAACGAGGGAAGCGAGATGAGTAACAGGAGAGCGTTCTGAAAGATGACGATGAAGAAGAAGTTGAAGACGTGCCACTTCCAACCGGTGATGCGCTGCTGCATGATCTCCCAGCGGTAGTCTTCACCGCCCGGTGCGTAGCCACCCTTGCGCGCAAAGTTGAAGGTGAGGCGCGCGCCCCACAGTGTCACGAGGATCGCGATGACATTGAGTCGGGCGTCGGCGAACCCGGCGAACCCGGCGAAGACCCAGACGTAGGCAATCGGGATGATCGACCAGATCCGGTCGACCCACGAGTATTCCCTGGTGATGAGTGAGAGCACCCAGGTGAGGGCGCAGATTCCGGCAAGAATCCAGAGACAGACAATGAGAGCATCCATGGAGGGCAACCTTTCGTTTCCACTATTTTAGGGGGCAACTTCATCCAGTAGTGTGATTGTTAGAAGGAGGGGTTGCACACAATGACTACTGAGAAAAAATTAGAAGCACACGGGTCGCCAGCGGAGCCGACCGATACCAGCGCTTTTCCTTCTTCTGACTTTGCCGGATCTGTTGCCGACATCGACGACCTCGCTCCCGACGAGCGTGACGTCATTGCCGCACTTCCGCGAAACTCGGCCTTGTTGATTGTTCGCCGAGGACCAGACCAAGGCGCGCGCTACTTGCTCGACCACGATGTCAACGTTGCTGGTCGCCACCCTGATTCCGACATCTTTCTCGACGACGTGACGGTCTCTCGTCAGCACGCTGAGTTTCGGCGCACTCCCCACGGGTTTGACGTGCACGACCTCGGCTCGCTCAATGGCACTTACGTGGCCGGTCAACTCGTCGAACGTGCCGCTTTAATCGATGGCATCGAGGTGATGGTCGGAAAGTTTCGGCTGACCTACTTTGGGTCACGCCACGGCATGGGGGCGTAGGCGTGGCCGTAGCCGCCCGCAATGTCGGGCAGAGTCAACGGGGTCTCCTGAGCATCGGACAGGTCCTGGCAAAGCTGTCTCCCGACTTTCCTGATTTGAGCCCGTCGAAACTCCGTTTCCTCGAAGAGCAGGGTTTGGTCGCGCCGTCGCGCACCGAGTCTGGCTATCGCAAGTTTTCGCCGAGTGACATCGAACGACTGCGTCTCATCCTCGTCATGCAACGCGACCAGTATCTGCCGCTGCGTGTGATTAAGGATCACCTCGAGGCCGCTACCGGAGGCGACCTATCGGGTCTGCCGCAGGCGTTGGGTCTCGCCAACGATTCGGGGCTCGTCACGCCGCAGAGGTTTACCCGGCCCGAACTGGCGAAGGCGGCCGGAGCGTCGAGCAATCTCGTTCAGGATGCCGTCTCGGCAGGATTCCTTCCCGCGGCGGAATCGTTTGGGCAAGAGTCGGTTGACGTCTTGAGCGCTCTCGTCGAACTGCAGCGTTCGGGAATTGAGCCGCGTCACCTTTCGACGCTGCGCACTGCAGCTGAACGCGAGTTTGCGTTGATTGAGCGCGCGCTTTCGGCCGTTCAGAAGAAAAATGATGTGGCCACGAGGGCTCGCGCACACAGCCGGGCCAGCGAGTTGTCGGCACACATGGATGTTGTTCGTGCGTTTTTGTTGCGCGCCGTCATATCCAAGAACCTCTCCTAGGCGTAGCCTGAGGACTGACGGGTTATTCGTGTCTTCCGACACGCCGAGAGAACGATGTGCGCAAATACCCTCGCGCGGTTGTCTACTGAGTAGATTAATAAAGCTTCAACACGCCGTTGAAGGTAAAGGTTTGGGTCAAGAGGAGAAGCCATGGCTGACATCACCCCTGAGCGGGAAACGCTAGACACGGGTCTGCTCTTTACCGACGGCCTGCCGCAACACGACGACTCGGTTGGCTACCGCGGAGCAATCGCTGCACGAGCCGCCGGAATCTCATACCGCCAACTCGATTATTGGGCTCGTACCAGCCTTGTTGTCCCCACGGTTCGCGACGCCTCGGGCTCGGGGTCGCAACGTCTCTACGGGTTTCGCGACATTCTCAAGCTCAAGCTGGTCAAGCGACTCCTCGACGCGGGTGTCACCCTGCAGCAGGTTCGCGTGGCTATCGACCAGTTGCAGGCGGAGGGCCTGTACGACCTTGCGCAGATCACCCTGATGAGTGATGGCGCCTCGGTCTACCTCTGCACCTCAAACGACGAAGTCATTGACCTGCTCTCGCGGGGACAGGGCGTGTTTGGAATTGCCGTCGGCAAAGTCGTTCGCGAGGTTGAGTCGAGCCTGATCGAGATGAGCACGGAGCAGATCGACCCCAACGACGAGGTAACCCTGCGCCGTATCCGCAAAATCGGATAAGCGGGTGACAGCCGTCCTCGGGGACGGGCGCTAGCGCACGTTGCGCATGACGCGCTCGAGAAGCAGGTCGAAATTCTGCGCCATTTCGGCGGCAGCCTCGCCGGGCCACGCGTGCACCGGTTGAGCGGCACCCTGTGCCTGCTGAAGTGATGTGCGTTCGGGCAACAGGGGACTCAGCACCAGTGGCCCAAACATCTCACGCAACTCCTGAACGCGGAACTGATGTTCCACCGACGCATTTCGCACGCGATTGACGATCAGTCCGAGCGGCTGCAGGCGGGGGCTGAGTCCGCGTCGCACGTCTTCGATGGCGCGAAGAGCCCGATCGGCTGCGGCCACCGAAAACAACCCCGGTTCAGATACGACCCCTACTCGGTCGCTGGCCGCCCAGGCCATGCGGGTAAGAGCGTTGAGGTTTGGCGCACAGTCGATGAGCACCAGATCGTATTCGGTCTCGATGAGCGCGAGCGCCTCTTCGAGACGCCAGATTTCTCGGGAGGTGGGGTGCGGTCCGTCAAAGTTGACTGCCGAGGGCGAACCAATCATCACGTCAACAGCCATGCGCCCTGGTGTGGACCACGAGGTGGGAGCAACGGCCTGGCGAATAACCTTGATTTTGGGGGTTGCGATGACATCCGCCACGGTCAGGCGGTTTCGGTTCTGCACACCCAGACCGGTCGAGACGTCTGATTGCGGATCGAAGTCCACCACGAGGGTGCGAATTCCCCGTGAAAAGGCGGATGAGGCAAGCCCGAGCGTGACAGTGGTCTTACCCACGCCGCCCTTGAGAGAGCTCAGACTCAGTACATGCACGCAACCTAAGTTACCTTCACTAGCATGGGACTACCTAAATGAGCTGGCAACAAAACTGAGTCGTCGCAGGGGTGCGACGGGAGGGTCATCTGGTGTTCAAGAAAATCCTGGTGGCGAACCGCGGCGAAATCGCTATTCGAGCGTTTCGGGCAGCTTTTGAGCTGGGAGCTAAGACCGTGGCGGTTTTCCCGTGGGAAGACCGAGGTTCGATGCATCGTGAGAAAGCTGATGAGGCCTACCAGATTGGCGTCGAAGGTCATCCCGTACATGCCTATCTTGACGTCACCGAAATCATTCGCGTCGCAAAGAACTCCGGCGCAGACGCCATTTATCCAGGTTATGGATTCCTCTCCGAAAATCCCGAACTTGCCGAAGCCGCCGCGGCCAACCGCATCACCTTCATTGGGCCACCGGCATCCGTGCTCGAGATGGCTGGCAATAAGGTCACGGCAAAACAGCACGCCATCGCGGCTGGCGTTCCCGTGCTCAGTTCGTCCGATGCCAGCGATGACATCGACCATCTCATCGCCGAAGCAGACCGTATCGGCTTCCCCATCTTCGCCAAGGCCGTTGCCGGGGGCGGCGGTCGCGGCATGCGGCGCGTTGACACACGCGACGACCTGCCGGCTGCGCTCGAGGCAGCAATGCGCGAGGCGGTCAGCGCCTTTGGCGACGGGCGAATGTTTGTCGAGCAGGCGGTAGCGAGGCCGCGCCACATCGAGGTACAAATCCTGGCCGATTCTTCCGGGGAGACCGTGCATCTTTTTGAGCGGGATTGTTCGATTCAGCGCCGCCACCAGAAGGTGGTAGAAATTGCTCCCGCCCCCAATCTCTCTGAGGAACTGCGCCAAGCCCTGCACGACGATGCCATTGCGTTCGCCCGTTCCATTGGGTATCGGAATGCGGGCACCGTGGAGTTTCTCGTTGAGACGGCCGGCCCTCGTGCCGGGCAGCACGTCTTCATCGAGATGAACCCCCGGATCCAGGTTGAGCACACCGTTACCGAAGAAGTTACGGACGTTGACCTGGTGCAGGCGCAGATGCGCATTGCATCCGGCGAAAGTCTTGCCGAGCTGGGCCTGACCCAAGACAAGATCTCTGTGCGCGGTGCGGCCCTGCAGTGTCGTATCACCACCGAGGATCCAGCCGAAGGGTTTCGACCAGACACGGGACAAATCACGACCTACCGTTCACCGGGCGGTGCGGGCATTCGGCTGGATGGCGGAACCATTTATGCTGGCGCGCAGGTGAGTCCGTACTTCGACTCGATGCTCGCGAAACTCACCGCGCGTGGCCGGGATTTCCCCACGGCGGTGCAACGTGCACGTCGCGCCCTCGCTGAGTTTCGAATCCGAGGAGTTTCGACGAACATCTCCTTCTTGGCGGCGGTCCTGGCAGACGCAGACTTTGCTGAGGGCGATGTGAGCACCTCGTTTATCGACGAGAGGCCCGAACTGGTTCGCCCCCACGAGTCTCGAGATCGGGGAACCAAAATCATGGCCTGGCTCGCCGATGTGACGGTTAATCAGCCGAACGGTCCACGCGGCTCGGCGCCACATCCGCCCGATAAGCTACCGCGGGTCTCGCTGGATACTCCCGCACCGGCGGGAAGCCGACAGCAGCTTTTGGCGCAGGGGCCTGCTGAGTTTGCCCGCAATCTGCGCGAACAAACGGCCCTCGCTGTCACCGAGACAACATTCCGCGATGCGCACCAGTCGTTGCTCGCCACCCGAGTGCGCACCAAGGATCTCGTTGCGGTTGCGCCCTTCGTTGCGCGCATGACACCCGGCCTCTTTTCTGTCGAGGCCTGGGGCGGCGCCACCTACGACGTTGCGCTTCGGTTCCTGTCGGAAGATCCGTGGGAGCGCTTGGCCGCCATGCGGGAGGCACTGCCCAACGTGGCAATTCAGATGCTGTTGCGCGGAAGAAACACGGTGGGGTACACCCCCTACCCCGTGGAGGTGACCAACGCTTTCGTTGCAGAAGCAACCTCAACCGGCATAGACATTTTTCGAATTTTCGACGCACTGAACGACGTCGAACAGATGCGACCTGCGATCGACGCTGTGCTTGCCACGAATCAGGCCCTGGCCGAAGTTGCCCTCTGCTACACGGGAAACCTGCTCAACCCCGCCGAAACGCAGTACACCCTGGACTATTACCTCGGGTTGGCAGAGAAGATCGTTGAATCGGGAGCGCACGTGCTGGCCATCAAGGACATGGCGGGGCTCCTCCGTCCGGCCGCCGGCGCCACGCTGGTGCGCGCCCTTCGCGAGCGCTTTGACCTGCCGGTCCACGTTCACACCCACGACACAGCCGGTGGACAGCTCGCCACCCTGCTCGCCGTTGCGGACGCGGGAGCCGACGCCGTCGACGTGGCCAGCGCACCAATGTCGGGCACGACCAGTCAGCCATCCATGTCGGCACTAGTGGCCGCGCTGGCAGATACTCCCCGCGACACGGGACTCGACCTCTCCGCGGTGTCCGACCTCGAACCCTACTGGGAAGCCGTTCGCCGCGTATATCTTCCCTTCGAATCGGGGCTTCCCGCTCCGACGGGACGCGTTTATCATCACGAGATTCCGGGCGGGCAACTGTCAAACCTCAGACAGCAAGCGATTGCTCTCGGGCTCGCCAACGACTTCGAGCGCATCGAAGACATGTACGCTGCCGCCGACCGTATCCTTGGTCGCATCCCCAAAGTGACCCCGAGCTCCAAGGTCGTGGGTGACCTGGCCCTGCACCTAGCTGCGGTGAATGCCGACCCCGATGACTTTGAGGCGAATCCCGAGAAGTACGACATCCCGGATTCGGTCGTGGGCTTTATGGCGGGGGAGCTCGGGGATTTGCCGTTTGGTTGGCCCGAGCCGTTCCGCACGAAGGTGCTCGCTGGTCGCAGCCCGAACATTGTTGTTGCCACGGTAGATCCCGTCGCCTCGGCGGCGCTCGCGGGCACGGCCACCGAAAGGCGTCGCGCCCTCAACGCGCTTCTGTTTGAGCAACCGACCGCGCTATTCGAATCCCAACGGGAACTGTTTGGCGACGTTTCGGTTCTGGATACCGTCGACTACCTCTACGGTCTCGAACGAGGTGTGGAGCACATCGTCGACATTGGTCAAGGAATTCGTCTCTTCGTGGGTCTTGAGGCGGTTGGTGATCCCGACGATAAGGGGATGCGCACGGTGATGGCCGTCATGAACGGGCAATTGCGTCCCATCGCCGTTCGCGACAGATCAATTGCCGTGGATGCGCGCACCGTCGAGCGGGCCGACAGCGGTAATCCCAACCACCTTGCGGCTCCTTTCGCTGGTGTCGTATCAATACGCGTTTCGCCCGGAGCCTCAGTTCTCAAGGGCGAGGCCATTGCCACCATCGAGGCCATGAAGATGGAGGCCGCCATCACTGCACCACACTCCGGAGTTGTCGAGCGTGTGGTATTCACCGGCACCCAACAGGTCGAGGGGGGAGACTTGATAGCCATCCTCTCGCCTGTTGCCGAGACTTCTGAGCCCACTTCGGTAGTATAGAAAGTACGCCAAGTATCAAAGGATCAATATCGTGACGGAAAAGAAGCCGGTTAGCCGAGCGGCAAAGAAGCCAGCGGCGCAGGCGCCGGCAAAGCGCCCAACCGCAGGTAAGCGGTCCGCCCCGGCAAAGGCGAGTGCTCCGGCAAAGGCGACTCCTCCCGCCGCTCCTCAGGCGCCCACGCGCCGCTCGACGCGCGCCGGTGCTGAGTCTCCCACACGCCGCACGACGCCCGCCCGCCCGCCCGCGGCCGAATCACAGTCGCCTATTGGCGACAGCATCGAAACAGGGCTCGACTTGGGCACCGGACCCGTTCCCACGACAATCGCTGAACTAAAAGCCCTGCACACCACCGAGATTGAAATTCCTCTGTCGACCGGCGGTGTGGCCGTTATGGCTGAGGCTGAATCGGTTGAGAGCCCCGGTCAGGGCGAATACGAGCTCGATCAGATACCCACCCGTCGTGGCCGCAAGCGCGGTGTCGTTTCTTCGGTTCCCGAACCGGTGGCCATGCTCACTGCAGATCGTGTCCTCGAAGTGACGCGCGAAATCATTCGCCCCGAAGGCTTTCCCAATAACGCGATCTACTGGTCTACTTTTGGGTTCGTAAACCGCGGAGACTCGCCAGCCGTTCTTCACCGCAAGGCCACGGACCAAGCCATTGGTC
>JAIOXH010000039.1 GCA_021741765.1 Aurantimicrobium sp. | reverse complement strand
CCGTGAGCGCTCAGCCCAGCAATAATGTCTGCCTCGTCACCACCGATAACAGCACTCATGCCGGTGGCCACACGGGCGGCGGCTTCGGCCATGGCACGACCCCGGATGCCCACCAACGCTATGGCGTCGGTGGCGTCAAGAACGCCGGCGCCGGCGGCAGCCGTGAACTCTCCCACTGAGTGACCGGCGATGCCGTGCGCTGCGGCCAGACTGTCGTCTTCTGCCAGGGCGTCGAGTGTGAGAATGCCGGCCGCAACAATCAGGGGCTGGGCGATAGCAGTATCGCGAATGGTCTCGGCGTCACTTGTGGTGCCGTGGGTGATGAGATCAACGCCGCAGGCATCTCCCAGAGCGCCCAACAGGTCGCGAGCGCCAGGGCGCTGCAACCAGGGTTCGAGAAAGCCGGGCTTTTGTGACCCCTGTCCGGGGCAGACGATAACAATCACGAATGTGAGTCTAGGTGAGTCGACCGTTTGGACGGTGCTAGCTCTCGCCGCCTGCGGATCCGGTCGTTCCTGCATTAACGTCGAGGATCCGGTACTTGTCGATTGCCGCTCGCACTGTGGAGCGATCAACCTCACCCTCGAGCGCCAACTGTTCGAGGGTGCGCACCACGAGCGACGGACCGTCGATCACGAAGTAGCGACGAGCCGCGGCGCGTGTGTCGGAGAAGCCAAAGTCGTCGGCTCCCAGCGTGGCGTAACGACGCGGAACGAACGGGCGAATCATGTCAGGTACAAGGTGGTTGTAGTCGGTGACCGCAACGACAGGTCCCTCGGTGGTGCTCAGTCGCGAGGTGACAAACGGGGTGCGCACGTCGGTCTCAGGGTGCAGAAGGTTGTGCTCGTCACACGCCATGCCGTCGCGACGCAGCTCACCCCACGAGGTGACCGACCACACGTCGGCTGAGACACCCCAGTCGTCGGCGAGCAGCTGCTGTGCTTCGAGAGCCCACGGTACCGAGACACCGGAGGCGAGAAGCTGCGCTTTAGGTCCGGCGTTGGTAGACGTGGAGAGGAGGTACATGCCCTTGAGGAGTCCGGCAACATCCAGGTTCTCGGGTTCAGCCGGGTGAACAATGGGCTCGTTGTAGACCGTGAGGTAGTACATCACGTTGGGGTCTTCGTGGTTGCCGCCATACATGCGCTCGAGACCGTCGCGCACGATGTGGCCAATCTCGTAACCGTAAGCCGGGTCGTACGAAATGACGGCGGGGTTGGTTGCCGCAAGGATTGGAGAGTGGCCATCGGCGTGTTGCAAGCCCTCGCCCGTGAGCGTGGTGCGACCGGCTGTAGCACCGATAACGAAGCCGCGGGCCATCGAGTCGCCGGCAGCCCACAGGGCATCTCCGGTTCGCTGGAAACCAAACATTGAATAGAAGACGTAAACCGGGATCAGAACTTCACCCTGTATGGAGTAGGAGGTTCCCACAGCTGTAAACGCAGCGAGAGCTCCGGCTTCATTGATGCCCACGTGCAGAATGGTCCCGGCGGGATCCTCTTTGTAGGCCAGGAGGAGATCACGGTCAACAGAGAGGTAGTGCTGGCCGTTGGGGTTGTAAATCTTTGCGTTCGGAAAGAAGGTGTCCATTCCAAACGTGCGGGCCTCGTCCGGAATGATCGGCACGAAACGGTGGCCAAATTCCTTGTCGCGAATGAGGTCTTTGAGGAGTCGGACGAACGCCATGGTCGTGGCAATCTCCTGCGTGCCGGACCCCTTGCGCGCACTCTGGTAAGCATCGTGATCTGGCAGGGCGGGGGCCGAGAACAATGTCCGGCGCTCGGGAATATAGCCACCAAGTTCCCGACGGCGCTCGTGCATGTATTGCAGGCGCGGGTCGTCTGCCTCGGGACGGTAGTAAGGCGGTAGGTAAGGATTTTCCTCGAGTGCCGCATCCGAAATCGGGATGTGCAGTGTGTCGCGCAGGGACTTGAGATCTTCAAGGTTGATCTTCTTCATCTGGTGCGTCGCGTTGCGGCCCTCGAACGTGCGACCGAGTCCGTAGCCCTTGATGGTGTGAGCCAAAATGACCGTCGGCTGACCCTTGTGCTCGGTTGCGGCCTTGAACGCGGCATACACCTTGCGATAGTCGTGACCACCGCGCTTGAGGTTCCAGATTTGGTCGTCAGTGTAGTTCTCCACGAGCTGCAGGGCGCGTGGGTCGCGGGCAAAGAAATTCTCTCGAACGAACGCGCCGTTCTCGGTCTTGTAGGTCTGAAAGTCACCGTCGGGGGTGACGTTCATCAACGTGCGCAGGGCGCCGTCATGATCGCGGGCAAGCAGGTCGTCCCACTCGCGACCCCAAATCACCTTGATGACGTTCCAGCCAGCACCGCGGAAGAAACTCTCGAGCTCCTGAATGATCTTGCCGTTACCGCGAACGGGACCGTCGAGGCGCTGCAGGTTGCAGTTGATGACGAATTTGAGGTTGTCGAGTCCCTCGTTCGCTGCCACCTGCAACTGACCGCGGCTCTCGACCTCGTCCATCTCGCCGTCGCCCAAGAAGGCCCAGACGTTTTGGTCCGACGCGTTCTTGATGCCGCGGTTCGTGAGGTAGCGGTTGAGCTGCGCCTGATAAATGGCGTTGATGGGGCCGAGGCCCATTGAGACGGTGGGGAACTGCCAAAAGTCGGGCATGAGTCGAGGGTGCGGGTATGACGACAGACCGCCGCCGGCGTGGGACTTCTCTTGGCGGAAGCCGTCGAGCTGATCGGCGCTGAGGCGCCCCTCGATGAACGCGCGAGCGTAGGGGCCGGGTGAGGCGTGACCCTGAATATAGATTTGGTCGCCGCCGCCGGGGTGGTCTTGGCCACGGAAGAAGTGATTGAAGCCCACTTCGTAGAGTGAGGCAGAAGAAGCGTAGGTCGAGATGTGCCCACCAACGCCCACACCGGGGCGCTGGGCGCGGTGCACCAGCATGGCCGCGTTCCAGCGGATCCACGCGCGGTATTCGCGCTCAATGGCTTCATCACCGGGGAAGGGGGGCTCGTCTTCGACCGCGATGGTGTTGAGGTAGTCGGTGGTGGGCACCATGGGAACGCCGAGGTGCAGCTCCTTCGAGCGCCGCAGGAGGCTCAGCATGATGTCGCGGCCGCGATCGTGACCGCGCGCACCAACAACGGCATCGAGGGACTCGATCCACTCGGACGTCTCTTGCGGGTCGGCGTCTATGTTGGTGACCGAGTAGGGGTCCTGGTCATTTACGGGCATGCCGTGTCCTTCCACATCAGGCCGGCAGGTCGTGCCGGGTCCTTGTTTCAGCAGGGAGGTTCCTCAGTGCTGGTGGCACATAGAAGAGGAGCCTCCACTCTATCGCCCGCCCTAGACTTGTTGTGCACCCATCCGACTTCCGATGGGAGTCATTACCAGTGGAGGATCCATGACAATCAGTGCCGGCGACAGTGCGCCCGACTTCAGCCTGAAGAACCAGTTCGGCGAGACGGTAACGCTCAGCGATTATTTGGAAAAGGGTGCCGTGGCACTTGTCTTTTTTCCCCTAGCGTTCAGCGGTATCTGTACCGGCGAACTGTGTGAACTGCGTGACAACATCACGGACTTCATCGACGACAACGTTCAACTCATCGGTGTCTCCGTGGATTCGCACTTCGCTCAGCGAGCGTTTGCCGAAAGCGAGGGTTACGAGTTCCCCCTGCTGGCCGACTTCTGGCCTCACGGCGCTGTTGCCCGTTCTTACGGTGTGTTCCTGGACGAGGCCGGAATTGCCAATCGTGCGACGTTCCTGATTGGCAAGGATGGTCGCGTTGCCTCCACGTTTGTGACCGAGCCAGGACAGGCCCGCGACCTTTCGGCCTACCGCGACGCACTCGCTTCGCTGTAAGTCTGAACGGCAGGCAAGTCGGTTAGACTTGTCTGCGAAGGGCCTTTAGCTCAGTTGGTAGAGCGCCACGTTTACACCGTGGATGTCATCGGTTCGAGCCCGGTAGGGCCCACTCGACCACAGCAGTACACCTCGCGAATGTAACTTTCGACACAGCGGGAAAAGCACAGAGACGGAGTCAATGTGAGTGACATTTACCCCCCGACTCCCGGTAGCGGAAACAACAGCACCGACGACCTCTATGCATCCCTCCTCGGTGATATTGGGCTTGCCGGCCGTGTGCCATCATCGGTGTCTGCCGAGCCCGTAGAGCGGGTTGAGGCCTCACCTGTCCAGGATGCGGAGCTGGCTGAAGAGCCAACACCTGCTGATGATTCGACGCTCGACGTGGAGCTTGGGGGCGCAGATTACCCGCTGGCGCCTGAGGTGTCTCGGTCATCGTTTGTGGCACCCACAACCGAAGACGCTCGGGCCTACGCGACCTCGAGTGAGAACGGGGATCCGTTTGAGACGACTGCGGTTGTGTCGGACCCGAGTCTGCGTGCCGAAAGTTTTGTGAGCCCCAGCGCGAACGACCCCCAGCCCAGCGGTCCGCCCACGGGCGCCTTCACCTCACCCGCCGCGCAGAACGCCCTGCCTGACGCTGCTCTCGGCTCGAACGGGCGCCGCCGGCCGACGTTTGACGAAGTCCTTTACGGCACAGCCCCCCGGTCCTAAACCATGGTTGCGCATTCCGCAGGGACCAAGGCAAGTACTCCGCCTCCCGTCACGAACACCCTGGCGAACGTGGTGGTTGCGCTAGGAAAACTGTGGCCGGTCTCCGGTGCCGAAGACTGGGATGCCCCCGGGCTCGTGACGGGAAACCCCGATCAGCCGGTGCGGTCGATACTGCTGGCGGTTGATGCCGTTGATGCAACGGTAAGGCAGGCGGTTGACGCTGGGGTCGACCTTCTCGTGACCCATCATCCGCTCCTGATGCGCGGAGTCACCTCCGTGGCCGAAGAGCGATACAAGGGCGCACTCGTTGCCCGCCTGATTCGTGGCAATACGGCACTTCTGGCGGCACACACCAACGCCGACGTCGTGACAACGGGAACGTCTGCGGTGATGGCCGACCTCCTCGGCGTGACCGATACGGTTCCTCTTTCCGCATCGGTACACCCCAACACCGGACTCGGTCGCGTCGGTGACTTGCCTGACAGCATGACACTGGGTGATTTCGCTCGCCGGGTTGCCGACGTACTCCCCGCGACCGCGCAGGGTGTTCGCGTTTCGGGCGACTACGGACAGCAGGTTCGACGCATTGCCCTGTGCGCGGGCGCCGGAGACTCGTTGCTCGCGCACCCTGTGGTGACATCGGCCGATGTGTACGTCACCAGCGACCTGCGTCATCATTCCGCCCAAGAATCCCGCGAACAGAGCGCGTTGAGCGGCGGACCAGCACTCATCGACGTGTCACACTGGGCCGCTGAGTGGTTGTGGCTCGAGCAGGCGGCCGAAGAAATCCGGGCTCTCCTCCCGGGAGTCGACGTGAGCGTGAGCGATATCCGTACCGACCCCTGGGATTTTGTCATCGTGCAGTAGCACGTGGCGCCATCATAAGAAAGCAGAAAAAGACGCGTGAAGGCATCACCGCACGACCAACTGGCCCTGATTTCTCTGCAGGACTGCGACACGGGTATCGCTCAGCGCGTTCACGAACGCGCCCACATGCCACAAACGGTGCAGCTGGCTGATCTGTCGCAGCAGCTCTCGACTCTGGCTGCCCGGCTCGTGGAGACGACAGGAATCACCGAAGGTTTGCAGACTGAGATAGCCCGTCTGGAGGCCGACGTGCGCGTTGCCGCCGAGCGGTTGGCGCGGGACACCGCCATCATGGATCAGTCGTCGAACCCTAAGGAAATCTTGAGCCTCGAGCACGAGGTCGAAACCCTGAGGCGTCGAACGTCAGAGTTGGAAGACGCAGAACTTCAGGCCATGGAGTCAGCTGAGCAAGCGCAGGTAAACCTCGCGGCGGTAACCGAAGAACTTTTCCGGGTGAATGCCCAGCGGACTGAGGCTGAAGAAAGCCTGCGACGCGGTGAAGACAATCTTGATACCGAGATAGCGAACCTTCGTCGCCTGCGCGATGACATCGCGGGCGGTCTTCCCGCTGAGTTGCTTGCCCTTTACGAAAAGCAGCGCGAACGCTACGGAATCGGGGCCGGCCTCTATATCAAGGGCGTTTCGATGGCCACAGGTTTGATGCTGAGCGAGAGCGACGCGAACTCGATCCGGCACGCCGAATCTGACGATGTGGTCTTGTGCCCTGAATCGTCATGCATTCTGGTGCGCCCGGTCGACGGCGAGGTAGTCGCATGAAGTTGATCGTTGAGGCCGATGGTGGTTCGCGCGGCAACCCGGGAACGGCTGCGGGAGGCGCCGTGGTGATTGACATCGTCTCGGGTGAGGTTCTCGTTGAGGTGGGCGTCTTTGTGGGAGTGGCGACCAACAATGTTGCGGAATACCGGGGCATGATTGCCGGCCTACAGGTCGCCTTTGAAATGAGCACTGAGGCCATCGTTCACGTGCGCATGGATTCGAAGCTTGTCGTAGAACAAATGAGCGGAAACTGGAAGATCAAGCACCCCGACATGGCCATGCTTGCCAGTGAGGCCCGGGCGCTGATCGGCCCGCGCCCCGTGACCTTCGAGTGGATTCCTCGTGCTGAGAACGCACGTGCTGATGCCGTTGCCAACCGTGCGATGGATGCCCAGGCCTCATTTCGCGCCTAAACTTGGCACTCACAAGTGAATGGGTCGACCAGGCGGTCGCGTCACCTTCGGGTGCCGAGGAACGTCCGGGCTCCGCAGAGCAGAACGGTGGATAACATCCACTCGGGGTAACCCGCGAGAAAGTGCAACAGAAAGTAGACCGCCCCTGTGGGGGTAAGGGTGAAACGGTGGTGTAAGAGACCACCAGCAGTTCGTGTGAGCGAGCTGGCTAGGTAAACCTCGTTCGGAGCAAGGTCAAACAGAGAACGCTATGGCTGCTCGTCTAGTTCTCGGGTAGGCCGCTAGAGGATCGTGGTAACGCGATTGACGAGAGAGATGACCGTCTCGGACCTTCGGGTCTAGACAGAACCCGGCGTATCGGTCGGCCCATCCACTTGTGACACAAATTCGGTCAGGCGCCGAGCTCCGGGAGCGTGAGAATCTCTGCTCCGGTTTCGGTAACCACAATCGTGTGTTCGAACTGCGCAGTCAGGGAGCGATCGCGCGTGAGGACGGTCCAGTTGTCATCCCAGATGTCCCACTCGTGAGTACCGAGCGTCAGCATGGGCTCAATCGTGAAAACCATTCCCACCTTAATTTCGGTGTCGTAGAGGGGTGCTGAGTCGTAGTGCGGAATGATCAGGCCTGAGTGAAAGTGAGTTCCGACCCCGTGACCGGTGTAGTCGCGAACCACGCCGTAACCAAAGCGCTTCGCATAAGACGCGATAGCGCGCCCGATGATGTTGACCTGTCGGCCCGGAGCTACCGCCTTGATGCCGCGCATCATCGCTTCGTGTGTGCGTTCCACGAGGTCACGCACGTCAGGCGCCGGTTCGCCCACCATGAACGTGCGATTGGTATCTCCGTGAACGCCGTCGCGAAATGCCGTGACGTCGACATTCACGATGTCGCCACTCTCTAAAACCGTGTCATCCGGAATGCCGTGGCAGATCACCTCGTTGAGCGAGGTGCAGCTGGATTTGGGGTATCCCCGGTAGCCGAGTGTCGACGGATAGGCGCCGTGACTCACCACGTAATCGTGGGCGATGGCGTCGATGTCGTCGGTGGTGATTCCTGGAGCAATGGCGCGACCCACTGCGTCGAGGGCGCCGGCAGCAATGCGTCCGGCAGCGCGAATGCGGTCAACGGTTGGGGCATCGTAAGTATCGTCACCCGCATACGACGCTGGTGCGGTTTTTCCCACGTACTCGGGGCGCGAAATGTCGGGAGGTACGGCGCGAGTCGCGCCGAGCGTGCCCGGAATGAGCAGACCTTGGGAATCCTTCGGCATAAACTCAAGCCTATGGGCACTGAGTCAGCAGATAAGTACTGGTACAACATGGCGACGGGCGCCGTCGAATTCGGACGGCTCAGCCCGTCGGTCGATCGCGTTGGTCCGTTCGAGACGTCGGATGAGGCTGCGAACGCCCTCGACGTTTTACGGGCAAATTCTGCAAAATGGGATGCTGACGAGCAAAACGCGAGCTCCTAGTCTTCGAAGCTGTGTTCTGGGCCGGGGTAGACACCCGACTCAACATCGGCGCGAAAAGCCACGGCAGCATCGTGTAGCGTCGTCGCCAGCTGCGCATACTGCTTGACAAAGCGGGGGATGCGCCCGGTGGTGAGCCCCGCCCAGTCGGTCCAGACGAGCAACTGGCCGTCGGTGTGCGGTCCGGCGCCCACGCTGATGGTGGGAATGGTGAGCGTGCTCGTGATGCGCTTGGCAAGCGAGGCGGGAACCATCTCAAGAACGACGGCGAAGGCTCCCGCGGCCTGGCACGCGAGTGCGTCTTCGACAACGCGTTCAGCTTCGTCGCCGCGCCCCTGGATGAGGTGCCCACCGAGTCCGTGCTCGCTCTGCGGTGTAAAGCCCACGTGCGCCATGACGGGGATGCCCGCCTCAACGATCCGCGAAATCTGCTCTGCTGAACGCACGCCGCCCTCGAGCTTGACGGCGTGGGCGTGGGTCTCCTTCATGAATCGCATGGCGGTACGCAGGGCCTGTTCGGCGCCCTCTTCGTAAGAGCCGAAGGGCATGTCGGCCACAACCAGCGCACGGGTCACACTGGTGGCAACGGCACGTGTCAGGGGGATGAGCTCATCGACCGTGACGGGCAGCGTGGAGTCGAAGCCCAAGACGTTGTTTCCCGCGGAATCGCCGACGAGGAGAAAGTCAATGCCAGCATCGTCAAAGATGCGGGCTGTCAGCATGTCGTAACTGGTCAGACCAACAATCTTGATGCCCTCAGCCTTGGCGCGGGCAAAGTGGCGTATGCGCACCCGTTTGCGGGGAGCTGCCTCGTCGTCGGTGGCGTTCATGGGCTCAGTCTACGTCGCGCTACTCGGCGCGGTCACGGCGATAGGTGATGGGAAGACGTCGGTCACGGCCGAATGACATTTCAGAAATCTTGGGGCCGATGGCACCCTGGCGACGCTTCCATTCGGCCCGGTCGACGAGATCGATGATGCGGTCGACTTCGCCTCGCTCAAACCCTGTGGCAACGATGTCGTCGCGCGAAGAACGATCGGTGACATACATCGACAGGATGGCGTCGAGCACTTCATAGTCGGGAAGCGAATCTTGGTCGACCTGTCCCGGGCGCAGTTCGGCACTGGGCGGTTTGGCAATCGAATTTTCGGGAATCGGCGGTGTCGCGCCCTGCTTGCGTGCCTCGTCGTTGCGCCAGCGCGCCAGCTCCCAGACCAACATTTTCGGCACGTCCTTGATGGGCGCAAAGCCGCCAACGGAGTCTCCGTAGATTGTTGAGTAGCCCACCGCTATCTCCGACTTATTGCCGGTGGTGAGAACAAGCTGTCCCGACGAGTTTGAGATTCCCATCAAGATGACGCCGCGGATGCGCGCCTGCAGGTTCTCTGCGGCGACGCCCTCAAGTTTCAGCTGATCTTCGAGAGTCGCGACTCCGTCGGCGATGGGTTCGACCCGGTACTCCACACCGAGTCGTGCAGCGAGGTCGGCAGCATCCTCTCGTGAGTGGTCCGAGGAGAATCGTGAGGGTAGCGATATGCCGGTCACCCGCTGGGCCCCCAGGGCATCGACGGCCAGGCTGGCGCACACGGCCGAGTCGATACCGCCGGAGAGCCCGAGCACGACCCCGTTAAAGCCGTTCTTTTCGACGTAGTCGCGCAGCCCCAGAACGAGCGCGTTCCAGACGGCCTCGCGGGCGTCGGTCATTGTCTCGTCGGCCGTAACCGGCGACAGCGGGGGGTGCACGCGCTCGACGACGGGCAGGTCAATAACCGTCACGTTCTCGCCGTGCTGTCCCGCCCGAACGCGGGCGTCGGGGAGTTCGAGATCTACGACCAGAAGGTGTTCGACGAACTTTGGCGCACGAGCAATCACCAGGCCCCCGGGGCCCGTCACGAAGCTGTCACCGTCGAAGACCAGATCGTCTTGACCTCCGACCATGTTGACATAGGCCACGTGTGCGCGGGTTTGCTCGGCGCGCCGAGCCACAAGAGGAACGCGCACGTCGTCCTTGTCGCGTTCAAACGGCGAACCGTTGATGACCAGCACGAGCCCCGGTTGTTCGGCAGCTATCGCTTCGACAGGACCGTGGTCGTGCCAGATATCCTCGCAAATGGCTATGGCGACATCGCAGTTGTTGACGCGCAGTATCGTGACGCCCTCGGCCGATCGGAAGATGCGGTACTCGTCGAAGACGGAGTAGTTGGGCAGGTGGTGCTTGTTGTAGACGCCGATGATGCGACCGTCGGCAAGGACGGCCGCCGAATTGTGAGCAATTGCGTGCTCCACGTGACGAGCGCGATCGTGTAGCGGCCCGCTGGGAAAGCCCACGATGACGGGTGTGTTCCCGATTCCCTCGTCGGCAAGTGTCTGAGCCAACGTCTCAAGATGATGATGTGCCCGCGTCAAGAATTCCGGACGGAGCGCAAGGTCTTCGATTGGGTAGCCCGTCAGGGACATTTCCGGAAAGGCGATGAGGTCGGCCCCCTGCTCGCGGGCATCACGAGCCATGGCCACGATTCCCGCGGCATTGGCGGTCATGTCGCCCACACGAGGATTCGTCTGCCCCAGCGCGACACGAAGTAACGGCATAGCGATTAGCCTAGTAGTGACCTACAGAGAGGGTTTGTCGATGGACAAGCAACAGGACTTCGTTCTCCGCACCATTGAGGAGCGAGGCGTCAAGTTTGTGCGCCTGTGGTTTACCGATGTCGTAGGCACGTTGAAGTCGGTTGCTGTGGCGCCGGCTGAGGTGGAGGGCGCATTTGCCGAGGGCGTGGGCTTTGATGGCTCGGCCATTGAGGGGCTCACGCGCTCGTTCGAAGCCGACGTTCTGGCACACCCCGATCCCTCGACGTTTCAGATTCTCCCGTGGCGCGGTGACGTGGATCCCGCGGCGCGCATGTTTTGCGATATCACGACCCCCGACGGCCAGCCGGCACAGGCCGACCCGCGCAACGTGCTCAAGCGCACCCTGGCAAAGGCAGCGGACAAGGGCTTCACGTTCTACACGCACCCTGAGATTGAGTTCTACCTGCTGAATAACGCCGATTGGCGCAACGGGGGAGCGCGTCCCATCGATCAGGCCGGTTACTTTGACAACGTTCCGGGTGGCAAGGGACACGATTTCCGTCGGCGCGCCGTGCGCATGCTCGAAGACCTCGGAATCTCCGTTGAGTACAGTCACCACGAGGCCGGGCCCGGTCAGAACGAGATTGACCTGCGCTATGCGGATGCCCTGACGACCGCCGACAACATCATGACGATGCGCACGGTGATTAAAGAGGTAGCTCTCGAGCTCGACAACTACGCCACGTTTATGCCCAAGCCGTTTGCCAATCACCCGGGATCGGGTATGCACACGCACCTCTCACTCTTCGAAGGCGATACCAACGCGTTCTATGAGGCCGGCGGCAAGTACCAGCTCTCCAAGACGGGTCGTTCGTTCATCGCGGGCCTCATGGCGCACGCTCCGGAGATCACGGCCATCACCAACCAGTACGTCAACAGTTACAAGCGACTGTGGGGCGGCGACGAAGCCCCGAGCTTTGTCACGTGGGGTCACAACAACCGCTCGGCACTCATTCGCGTGCCTCTCTACAAACCGAGCAAGTCGCAGAGCTGCCGGGTGGAGTACCGGGCCATCGATTCCGCGGCGAATCCGTACCTCGCTTTTGCGGTGATTCTGGCGGCCGGCCTGAAGGGCATCGAGGAAGGCTACGAACTCGCCCCCGAGGCCGAAGACAATGTCTGGGAACTGACCGACGTGGAGCGTCGTACGCTCGGCTACAAGCCACTGCCACCAAGTCTCGACCACGCCATCTACCTGATGGAGGATTCCGAATTGGTGGCAGAGACTCTGGGCGAAAAGGTGTTCGACTACGTGCTTCTCAACAAGCGTC
>JAIOXH010000038.1 GCA_021741765.1 Aurantimicrobium sp. | reverse complement strand
ATGGTGATTGACGCCTGCGTCTGTCCTTGACCCTGTCCGTAGTCAAACTGAAAGAAGTCGAACGGGTTATCCTGATCGGGCGTTGTCGAGTCCGACTGGTCGGGCACGGCACTGTTGCCAATCAGAATGCTGCGGTTGAGCGCACTGATGATGCCGGTGGTCACCGTTCCCGCGAGTCCCAGTGGAGCGCCCATCGCGATGGTGACATCGCCCACGTTGAGCTTGCCCGAATCGGCCCACTCAATAGGCGTCCAGTCCGTAACCCCATCTACCTTCAAGACGGCCAAATCAACCGTGGGGTCGGTGCCCACCAATTTGGCATTGTAGAGAAGTCCACGGCTGTCTTCGACCTGCCAGGTTGCCTCGTTGGTAGCTCCTGAAAGCGTCACCACGTGAGCGTTGGTAACAATGTAGCCGTCATTCGAGATGATGACACCCGAACCACTGCCACCGGATGTGGCGGTGGAGACCTTGATGGTCACCACGCTGGGGGACGCCTTCGCGGCAACGGCCGAGATGTCGGTAACCGCGGACGCGTTGTTGATCACGACGCCCTGCTGGGGATTTACCGCCGCGGTCTGCTCAGTCGAATCCTGCGTGATCAGTACGGCGATGCCGGCGCCCGAAGCGCCGCCCAAGACAGCGCCGACCACGAGGGCCGCCATGATGGGCAGGACGAGGCGACGTGCGGGCGTGTTGCCGCCGGAGAGAGCTGCTTGCGGTCGAGCCTGAGGCCCGCCAAAGGCTGGGGGGACCTTCGCCGCGACTGTTGCCGCGGGGGTCGCGGTCTTGGCTGCAGAAGAACTCTGCGCCGTGCGGGACGCCCGAGGCTCGGAGGATGTGGCGCGCTCGCGAGCCGCCTTGGCGCGCGACGCGGGTGGTTGCGCAGAATTCTTAGCGGAGGTCGGCGTGACCGGGGTGGTGTCCTCGGGTGTTTGTGGCATGGCGGGTGCTCCTTTCAAGCACCTTCAGACTCACGCACCAACATGTGCGAAACCTATGACAAATCTGAAAGTGCTCTGGGAGTTTATCCGAGCAAGCCGAACACCCCGATTCAGCCAAAGACCCCGGGGCAACCTGAACTGCGCGGGGATGCCGCGCACGATGAATTGACCAGGGCCCGATCGAACCGAGCGGTCACCAGGGTGGCTGGGCCGGACGGTGCCGTCACGTCGCCCGAAACTTCTTGCCACGAAAACCCCGAGAAGCGATAGCTCACACGGTAGACGGCGTCGACCCGAGCCGTGTACGTTCCCGGATTCACGTAGGTATGTGACGTGGACGTGGGCGAGAACTCACGGACGCCGGCAGCCTGCCACGTTGTGCCGGGACTGCTGGTCACACCACTGGTGCCGTCACCGTAGCTCCATCGGTAACCCGCCGGGACGAAGGCCACCTCCACCGGCCAACCCAAAACACTTCCGGCGATCACGTGCCGGCGCGCACCTGCCAGCATGTTCGTGGGCATGCCCGCTACTGTCCACCCTGCCGGCTGAGTCGCGATGGTGGGGTTCTCGGGCACAAAGCGCTGCAGGTCATCGAGGGTGATTTCGGGGACCGCCGGTTGATCCGGCGTCGCCGGTTGTGCCGGGCGGGGGCAGTACCAGGGCAAGACGATAAACAACGCACACACGGTCGGCGTGACCTCACCGACATAGATGGGATACGGATCGACGCCGAACCGAAACGGACCTCGGTAACCGTCACTGCCCGGAGTGGCGGGAGATCCCGGAATGCCCGGTTGGGCCGGATATCGAATGCCCGCCCAGATGTCGAGACCTCCGTTTGAGATACCCGCTCCGTGGCAGGCCGTCGCGGGAGCACAGGAGACGGCCTGCGCGGGAAGGGCAGGGTCGAGGGAAGGAACACCCGGAGGGAGTAGACCGCAAAACCCCAGCGCGCAGAGCGAGATGAGCGACGAATAGACAAGTGCACGTGTCACAGACACGCGAAAGCTCGAGCGGGACGATCTGCGGAAACGGAGGCGGAAAATGGCACGGAAGGGAAGCGTTGATGTCATGCTCGCGACGGTAATGCTCAGTCGGTTCGCACCGCTGAACGTATCCACAGGGTTAGCTAGACGGAGACGCCCAGACGCACGGAAATCGTTTCGACGTCCTTGCCCATCTGCCAGATGAGGTCATCCAGCTCATCGAATTTGAGCATTCCGCGAATGTAATCGACAAACTCGATGACCACAATCTGACCGTAAAGGTCACCAGGCGGAACAAAGCAGTGAGCCTCGACGACGCGATCACGCTCGCCCTCGATTGTCGGGTTGTTACCCACCGAAATCGCCGACGGATAGCGATTACCGTCTTCCGTAATCAACCAGCCTGCGTAAACACCGTCTCCGGGCATCATGCCGGTGGCGTCACGTGACAGGTTCGCCGTGGGATAACCAAACTCACGCCCCTTAGCCTCGCCGTGCACAATCTCGCCCCGCATGGCGTGTGTCCGACCCAAGACACGGGCGGCACTCGCGACATCGCCACCGATGATGAATCGTCGCACGAGCGAGGAAGCGATGCGATCACCGGACTCGTCGGTGACGTCGTCAACCATGACCACGTCGAAGCCGTGAAGGGTGCCGAGTTCGCGCAGGGTATCTACGTCGCCCTCGGCTCGGTGACCGAATCGGAAATCCTTACCCACAATGACGCACTTCGCTCCCAAGCCCTCGACGAGCATGTGGCTAACGAAGTCGGCAGGACTCAGTTTGGCAAGCTCATCGGTGAAGGGGAGCACAAGACAGGCTTCGACGCCGGTTTGGCCGATGAGTTCGACACGACGATTCGCTCCCGTGATATCGACCGGCACACTTTCGGGGGCAAAGAGGCTGGCCGGGTGTCGATCAAACGTGACCACCACGGAGTGCAACCCTCGCTCCTCGGCAATCTGCCGGGCTCGCCCAATCATTTCGACATGCCCGCGGTGGATGGCGTTGAACTTTCCGATGGTGACAGCAGAGGGGCGCATGCGATCACCGAGTTCGTCGAGAGAGCGTGCCACGATCATGTTCGGCCTTCCTTTCGCGAGCGCGTGTACAGATAAAACATACCGACCGCAGGCAGCACGAGGGGAACAAACAGATATCCCCGTCCGAATGCTGACCACACAGTGTCATGCGGGAACAGCCCGGGTTCACTCAGGCTCACGCTTCCCACGGCGAGAACACCGACGAGTTCTATGGTCAGCGTGACCCATCCGACGATGTTCCAGGCGCGACCGCCACGGATGAGGGCAATGGTGGCCACCAGATAGACAACAGCCGAAAACGCGGAGAGGGAGTATGCCAGTGGCGCCTCAGCGAATTTTGTGGCTATCTGAAAGCCCGATCGGCCCAAGGCAGCAGCGGTCAAAATGAGGTAAACCACGACGAGAAGTACCCATGCTCCGCGCTTCACGACCCGTCGCCCTGAAGAAACCAAATTTGGCTCATGCGATAGAGCATGACGGCGATGGCAAGCATCGCGACGCCGAGCACCACGGTGCTCCAGCGCGAGCGATCGGCGAATGCCCAGAAGGCTGCGCCCAAGGGGATGAGGAGGGCCGTGACCAAATAGAGGTAAAACTCAATGAGGCTCCCGGTGGGCTGATTTCCGGTGAGCGGTGCCGAAATAGTAACGGCCAGCTGCACAATCAGAAGGAGTTCGACGACACCGGCAAAACCCACGGTGAGGTCGTTCGGACGCCATCCCACAAGACCCAGGATGATGGCCAGCGTGCCACCGGCCACGGCAACAGCCAACTGCACCCAGAGGAACCACTCAATCACGGCGACTCCTGAGACATATTGAAGAGGATGCGAACCCCTGACGCGCTTGCGTCAACGAGCCCTATCAGCCTACCTTCGGCGCTAATTGCGGCGTAACGACCCTCGCCCGGGGTCGCGAGCGCAGCCGCGCGACCGTGCCTCAAGTGGACTTCCTCTTCGGCGGTGAGGTTCCAGGTGGCGAAGATGCGTGCGGCGACATCAGCGGGGTCGCGAAGTGCAAACGTGGTTCGCGCGGTGGCCTCCCCGGCTTCGAGTGAGTCGTCGAGAACCAGCGCCTCGGCGATGTCAAACGGGCCCACCCGGGTGCGCCGCAATGACGCGAGGTGCCCACCCACGCCGAGGCGAAAGCCGAGATCTCGAGCGAGCGCGCGAATGTAGGTGCCCGACGAACAGTCGACAACGACGTCGACATCGATGGCGGTATCCGCTCGGCGAATCTGCGCCACATCGAATCGTGACACGATAACGGGCCGGGGGTGGAGCACGGGCGCCTCCCCCTCGCGCACACGCGTGTAGGCGCGCTTGCCGTCGACCTTGATGGCGCTCACCGAACTCGGCACCTGCATGATGTCACCCGTGAGGGTGGACACGCCCGCAGCAATGTCGGCATCGGAAACACGGGCCAGTTGCTCGCGCGGTGCCGGCCCGAGCGGCTCGCCTTCGGCATCGTCTGTTGTGGTCGACTCCCCCAGTCGAATCGTGGCCGTATAGGTCTTGTCCAGACCCACCAGGAAGGTGAGCAGGCGGGTGGCTCCGTTGATGCCCATGACGAGAAGTCCCGTCGCCATCGGGTCGAGGGTGCCGGCGTGACCCACGCGTTTCGTCGACAGAATGCGACGCAGGCGGGAGACGACGTCGTGACTCGTGCGCTCCGGCAATTTGTCGATAAGCAGAATTCCCGGCTGGGTAAAGGTTGGGGTCGCCACGCCTTCGATTATCCCTTGCCCACCGTGGCTTAGGCTCGCACCGTGGGAACCGACAACACCGCAGATCTGATTGAGGCGTGGTTCGCCAGGGAACGGCGAGACCTGCCATGGCGCGGTCCCGTCGTTACTGCGTGGGGCGTTCTGGTGAGCGAATTCATGCTGCAACAGACTCCCGCCGTACGCGTCATCGAGCCCTACCTCACGTGGATGGAGCGGTGGCCGACGCCGGCCGACCTGGCTGCGGCAGCACCCGGCGACGCCGTTCGCGCGTGGGCAAACCTCGGCTACCCGCGGCGCGCGCTCTGGTTGCACGCGTGTGCCACCACCATCACAAACGACCACGGTGGACGGGTACCCAGCAGCGTTGCCGAACTCGAAGCCCTGCCGGGTATCGGGCCATACACCGCTCGCGCGGTCGCCGTGTTTGCCTATCGAGCACACGAACCCGTGGTCGATACAAATGTTCGGCGCGTCATCGCGCGGTGGCATCACGGCCAGTCCGATCAGGGGTCACCCTCGGCGAAACGCGACCACGCAGACATGCTCGCACTCATGCCCCCGCCGGCTCAGTCGCCCGAATTCAATGCCGCGATGATGGAGCTCGGCGCGCGAGTGTGCATGGCGCGGTCTCCGCTGTGTGCCGCGTGCCCCCTCGCCCTCACGTGCGCGTGGCGGGCCGCCGGCTACCCGGACACCGGGGCACGCGGGGTTGCGAAGCAAGCGCGCTACACAGGAAGCGATCGCCAAGCGCGCGGAGCACTTCTCGCCGCGTTACGCGCGTCGACGGGGCCGGTCACCCGCGCCGCACTCGAGCAAGCGTGGCCCGACACCGTGCAGCGCGACCGCGCACTGCTCAGCCTCATTGACGATGGCCTCGTCATTCCCCTCGCACGGAATCGTTTTGGGCTACCGGAGTAGTCGGAACGACGGCGTCATCATTCACGTCGACAGTCTCGTCTTCGGCGTCTGCATCGGCATCGTCATCGTCGCCTGAGAGATCGCGCGGTTTGACATACGGATCTTCGTCGCCCGCGTACGCAGCAACCTGAGCAAGTTTTTCCACCTCGGCATCGGCCGCAGCGGCCTTGGCCAGAAGATCATCGATGGTCTTTGCCGATTCCGGCAGGGCGTCCAGAATCAGTTCAATGGTGGGCGTGAGCCGGACCGTGAGGTTGCGCCCCACCTCGCCACGAATGCGACCGGTGTTGGCGGTGAGCACGCGCGCCGCTTCAGCGCGCTCGTCATCGTTTCCGTAGACCGTGAAGAAAATGGACGCGTGCTGCAAATCGCCGGTGACGCGAACGTCGGTAATCGTCACGAACCCGAGGGGTTCCTTGATGACGCCGCGCTCGAGTGCTTCGGCCACGATGACCTTGATGCGCTCGGCGAGCTTTCGGGCTCTTCCGTGATCAACCATGATTTTCCGTTACGTGTGGTTCTTCAGATCTGGAGTGGCGAGAGGGGCATGCTGCGGGTTGTGCGGCGTGCCCCTCCCCCACGACTAGACGCGCGGCTTCTCGACCAGCTCGATGGTCTCGATCTCGTCGCCGATCTGGAGGTCGTTGAACTTACCCAGACCGATACCGCACTCGAAGTCAGTCTTGACCTCGGAGGCGTCGTCTTTGAAGCGGCGCAGCGACTCGATGGCCAGGCCATCGGCGAGCACGATTCCGTCGCGAATAACGCGCGCCTTGGCATTGCGCGTGATGGTTCCGCTGCGCACAATACATCCGGCGATGTTGCCGAACTTGCTCGAGCGGAAGATCTCGCGGATCTCGGCAACACCCGACTGCACCTCTTCGAACTCAGGCTTGAGCATTCCCTTGAGGGAGTTCTCGATGTCTTCGAGTGCGTTGTAAATGACGGAGTAGAACCGGATGTCGACTCCCTCGCGAGCGGCGCGCTCGCGCGCCTTCGTGTCGGGACGTACGTTGAATCCGATGATGACGGCGCTGTCGACCGTGGCGAGGTTTACATCGCTCTCAGTAACGGCGCCCACACCGCGGTGGATGATGCGCAACTGCACGCTGTCGTCAACCTCAATCTTGAGCAGCGACTCTTCGAGGGCCTCGACGGCACCCGAAACGTCACCCTTGATGATGAGGTTGAGCGACTCGACTTTGCCGTCTTCGAGGGCCTTGGTGAAGTCCTCGAGGCTGATGCGCTTGCGTGCCTTGGCCAGCAGAGCGTTGCGCTGCACGGCCTCACGCTTTTCGGCAATCTGACGAGCCGTGCGGTCTTCTTCGGTGACGAGGAAGGTGTCGCCGGCGCGGGGCACACTCTGTAGACCCTGAATCTGTACCGGGCGCGACGGCGTGGCAATCTCAACCGGAGCACCGTGTTCGTCGCTCATGGCACGAACGCGACCATAGGCCGTGCCCGCCACAATGGCGTCTCCGACGCGGAGCGATCCCGACTGGATGAGCACGGTGGCAACCGCACCGCGGCCCTTGTCAAGACGCGCCTCGATGGCAATACCGCGAGCATCCTTGTTGGGGTTGGCGCGCAGATCAAGACCGGCGTCGGCGGTGAGCAGGACGGCGTCAAGAAGCTGGGTGATGCCCGTGCCCTCACGCGCCGACACGTCGACGAACATGACGTCTCCGCCGTACTCCTCGGCAACCAAGCCGTACTCGGTGAGCTGCTGACGCACCTTAGCTGGGTTGGCGTCGGGCTTATCGACCTTGTTCACGGCAACCACGATGGGCACGTTGGCGGCCTGTGCGTGGTTGAGGGCCTCTACCGTTTGGGGCATGATGCCGTCGTCGGCGGCAACCACGAGGATGGCGATGTCGGTCACCTGCGCACCACGTGCACGCATGGCGGTGAACGCCTCGTGACCCGGGGTGTCGAGGAAGGTGATGCGACGATCGACGCCGTCGTGGTTAGCGTGCACCTGGTAGGCGCCGATGTGCTGCGTGATGCCGCCGGCTTCGCCGCCGACCACGTCGGTCTGACGAATGGCGTCGAGCAGGCGCGTCTTTCCGTGGTCAACGTGACCCATGACGGTGACCACGGGGGGACGAATCTCCAGCGTCGATTCGTCTTCGTCATCGAGTTCGGCTTCGAGGTCGATATCGAAGTCTTCGAGAAGTTCTTTGTCTTCGTCTTCGGGGCTCACGACCTGGATTTTGAAGCCCAGTTCCTCACCGAGAATTTCGAACGTTCCCTGGTCGAGCGACTCGGTTGCCGTGGCCATCTCGCCGAGGTGAAACAGCACGGTGACGAGGTCACCGGGACTGGCATTGATCTTCTCAGCGAAGTCTGCGAGCGACGCACCGCGGCGCATGCGAACGGCAGTCGTTCCGTCGCCACGGGGAACCTTCACGCCGCCGAGCGACGGCGCCTCGCGAAGTTCGTATTCGGCCCTCTTCGTGGCCTTCGACTTGCGCGACTTACTCTTTCCGCCGCCCTTACCGAAGGCGCCGGCTGTTCCGCCGCCGGGGCCACGGCCGCGACCGCCACCACCGCCGGGACGACCAGCAAAACCGGGACGACCCGGAGCTCCGCCGGGGCCTCCGGTGCCAGCACCGGGGCCGCCACCGAATCCGGGGCGTGACCCACCTGGGCCGCCGGGGCGACCAGGCCCGCCGGCTCCGCCCGGACGCGCCGGGCGCCCGAAGGTGCCACGCTCACCGGGCGCGCCGGGGCTGCCCGGACGCGGAGCCATGGGACGCGGAATACTCGAGGGGCCGGGATGAGTTCCCATGCCTTGAGTCGAAGCGAAGGGATTGTTACCCGGGCGGGGGCCCGCGGGACGCGTACCCATGCCTTGGGTCGATGCGAAGGGATTGTTACCCGGGCGTGCTCCACCGGGCTTGGTGGCTCCGGTGGCCGACGGCGAATCGCCGGGGGCTTCCGTGGCGGGTGCAGTTGCAACTGCAGCTGCGGGAGCAGCCTCGGCAACGTGCGCCGGGGCGTCGCTCACGACATCCGGGGCAGCGGCCGGAGCGGCGGGCGCTGCGGCCTTGGCCGACTTTGCTGCGGTCGTGGCCGGGGCGGTATCCGCGGGGACAGGCTTGAGACCTTCCGCCTCGAGCGCAGCACGAAGCTTGCGCGCCACCGGGGGTTCGATCGTCGACGCGGACGTCTTAACGAATTCGCCAATCTCTTTCAGTTTGGCGAGGGCGGTCTTTGAGTCGATGCCATACTCGGCAGCAACCTCATGTACGCGTGGTTTTCCAGCCACAATTCTCCTGTCTTATAATCCAGACCCATAAGACAGGGTTGGATCAGTCCTAGCGGACGGTTCTCATTTCGAGCCGCTCATTAGTTGTCCATTGCCATTCAGCCTTGTCGTTAGTGGAATTCTCACCCGCGATTGCCGGTGAAAGATTGCCAGTGCTGCGTGAGGTGCGCCGTGTCCGGCGCGTTGTATCGAAGTGCTCGGGCGAATGCCCGCCGCACGGTGGCCTGCTCGAGACACTGTCTGTCTGCGTGTAACCATGCGCCGCGCCCGTGAGCCGATGAGGACAAGTCCACAACAACTCTGCCCTCGACGACTACCAATCTCACGAGTGATGACCGGTCATCTGTCGAACGGCATCCGATGCACGTTCTTACAGATTTCATTCTACCCCCTCGGGAGCACCGCATCGGTCGGGTCGGGTCTGGCCTCGCGAAGGCGGCCTACGACTCCATTACCGAGTCGGGCTGAATGTCAATCTTGGCGCCCGTGAGCTTGGCCGCCAGGCGCGCGTTCTGGCCGTCTTTGCCGATGGCCAGCGAAAGCTGAAAATCGGGGACGAGGGCGCGAACGGCCTTGAGGTTGGCATCGATAACGAATGAGCTGGTCACCTTTGCGGGAGACAGCGCATTGCCCACGAAGGTGGCGAGGTCGGGTGAGTAGTCGACGATGTCGATTTTTTCGTCGTTCAGTTCTTCGGTCACGGCACGCACGCGGCGGCCGAGCTCACCGATGCAGGCGCCTTTGGCGTTGATGGCGGGGTCGTTGGCTTTGACCGCAATCTTGGTGCGGTGCCCCGACTCGCGGGCCAGCGAAACAATCTCAACTAGGCCGCTCGCAATCTCGGGAACCTCGAGCGCAAACAGCTTGCGAATCAGCTGGGGGTGCGTGCGCGACACCGACACCTGAGGGCCCTTGTTACCCCGGGAGACGGATGTGACATAAAAACGCATGCGCTTGCCGTGCGAGTAGTCCTCGGTGGATACCTGTTCCTCGGGCACCATGATGGCCTCGACGGTGCCGAGGTCTACGTGGATCATGTGCGGGTTGGAGCCCTGCTGAATGACACCGGCGACGATATCGCCCTCTTTGCCCTTGAACTCGCCCAACACGGCCTCATCGGCGATGTCGCGCATGCGCTGGTTGATGACCTGCTTGGCGGCGTGTGCGGCGATGCGCCCAAAGTCATCGGGGGTTGCCACGGTCTCACCCGTGAGGGTTCCTTCGTCGTCGCGCTCGATCGCGAAAATGGTGACGATGCCCGTCTTACGATCAAGTTCTACGCGTGCCTCAATCACCGCATCCGGCTCGGCACCGGGAACCTGTGAAACGTGCTTCTCATAGGCGGTGTGGATGGCCTGCTCAATGATTGTCACCAGCTCGTCGAACGGGATGCCCTTTTCGGATTCCATGAGCTTGAGAACTCTCAAATCGATATCCATGACGGACTCCTCTATTCATACCTGCGCTCGTGACGTGCACCACCGGTGAGGTGGGGGCTTCCAGCGTAACCGACGAACGACACGCTGAAAATACGCGTGCCAGCCTAGTTTGCGGTGAGGTACTCCACCGCTTCGGCCACCGGCACCTGCGTGCGCTTGTCGGAGCGTCGGTCCCACACCTCGACGAGACCCTCGGCAAGGCCCTTGCCGACGATAAGAATCGTGGGGATGCCCACCAGCTCGGCATCGCCAAATTTCACGCCCGGAGAAACTTTGGGGCGGTCATCGAGCAGCACCTCGAGACCCGTGGCTTCGAGGTCAGCCGACAGCTGGCTCGCGATGCCAAACACCTCGTCGTCTCTACCGGTCGCAATCACATGGATATCAAACGGAGACACTTGCCGTGGCCAGATCAGTCCCTTGTCGTCGTTGTTGGTCTCGGCGACCACTGCGAGAATGCGCGTCACGCCAATTCCGTATGACCCCATGGTGACGGTGGCGAGTTTCCCGTCTTCGTCTTGCACCTTCAGGCCGAGCGCCTCGGCATACTTTCGACCGAGCTGAAAGACGTGGCCAATCTCCATGCCACGCGTGATCGAGACCGGACCAGATCCGTCGGGAGCCGGGTCGCCGTCGCGCACGTCGGAGCACTCAATCACACCATCGGGAAACACATCTCGGCCAATGACGACGTTGGTGACGTGGGCATCGACAACGTTGGCGCCAGTGAGCCAGGCCGAACCCTCGACCACGCGGGGGTCGACGAAGTAGCGAATCTTGCTCGAACCGCGCTCCCCCAAGAACTGCCCGGCTTCGGACCACGGACCGATGAATCCGCGAACCAGGTTCTTGTTCTTGGCAAAGTCGGCGTCGGTGGCCGGTTCGACGGCAGCGGGAGCGAAGAACACCTCGACGCGGCCCAGGTCAACCTCGCGGTCGCCAGGGAGGCCGACAACGACCAGTTCGCGGGTGCCGTCGAGGTGACTGAGGGCCAGGACGACGTTCTTGAGGGCGTCGGTGGCGTGCCAGGCCACACCTTCGCGCGGAAACGATGCGGTCATCAGCAAAACAAGCTGTTCGATGCTGCCGGCGCCGGGCGTGCTCACCACGGAGGCGGCAGGCTTGTCGGCGATCGACTCGGCTGGTGGGGCAAGAGTGCGGAAGGCCTCCACATTGGCGGCATAACCGCCCGCCGTGCTCACGAACGAGTCTTCGCCCACCTCGGTGGGGTGCAGGAACTCCTCGGACCGCGAGCCACCCATGGCGCCGGCGTCCGCCTGCACGATCACATAGTCGAGGCCGAGCCGGGCGAAAATGCGCTCGTAGGCGTCGCGCTGGGCCTGGTAACTGATGGCGAGTCCCTCGTCGGTCACGTCGAACGAGTAGGCGTCTTTCATGGTGAACTCGCGTCCGCGCAGCAGGCCCGCACGGGGCCGGGCTTCGTCGCGGTACTTGTCTTGGATCTGGTACAGGCACACTGGAAGGTCTTTGTACGACGTGTAGAGATCTTTCACGAGGAGTGTGAACGCCTCTTCGTGGGTGGGAGCCAGCAGGTAGTCGGCATCCTTGCGGTCCTTGAGGCGAAAGATGCCATCGCCGTATTCATCCCAGCGACCGGTGGCCTCGTACGGTTCTTTGGGAAGGAGAGCCGGAAAATACACTTCCTGTGCGCAGGCGGTGGCCATCTCCTCGCGGATGATGCGCCCCACCTTTGCCTTAACGCGAAGCCCGAGCGGAAGCCATGCGAAGATGCCAGGGGCCTGGCGGCGAATGTAGCTCGGTCGAAGAAGCAGCCGGTGGCGGGTGACCTCGGGATCGGAAGGGTCTGCGCGAAGGGTGCGGAGGAAGAGGTCGGAAGGAAGCGTAGGCACGCCTCAATCTTAGGCGGTGGGCGTGCCCGGAGTGCGCGCACGCACAATCAGTACGGTTCCCGTCACCGCGACCGTGAGCGCAATGGTGACGACACTGAGCGGGCCGTAACCGATCGC
>JAIOXH010000037.1 GCA_021741765.1 Aurantimicrobium sp. | reverse complement strand
GACGGGTTCGGTCAGTATTTTGCGCGCCACCGCTCGAGCCACTTTTCCGGCGCGGTTTCAACTGGTCTTGGCGGCCAATCCCTGTCCGTGCGGCAACTTCGGCGTGGCCCGCAGTGAGTGTACGTGTCCGCCCATGGCTCGGCGGCGATATTTGGCGCGGCTCTCTGGCCCGCTGCTCGACCGCGTTGATATTCGTCTCAGTGTGTCCGCGGCTACGGTACCCCGCGGCATGAGCGCCGAGGTGCCGCGGCTCACGGCCGCGCAGGCTCGTGAACGCATCATCACAGCCCGTAGCGCCGCCGGGGCACGGCTCACGGGAACGCCTTGGAACACCAACTCCGAAGTCGATGGAGCGCATCTGCGCGGACGACATCTGCGTCTGCCCGCTACCGTCACGCGCCCTATCGACCGCGGCCTTGAGCGGGGCGGTCTGAGCATGCGCGGCTACGACCGCGTGTTGCGCGTTGCCTGGACCTTGGCAGATCTCGACGGCGCCACGCTACCCACGCTCGACCACGTCGGTCGGGCGCTCTTTCTCAGACAGGGAGTTGTCACGTGAACTTTTTTGGCGCATTTACAGAGACCGAGCTCGTGAGCATGGTTGGCCCCGTGCGGGCGGAGCAACCCTCGGCTGACGAAGCGAACGAGGTCTTTGCCCGAGCGGCCTGGTCGGGCATCGTTGAACCCGGCGACCGAGTTGCGGGCATGCTGTGGTCTGTGCTCGGCGTGCAACAGTCACTCGATTCCGTCATCTCAGATGAAGCCCCGCGACGCATTGCTGATCGCGTCGCCGAAGCGCTCAGAAGTGACGGGGGTGATGTTCATGAGAACCTCGCCGATGTAATTGGTGAGGCGTGCCAGCGCTGGCGCCCACGACTCAGCGCTTCCGAGGCGAGTGCGCACCTTGAGCGCGCGGCGCGACTCCAGGTGTCGTTCATCATCCCGGGCGACGAACACTGGCCCACTCAACTCGACGACCTGGGTGCGCATCGGCCTGCGGGGCTCTGGCTTCGCGGAGAATCGGCCGCGCTGGGCGCCACCCACAGAAGCGTTTCGGTGGTCGGCGCGCGGGCCTCAACGGGTTACGGCGAGCACGTCACGATGGAGATTGTTGCCGGACTCTGCGATCGCGGTTTTGCCATTGTCTCTGGTGCAGCCTACGGAATCGACGGCATGGCGCATCGGGCGGCCTTGGCGAGCGAAGCGACCACGGTAGCGGTTCTGGCCGGCGGCGTTGATCGGTTGTATCCCAGCGGCCATGACACCCTGCTCAAACGCATCATCGAGACCGGTGCCGTCGTGAGCGAGTTGCCGTGCGGCTGGGCTCCCACGCGCTGGCGCTTTTTGCAGCGCAATCGACTCATCGCCGCTCTCGGCCAGGCAACGGCTGTCATGGAGGCGGGGTGGCGGTCTGGCTCTCTCAACACCGCGCACCACGCACTCTCGCTCGACCGACCCGTGGGCGCGGTCCCTGGGCCGGTCACGAGCGCCAGTTCCGCCGGCTGCCACCGGCTCCTGCGGGAAACACCCACCGCGTGCGTCACCTCTGCGGAGGAGGTGGCGCAACTCGCGTCGACCGCACTGAGCACCGACTCAAGCCTTGCCGAGAAAACATTGCGCCACAGCGCCTCAGCAGATTCGTCGCTTGCCGACATTCATCCTTACGCCGTGCGCGTTGTCGATGCCCTGTCGGAAAGGTCGGCGCGCTCGCGCGACAAGATCGCCCGCGACTCGGGCCTTTCCCTCGAGCAGACAACGGCTATTCTCGGGCTGCTGAGCGTGTCTGGCGTCGTTTCCGAGCGAGCAACCGGATGGGTGAGAAAATCCGCACCCGTTTCTCCGTCATCGTGAGGACGCCAGAATTGCCGATTCTGCGCGTGTGTAGCATCGGTGCAGCCACATGCGCCCGCATGCTTGTGTTGTGAATCTTGACGCGTGCCGAGACGCTTTCGTGAGCTACCTGGCGCACGAACGCTCGTTGTCGACAAACACGGTCAAGGCCTACAGCGGCGACGTGGCAGACCTCAACGATTTTGCGAGCACACACGGAGTCGAGCACGCCGGCGATCTCACGCTGGCCGTCCTGCGCGACTGGCTCTGGAACAGTGCCGAATCGGGGCTCTCGCAGACCACGCTTGCGCGGCGCGCCGCAAGCGCGCGAGCGTTCACGGCGTGGATGAGGCGCACCGGAGTTACTCCCGGCGATGCGGGCGTTCGACTCAAGAGCCCCAAGCCCGACCGCAGTCTTCCCCGCGTTGTCACCGAGGCGGGCATGACGCAGATGTTGGATGCCCTGGCCCAGCGGGCATCGTCGGGGGAGCCGCTCGACCTGCGCGACCTGGCCATCGTTGAACTGCTCTACGCCTCGGGAATGCGGGTCTCTGAGCTCGTATCGCTCGACATTGACGCGATTGACCTCGCGCGTAACACCGCCGCCGTCGTGGGTAAAGGCAACAGAGAACGCATGGTGCCGTTCGGCGTGCCCGCCGCTCGGGCGATCACAGCCTACCTTGCCGCACGTCCCCGACTCGTGACGGAGCGATCCGGCAGGGCCGTGTTTCTAGGCGCACGAGGCTCACGCTTTGGCACGCGCGCCGTCTACGAACTTGTGGCAGGCCTGCTGAGCTCTGTTCCGGGCACAGGCCCCTCCGGGCCACACGCGCTGCGGCACACGGCCGCCACTCACCTGCTCGACGGCGGCGCTGACCTCCGCGTGGTGCAAGAGCTCCTCGGGCACGCCAGCCTCGGTACGACGCAGATCTACACCCACGTCTCGATGGAGCGCCTCGAGTCCAGCTACCGTCAGGCGCATCCGAGGGCGTGAGTCGCGTTTCCTCGCTGAACGTCGGTCTACCACGGCAGAAGAACCGCCCGAGGCACCTCTCCCCACGTGAGCAACGGATTCACGTACTCGCCGCGATAGCGCAGGCCTAAGTGCACACAAGCGCAGTGTGGTGTGGAGGAGGCAACGGCCACGGGTGCCCCGGCTTCGAGAACAGAACCCACCTCGAACGTCGACGTGGCGCCGTCGAATGTTGCGAGCCATCCGCCACCGGCATCGAGCGTCACCACATCACGGTCGACCACGCGCCCGGCGAATGCCACCCGAACCTGGGTGGGTGCCACCAACCGCTCTCCCACCACGGCCGGCAAATCGATGCCGCGATGACCCGCACCGAATTCTGTGGCGGGAGCCAGAAAGCCTCGACTCACCTGACGACTGCGTTCGAGCGGCCATTGCCACCCCGAGGGTGCAGCTTCAGCCCGAGGCGTATCGACGAATTGGCCGTGGGCGATTGCCGTCAGTGTCAGCACCATCGCCACCCAGATGATGCGGGACGATGGGCGAGGTGGTCGAGGCGCGCGCAAGAGCATGCCCCATCATCAGGTGCGGTTCGAGCGAAGAGACCTAGTTCGTGCCGAACTGTTGATACATCTCGCGTTCGCGGTCGCGACGGGGGAACATGAACCACACGAGAGCGGCTCCGAGGACCATGGCAATGATGCCGACCAGGTATGCCCCATTCGCGCCATCGAGGAACGACTGCTTGGCCGCCGCGATGATGGACTCGGAATACTGCGGATAGCGAGTGGCCAAATCTGTCGCGCTGCCAAAAGACTTGGCCAGCGTGGCAGCCGTTTCGCTGGTGATTTGCTGTTGCACGGCGGAGGGTTCGGCGGCGATGTCGGCGGCAATCGATCGTGCGTAGCCCGCACCGAGGAGTGCACCGAGAATCGATTGCATGATGGCTCCGCCGAGGTCGCGCTGCAAATCCCCCGTGCCTGAGGCCATGCCCACCTTGGTGACGGGTACCGAGTTGGTGAGGGCATGTGATGCGGGCGTTCCCGCGATACCCACACCCAGCCCGATCAGGGCGTAACTCAGTGCCACCCATACATAGGGTGTGGTGAGCCCCCACAGCACGAGCATCGACGTAAAGCCCAGCAAACAGAGTGCGAAGCCGATGAGCAGGGTACTGCGCGATCCAAGTTGGCTGGTGAGACGAGACGACAACGGCGCGACGGCGATCATGGCTATCACGCAGGGCAGAATCGCCGATCCCGCCATCAGCGGGTCGTAGCCCAAGACGTTCTGCAGAAACTGCTGCCCAATAAACATGGCGCCCATCAGCGAGCCGAAAACGATGATGCCCGATACCGCGGCCACCCAAAACGTGGGTCGTTTCGCGAACGTCAGGTCAAACAGCGGGAAACGCGCCTTAGTCTGGCGCCAGAAGAAGGCCACGCCACCGAGAAGAGTGACGACCGCCATGACGATCACCGTCGTCAGGTGGCCATCGAGTGCCACGAAATTGATGGTGAGCACCAATCCGCCAAAGAAAATCGCCGAAAGAATGCCACCCCAGTGGTCGACCGGCTCTTTCGTCTCGTTGAGTTTGGCGGGCACGTTGAGAATCACGAGCACAATGGCGACCACGGCGAAGGGCACGGCCACCAGGAACATCCAGTTCCACTTCGTCACCATGAGAAGGGCGCCGGCAATCAGGGGCGACAACGCGGAAAGCCCGGCGCCCAGGGCTGACCACAGAGCGATGGCCGTGGTGCGCCGAGAGCCCGCCCAGATGGCGGTGATGAGCGCCAGGGTGGTGGGGTAGGCCATTCCCGCAGCAAGACCACCGAGCAAGCGCGATATCGCAAGAATCTCGACGCTGGAAGCAAAAAACGACATGAAGGCCGCGGGAATTCCCAGGGTGAGCCCGAGCAGCAACATTCCCTTGCGCCCAAAACGGTCACCCAGGGCTCCCAAGTAAAGCACCGAAATGGACAGGCCGAGCGAGAACCCCACGGCGATGAGATTGAGCCCCACCTGTGAGGCGTCGAGCTCCTTGCCAATGTCGGGTAGACCCACGTTGGCCACCGACAGGTTCATGTTGGCAACGCCGGCCCCCAGAATGAGGGCTGTGAGCGCCGCTGCAGATTTGGCCTTACTCAACACGGGAGTTCCGGCGGCGTTGCTGGGCGAGGGCGAAGACGTTGACACCATGTTCTCCATCCTGCCCGAATTTCTTACGCGTGCACCATTGCGCTAGTCTGGAAACACGTCATCCAAGAAATTGGCGACGAATTCGCGTGTCCAGCTCCACCGTGAAAACCGGCCTAACGGTCACCCTCGGGTGCAGGTCGCTCACCGGACACCAGGGCAGTTCTCGCCGAGAACTGCGACTAACCGCAAGTAACGCATGTGCCTGACCTTAAAGGGGTTGCGCCTGCGTTGAGAACAGGAGAACGGCTCATGGCCGTCGTAACCATTCGCCAGCTGCTCGACAGCGGCGTGCACTTCGGACACCAGACGCGTCGGTGGAACCCGAAGGTCAAGCGCTTCATTCTTGCCGAGCGCTCCGGTATTCACATCATCGACCTTCAGCAGTCGCTGACCTACATCGATCAGGCTTACGACTTTGTGAAGCAGACCGTTGCTCGCGGCGGTTCGGTGCTTTTCGTGGGTACGAAGAAGCAGGCTCAGGAGTCCATTGCCGAGCAGGCAATGCGCGTGGGCCAGCCGTACGTCAACCAGCGCTGGCTGGGCGGTCTGCTGACCAACTTCAACACGATTAGCCAGCGCCTCGCGCGCATGAAAGAGCTTGAGCAGCTCGACTACGAGGACGCCTCGAAGTCGGGTTTCACCAAGAAAGAGCTGCTGATCAAGAAGCGCGAGCTCGACAAGCTTCACAAGAGCCTGGGAGGTATCCGTAACCTGCAGAAGACGCCGAGTGCGCTCTGGGTTGTCGACACCAAGAAAGAGCACCTCGCTATTGATGAGGCCAAGAAACTGGGCATCCCGGTTATCGGCATTCTCGACTCCAACTGCGACCCCGACGAGCTGGCTTACCCCATTCCGGGTAACGACGACGCCATTCGTTCGGTCGGCCTTCTGACGCGCATCATCGCCGACGCCGTGGCTGAAGGACTCATTGAGCGTCACCAGAAGGCCGATTCGGGCCAGGCCGCAGAACCTATGGCCGAGTGGGAGCGCGAGCTGCTCGATTCCGGTGGCGCAGCACCCGCAGCAGAAACCGCTCCTGAAGCAGAAGCTGCACCTGAGGCGCCCGCTTCCGAAGCCGCTGAATCCGAAGCCCCCGCAACCGAGGCCGCTGAGCCGGTCGCCGAGAAGGAATAACTGAGAATGGCAAACTTTTCACTCGAAGACGTCAAGACCCTGCGCGAACGCCTTGGCACGGGCATGGTCGACACCAAGAACGCCCTGGTTGAAGCCGATGGCGACATGGACAAGGCCGTAGAAATCCTGCGCCTCAAGGGAGCAAAGGGTAACGCCAAGCGCGCCGACCGCTCCACGAGCGAGGGCCTGGTTGCTGCCAAGGCCGAGGGCGGTAAGGCCACCATCATCGAGCTCGCGTGCGAGACCGACTTCGTGGCCAAGGGCGACAAGTTCATCGCCCTGTCGAACAAGGTGCTCGACGCGGTTGTCGCCGCGGGGGCCACGACGGCCGAGCAGGGACAAGCTGCTGCGGCAGGCTCACAGACCGTCGCCGACCTCATCAACGACGAGGCCGCCATCATCGGCGAGAAGATCGAACTTCGTCGCGTCGCTGTCGTAGAGGGCGAGAAGTTGGCCATCTACATGCACCAGACCAGCCAAGACCTGCCCCCGCAGGTGGGCGTTGTGGTGGGCTACGCCGGCTCCGACGACGAGACCGCGCGTTCGGTAGCGATGCACATCTCGTTCGCCGACCCGCAGTACCTGGCCCGCGAAGACGTGCCCGCCGCCGAGGTGGAGAAGGAACGCCAGATCGTTACTGAGATCACGCGCCAAGAGGGCAAGCCCGAGGCGCAGATCGAAAAAATCGTTGAGGGCCGTTTGGCTGCCTTCTACAAGCAGGTCGCCCTGCTCGAACAGGATTACGCACGCGACGACAAGCAGAAGGTATCGAAGGTCCTCTCCGACGCCGGCCTCACCGTTTCGGGCTTTGTTCGGTTCAAGGTAGGCGCTTAGTTTCACAATTTCATAGCGCCCGGTTCGTGACACTTGTCGCGCGCCGGGCGCTCTGGTTTAAGCCGTGCGCGGTAGCGTAAGAGGCACACACTCCCTGCACAACAAGGAATTCCCATGTCAGCACGTCGTCGCGTCCTCCTCAAACTCTCCGGTGAAGCTTTTGGTGGCGGATCCCTGGGCGTAAACCCGGATGTCGTGGCCTCGCTCGCGAAGGAAATTGCCGAAGCGGCCAAGCAGGTCGACGTGGCCGTGGTTGTGGGTGGTGGCAACTTCTTTCGTGGCGCCGGGCTCAGCCAGCGCGGTATGGATCGCGCTCGAGCCGACTACATGGGCATGCTGGGCACGGTCATGAACGCCCTCGCTCTGCAGGACTTCCTCGAACAGGCCGGGGCTCAGCCGCGCGTGCAGTCGGCCATCTCCATGGCGCAGGTGGCCGAGCCCTACATCCCGCTGAGGGCCATCCGCCACCTCGAGAAGGGGCGCGTCGTGATCTTTGGTGCGGGTGCGGGATTGCCGTACTTCTCCACCGATACCGTCTCAGCCCAGCGCGCGCTCGAGATCCACGCCGACGAGGTCTTGGTGGCCAAGAACGGGGTTGACGGCGTCTACTCGGATGACCCCAGGAAGAATTCCGACGCCGAGCGGCTCGACACCGTAACCTTCGACGAGGCGCTGAGAAAAGGTCTCAAGGTTGTCGATTCTACGGCTTTCTCGCTGTGCATGGACAACAGGATGCCCATGCGCATCTTTGGCATGGAGCCTACGGGAAACATCACCCAGGCAATCCTCGGGGCACAAATCGGCACCCTCGTCACCAACTAGACTGAGGCTCTGAAGCCAACCAGACGAAGGAGTCTTTCGTGATTGCAGCAGTGCTTAGCGACGCCAAGGACCGCATGGTCAAGGCTGTCGAGGTTGCCAAGGAAGACTTCGCTACGATTCGAACCGGTCGGGCCAACCCTGCGCTCTTTCAGAAGATACTGGTCGACTACTATGGCACGCCCACTCCGTTGGCCCAGCTCGCCTCGCTTCAGAATCCCGAGGCGCGAACAATTTTGATTACGCCCTACGACAAGGGTGCTCTCAAAGAAATTGAGCAGGCCCTGCGAGACACTCCTAACCTGGGCGCCACCCCGTCCAATGACGGCACCATCATTCGCGTTGCTCTGCCCGAGCTCACCGAAGATCGCCGCAAGGAGTACGTGAAGATTGTCAAGGGCAAGGCCGAAGACGCGCGCGTCGCTGTGCGTAATATTCGCCGCAAGGCCAAGGACGATATCGACGCTCTCAAGGGCGAGGTGGGTGACGACGACATTTCTCGCGGTGAAAAGGAACTCGAGGCCGCCACAAAAGCGCACATTGACCAGATTGACGAGTCTCTGAAGCGCAAAGAAGCCGAGCTGCTCGAGGTCTAGGGGTGTCGAACAACATCACCCCCGAGGAGCGCGAGCGCCGCACGCCTACGGAAGAAATTCAGGCGCAAATTCGCAGCGCCCGGGCCGACATCGAACGACAGTTCGAGAACACCAAGGCGCAGTTTGAGAATACCCGCGTGCAATTTGAAGCGGCCAACGAGAAGATTCAGAAGCGGACGGGGCGCAACCTGCTCGGTGCCATTGCGGCCGGCATAATCTTCGGCGCTTTCGTGCTCGTCAGCCTGCTCATCTTCAAGTGGCTGTTCGTCATCTTCGCCGTGGTCGTTTTGGGTATTTGTACTCTCGAGCTGGCGAACGCCATGAGGGTTCGGGGTTGGTACGTTCCGCGAATTCTGAGCGTTGCGGTCACCGTGGTAGCGATGCCGGTGGCCTTCTTCGGCGGGCTCGTCATTGCGGGGATTGTGATTGCGCTCGGCACCGTCATCATCCTGATCACCCAGATTGTCACGTCGGATCGGGCTGCCTATGTTGACAAGGCGCCTCTGCGCCAGCGCATGTTTGCCGCCATTTTTGTTCAGGCGTACGTTTCGGTGCTCGGCGCGGTGTGCGTCAACATCGTCGCGAACGACGACGGTCAGTGGTGGGTGCTCGGCTTCCTGATCGTGGTCGTCTCCATTGACACCGGCGCCTACGCCACCGGGCTGCTCTTCGGCAAACACCTCATGGCACCCAGCATTAGCCCCAAAAAGACCTGGGAGGGATTTGCCGGCGCGGGTGTTATCTCGCTCATCTCGGGAGGTCTGGTTGTCACGCTCATGCTGGGTCTACCCCTGTGGTTTACGCCCATTTTCTCAATACCCATCTTGTTTTCAGCGGTCTGGGGCGATCTGGGGGAGTCTCAGCTGAAGCGCGTTATCGGCGTCAAAGACATGAGCAACTGGCTGGCCGGGCACGGCGGATTTCTCGATCGCCTCGATTCAATCCTGCCCACGGCGCTCGTTGTTTACATCATCTACGTGGTTGTTCACCAGTTCGCGTAGCGCCGGCGCGAAGCACGACCCACGAACCACGAACCACACACACGGTCATTCTTTGAGAGAATAGGCCTGTGAACCTAACTTTCAACCGCGCCATCGGAAATCGTCCCGCCTACGACCCCGTTCAGGTTGAGGAATTCGTTGAGGACGCCCGACGCGCCTACGATGCACCGGCAGGAATGCCCGCAACCCTCACGGCCATGCAGATTCGCCAGGTCTCTTTCGCGCTCAAGCGCGGCGGCTACGACGCGGCCGAGGTCGATGCGGCTCTGGAGCGTCTGGAGACGGAGTTTGCCACAGCGGAACGCGAGACCGCCATCGAGCGCGAGGGCTGGGAAGGCTGGTCGCGACGAGGTGTTGCCGTTGCCGAAGACCTCCGAGACCGCCTCCTGCGTGGGCCTAAAAATCGATTCCGCAAGGCCAAGGGTGCTGGTTACAAACGTTCCGAGGTTGATGCCTTTAGCGAGCGCGTGATCGACTACTTGGTTACCGGAGTCGGGCTCACCCTCCCCGACGTGCGCCGCGTCAGCTTCTCCTCTGCCCGTGGCGGATACGACGAAGCTCAGGTCGACTATGCGCTCGATGTACTGATTGACATCATGCTGGCCAAGGGCCACTAGAGGTTTCTCAAAATAATGGTATATCGGGGTAAACTAATTCCCCGATGGGTAAACACGTTGCAATGGACCCCGGTTCGCGCCTCGACGCGCGCGCCGTTCGTCGTCGATTCCGTGCCCAACGGGCGATGCAACGCCGAGGCGTGACCAACACCGCGCCGTCTCTCCTGCTCGGAACAATGGTTCTCACCTGTGCGCTGATCATGGTGACCGTCGTCGACCCGTACTCGGGCGCCGTGGCATCTCCCTCGTTTCGGTTCACCTACGATTCATGGGCCGGACCTGTCCAATCGCTGCGCGCCGGATCCGCGGTCGTCGCATCACCGCGCGACGACGTAGACACGGTTGCTGGCGTTCCCGGCCTCATGGGCGTTCCCGCGGCGGGCGTTCCCGATCCCGCGTCGGCACAGGCCATCGGATATCGCATGGTGGCAGACCGCGGATGGGGCGTGCAGGAATTCGACTGCTTGGTCTTGCTCTGGAACCGCGAGTCGCGTTGGAATGTCTTCGCCCTGAACCCCAGTAGTGGTGCCTACGGCATTCCGCAGTCGCTGCCTGCCGAGAAGATGGCCACCGCGGGAGCCGACTGGCAAACCAACCCCGCGACACAGATTACGTGGGGGCTCAACTACATCCAGGCTCGCTATGACACTCCCTGTGCTGCGTGGGCTCACTCCGAAGAGACCAACTGGTACTAGCTCGCCACATCCGGTCGCGTGCGGGCTTTAGGCTTGACGTTATGGCCCGCCGCAATCGTCCCTCGCGTCCCGAGGACGAGTACGAAGAAATTGACGCCGGCCGCATTCTGGGCGGATTTCGACGCACCGAGGAAAAACGCGGGCAATCGTGGACCGTGCAACCGATCAGCGAAGCGCGCGCGGTTAAGGAATACACCTGCCCCGGTTGTCATACCGTGATTGCCGAGGGTGTCGCCCATCTCGCCGTGTGGCGCAACGATGGCATCATGGGCGAAAGCGCCGACGTTGAGGCACGCCGCCACTGGCACACGCACTGTTGGAGGATCGGGTGACCGAGGAGATTCGCGGATCCACCGTTCTGCCCGCTCGCCGCGAAGACATCACACTGCACACCTCCGATGGCTTGACGCTGGTGGGAGAGCTGGCGATGCCCGCAGAGCGACCTCCGATGGCAACCATGGTGTGTCTCCACCCGCTGCCGACAGCCGGGGGATTCATGGATTCCCACATCCTGCGCAAAGCGGCCTGGCGCTTACCTGAGCTGGCAGACATCGCCGTCCTCAGGTTTAACACGCGCGGAACCCGCTCGCCGCGCGGGCAGAGCGAGGGACAGTTTGACGGCGGAGTAGCCGAGCGCGCCGACGTGGCCGCGGCTATGGATTTCGTGACGGCTCGCTCCCTGCCGCACCCGTGGTTGGTGGGCTGGTCGTTCGGCACCGAACTCGCTCTCAAGTATGGTCGCGAACATCCGATTGACGGCGCGATCTTGCTCGCCCCTCCGTTACACCGGGCCACCGCGCAAGAGGTTGCCGCCTGGGCCGGCGATGCACGACGTTTGGTGGCCGTGATTCCCGAGCTCGACGACTTTCTGCGCCCGGCCGAGGCGCGCGAGCGATTCGCCTCGGTGCCCACCCTGGAATTTGTGGCCGTTGAACAGGGCAAGCACCTGTGGGTGGGAGAGAACCAGACGCGCCGTGTGCTCACGGAGATTGTCGAGCGACTCAACCCTTCGGCGCTGCCGCTTTCCGAGACGTGGGACGACGCCTAGGGCTCGCGAGTGGAAACACCGCAGATCCTCTTATAACTCCTGTTGCCGGGGAACCACAACTTCCTTGACGATGATGATGATGGAGGCCGCCACGGGAATGGCTACCAGCGCCCCCAAAATACCCAAGAGCGAACCACCGGCAATGGCGGCAATCACCACGATTGAGCCGGGGACGCTCACGGCCTTGTTCATGATGCGCGGGCTGATCACGTAGGCCTCTACCTGCATGTAGATCAGGTAGTAAATGATGGCAATCAGCGCAACCGTGCCATCGGCGAGGAGGAACTGAGAAAGGACGATGACGGCCGAACCGGAGATGGTTCCGACGAGCGGCACGAGCGAGAAGACAAAAGCGATAAAGGCGAACACGATCGGGGCTCGTCCGCCGATGATGGTGAGCAACACAAACGTGAGCACACCGTTGACCAGGCCGAGCGTGATTTGACCAATGACGTAGCGCCCCACACCGTCGGTAATTTGTCCGCTGAGCGCAATGAACCGGTCACGCTTGGTGGCGGGCACCAACTTGTAGGTGAACGCTTTGATGGAATGCAGGGCCGCGGTGAAGTACAGGGTCAGAATGATTACGATCAGGGCACCAAA
>JAIOXH010000036.1 GCA_021741765.1 Aurantimicrobium sp. | reverse complement strand
CTTCAATGTTCTCTTCGATGATGACGCCGGGCGTGTTGCCGGGTACGAGGAACATCGACAGGCCCTCCTGAGGAGACTTTCCCTTGTCGACACGGGCTGCCACGGCGAGCAGGTCGGCCTTGTTGCCTCCCCATCCGGCAGCGTGAGGGGTCCAGATCTTGCGACCGTTGATGACCCACTCATCACCGTCGAGCTTGGCCTCTGTCTGGAAGCCCTTGCTCGGATCGGTGTTGTGGTAGTTGGCCGTTCCGTCGGGCTCACTGAACGAGAGACCGGCCAGCGGCGCACCCTCACCGTTGACAAAATTGGGCAAGAACTTTTCGTACTGCTGGGGAGTTCCGAAGAACAGGAGCCCCATGAGTCCGAGGCCGGTGGAAAGCACCGACAGGGGGAGGCTCGACTCCACGGCAATCAGTTCTTCGGCCACAATCGCAACGTCGACGAGGCTGTTCATCGTGCCACCGAGAGGCGGCGGCACCTGGAGCTTGAGGTAGCCGGCCTTGACGGCGGCCTCGTAGGCGCTCTTGGTCACTTCAAAGCGACCGGCGGCATCGAGGCCCACCATCTTGCTTCGCAGGTCAGTGAGGTGCGTCTTGGCAAAGGCACGAGCGTCCAGCTGGAGTTTGCGCTGTTCTGGGCTGAGTTCGAAATCAATCATGGTTTTTCCTTACTGTGTTGGTGGGTGAAATGGTGATGAGGGCTTAGTGAGAAACAGGGGCGGTGACCTCGTGCGCCGACGCAAACGGCATCATGCCGGTTCCGGGTGCGCAGTTGAGGTACTCGTATTCCTGCATGCTGGCGGGCACGACCGTCACTTCGTGCCACAGTTTGAGCTTGATGTTTCCCTGCAGTTCGGTGGCGAGTTCAATAAAGCGCCCGAAAATGCGCAGGTGGGTGGGGTGAGATTCGGCCCAGTCCTCGAGTCGGGTGAGCGAGTCGAAGTGTGCCGTGGCAAAACCGCGCTTGCGGGCCACGCCGTCGCCGTCGGTCTCGCTCATGTCGCGACACACGTAACAGCCCGACTCAACGGGGTTGTCGCGAAGGTACATCATGCCTTCGTGCAGCGAGGGCATGATTTCGCCGTCAAACACTTCTAACTCGCGACCCTCGAGGTCGTCGTAGATGTGTCCCGACCTAATGGTGGCGAGGTTCTCCACACCATTGAGAGATACCCGTGCACCAACACACTGATGGCGATTCACATCTCGCTCGGTGGTGATGAGCTGCGGCGGCTCGAGTGGATCGGTTCCCGAGAGAGGAACACGATCGCGCATCGACCCCCAGTAGTTGTGCGCCTGAATGGGTCCCTCGTGTTCGCCGCTGTTGCCACCCACGCCGGTGTCCATCTCGGTGTGAGAGTAGAGCGTTTCGAGGCGCTCGTTGGGAACGTGCAGTACCTCGCGAAAATAGCCCGTATCGCCCTCAAGGCGGGCGCTGTCGTTCCAGAACGCACCGTAGTCGGATCGCTCTGTCCACGCGCGGTAGGCATCGGAGCTTGCGCGCCAGTAAAAAATACTGACCCACGTGTAGTGCCCGTTTTCGTCGGTATACTCGGCGCAGTCGCGCCACTCCGGCGCACTCTCACCCGTTGTGAGCTGGCGGGTCCAGGCCCGAAACGCTTCCACGTCTGCGCTCGAACCACGCTGCTGGATGGCGTAGTAGGCAATCGTCACGGGTTCCGAAATGCGCGCAGAGAACGCGGGCACCGGAGGAACCCAATCGTGCGGTTTGCGCGACGGCAGGTTGTGATTAACCATGAGCGCTACTCGGAAGCCTCGCCGGCACTCGCCATTTCGGGGAAGTCAATCTCGGTGCCGAACTTTCCGTCACCAATCACGACGCGCTGCGGTGCGTTGTTGAACACGAGCTGGGTGACGTCTGGACGGCTGTAGTGCCCGCCCGGGTCGGCCGCATTCTTGGCGTACGCAATCATGTCGAGGTTGATGTCGGCCGTCACGAAGCCCTCTTCTGTGGGAGGAAGCGGCGTTGACAGAACTGATGAGTCGGGGCCAAAGATTGTGGCGTAACCGCCGCCACCGTTGTAGATGGGAGGAATCGAGCCGTCCGCCAGGGCAAAGGTCTTGATGCCCTCATCGCTCATCAGCTGGCTCGAAGCCAGCACGAAGCAGCTGCCCTCGAGTGCGTAGACCTTCGATGCGCCAAAGACGTTGGCGTCGTGGCTGAGTGCGGGAACCATGTCGAGGCAGCCAAAGTTGGGCCATCCCGAAACGTGGATCTGCTCGTTCTGCGCGTACATGGCGTACTTGGTGAGCGGCTGCAGGTGCTCCCAGCAGTTCAGTGCGCCCAGGCGGCCAAATTCGGTGTCGACAACCTTGAGGTCGGATCCGTCGCCCTCACCAAAGAGCGTGCGCTCCACGTGAGTGGGCTTGAGCTTGCGGCGGTGCAGAAGAATCTCACCGTTCTTACCAATCGCCGTCTGAGCCATGTACAGGGTGCCGTGCGCTCGCTCGCTATAGCCGGTCACGATGGCAATCTTGTTGTCGCGTGCCGCTTCGCGGATGCGCATCATCTGGGGGCTATCCACCGCGAGTGAGTTCTCGTGGTAACGACCGACGTAGGGCATCTGCTCGGGTACGGGCACTGTCCAGAGGAACTGGGGATAGCCGGGAATCCATGTCTCGGGGAAGGCAATGAGTTCAACACCCTCGCTGGCGGCCTTCTTCATCAGGGCGATGGTCTTGTCGACGGTTCCGTCGAGATCCAGCCAGACGGGCTCAGCTTGAACGGCAGCAACCTTCATTGTTCGACCCATGGGACAAACCTCCTTGTTTGTAACCGAGCAGATTGTCGGCGTTACGCCCAGCGTAGGTTGGCAGGGCACACTCAGGCTCGGCAGGATGGGCGGTCATGAGTCGGCGTTTTGTGCGAGACGGCTAGCAGGTTCTTCGCCCGCCCGCCATACTTGAAGTATCAAACCGCCCGGCAGATGAGACAATGAGGCCTCACGCGGGTTACAAGGGGTGGCATCATGGGCGTGATTACGGCACAGAATGCCGATGAGTGGCTCGATGTTGCTAGCCAAAGCTTTGTTCCGCTCACTTTTCAACGCGTTGCAACATCGTTCAATGCCGAAATGGATTGGCGCACGCTCAGCGACGAGGTGAGTATTGCCGGAATCAGCTCGCAGGCCATTGTCATTGACCGCACCGAACGACTCGCCGCGAATGCCGTGAGCGACGACATTCACATCTCGCTTCAGTTGAGTGCACGCGGGTCTGTGGTGCAGGGCAGCAACATCGCGTCGGTGAGTCCGGGATCGGTCACGCTGACCGAAACGAATCGTCCCTTCACCCTGAACTACGTGGAGCCCAACCAGCGCCACATCGTTCTGCAAACCAGCCGCCAAGCGCTCGGCGTGAGCGACGAGGTTCTGCATCACGCAGCCGGCCGTCATCTTTCGGGCTTGAATCCCGCGCGCGACGCCTACGTTTCTCTCGTCACGTCGTTCATGGCTCAGCGCTCGCCGGTTTCCGAGGCGGGAGCCGCCGAGATGTCTGCTCTCGTCACATCGCTCGCGTCGGCTATGCTGCGTTCCGCGTGGGAGTCGGCTCCCACACTGCCCAGTTCTTCGGAGGCGATGCACGTGGCCATGGTCTCGTTTATTCGCATGCACCTGAATTCGCAGTTTCTTTCTCCCGAGACCGTGGCCAAGGCGCACTTCGTTTCGCGTCGCCGGCTGTACGAGATTTTTGAGGCGTCCGGTGAGTCGCCGGCCGACACCATCCGACGTGAGCGCATCGAGAGAGCACGGCTCGAACTCAGTGACCCCACTCGACTCGGCACATCGATTGCCGACATCGCCTTTGAGTTCGGCTTTAGTGACGTCACCACGTTCACCCGGGCGTTCCGCCGCTACGTGGGATGCACGCCCAGCGAGTGGCGCTTCGGGGAGCATTCGGTCGGAGCCTAGGCCCGCACACACCGAGTAAACTTGTCGCATGCCTCTCGTGCCGCGCCCCGCAGACATCCCTAAGATTCCGCGCGCACTGAGGTTCTATCAGGTGTGTTCATTCATCACGGGAACGTTCCTGATGTTGCTCGTTGTCGAGATGATCCTTCGTTACGGCTTTGGCTTCTACGTTGAGCTTGCCGGCCCATACGGCGTCGTGTGGCTTGTTCCCCACGAAGAGGTGACCTCGGTCAACCTCTCTCTGGTGGTGGTCACGATTCACGGCTGGCTCTACGTTGTCTATCTCATCGCGTGTTACCTGCTCTGGACATACATGCGATGGACATTCCTGCAGCTCTTTGTGCTCGCCCTCGGTGGCATCATTCCCTTGCTGTCGTTCTTTCTCGAGGGAATCAACACGCGCCGCGTGGCCACTTTCTTGAATGAAAACCCGCCCGCTCAGGTAGCGCCCGCGAAGGTCTCTGCGTGACCAAACCAGGCGTGACCGATCCGCGCGTGACCGACTCGCGCCCCGTTCTGGTCGTTGACTTTGGGGCGCAGTACGCCCAGCTGATTGCGCGCCGGGTGCGCGAAGCCGGGGTCTACTCCGAGATTGTGCCGCACTCGATTTCTGCCGCCGAAGTTTCTGCCAAGGCGCCCGCTGCCATTGTGCTCAGTGGCGGGCCGTCGAGTGTGTACGAACCGGGAGCCCCGGTGCTCGATGCCGGCATTCTCGAACTGGGCATTCCCGTCTTGGGAATTTGCTACGGCTTTCAGTCGATGGCTGCCACCCTCGGCGGCACGGTTGCCCAAACGGGCGGCCGCGAATACGGTGCTACTCCCATGCACCTCATCGCCGGCGCGCACCCGCTGGTGGCCGGCCAACCCGCTGAGCAGACCGTGTGGATGAGCCACGGCGACCAGGTGGCCACAGCCCCGGCCGGGTTTGATGTGGTGGCATCAACCGAGGCCACGCCCGTTGCCGCTTTCGCCAACGACGAGCGCCGACTCTACGGCGTGCAGTGGCACCCCGAGGTGAAGCATTCCGAGTTTGGCCAGCGCGTTCTCGAAAACTTCTTGCACGAGCTTGCCGGCCTGCCCGGCGATTGGAACCCCGGCAACATCATTGAACAGCAGGTGTCCAACATCCGCGCCCAGGTGGGCGATGCCCGCGTGATCTGCGGTCTCTCGGGTGGCGTGGATTCCGCTGTGGCGGCCGCCCTCGTTCACAAGGCTGTGGGCGATCAGCTCGTGTGCGTCTTTGTGGATCACGGCCTCCTGCGCCAAGACGAGCGACGCCAGGTCGAAGAAGACTATGTGGCGGCTACGGGCATCCGTCTGGTTACGGTCGACGTGCGCGAGCAGTTCCTCGGCGCGCTCGCCGGGGTCACCGATCCCGAAGAAAAGCGCAAGACCATTGGCCGCGAGTTCATTCGCTCGTTTGAGCAGGCCGAGCGCGACCTCGTTGCCGAAGCCGCAGCCGACGGTGAGCCCATCCGTTTTCTCGTGCAGGGCACGCTCTACCCCGACGTTGTTGAATCGGGCGGTGGGTCGGGAACGGCCAACATCAAGAGCCACCACAATGTGGGCGGCCTACCCGACGACCTACAGTTCGAGCTCGTTGAACCGCTGCGCGCACTGTTCAAAGACGAGGTGCGGGCCATTGGTCGCCAGCTCGGTCTGCCCCACGAGATTGTAGGACGCCAGCCGTTCCCCGGCCCGGGCCTGGGCATTCGCATCGTGGGTGAGGTGACGCAGGAGCGTCTCGACCTGCTGCGCGAAGCCGACGCGATTGTTCGTGCCGAGCTCACCGCGGCCGGCCTTGACGATCAGATCTGGCAGTGCCCGGTGGTGCTCTTGGCCGACGTTCGCTCGGTGGGTGTCATGGGCGACGGCCGCACCTACGGTCACCCCATCGTGCTACGCCCCGTCTCTAGCGAAGACGCCATGACGGCCGACTGGACGCGTCTGCCCTACGACCTGCTGGCCAAAATCTCCAACCGCATTACCAACGAGGTCGACGGAGTTAACCGTGTGGTGCTCGACGTTACGAGCAAGCCACCCGGCACGATCGAGTGGGAATAGACCTCGACTAGTTGCTGCGTGAAATAGCCAGGATGCGCAGGATCTGCAGGTACAGCCACACGACCGTGAGCATGATGCTGAATACGCCGGTCCACTCGTACTTGGCGGGCGCCTTGTTGGCGATGCCCGTCTTGATCATGGTGAAATCCATCACCAGCGAGTAGGCAGCCATGAGCACCATCAACAGGCCAAAGATCACGCCGAGCGGGATGCCGAAGACCTTGATCCCCTCCAGTCCCCACGGGTCGTTGTTCACGCCCGTGACCATGAGCAGGATATTCACGATGGAAAACGCTAGGTAGCTGAGCACCACGACGAAGAAAATCTGCGTGGCCCGCTTGCTGACGCGCACCTTGCCGCTGGCAAAGAGGGCCAGAGTCACGGCAAAAACGACCGCAGTGGCGATCACGGCTTGAATCACGATGCCGTCCCAGAGGGTGTTGTACATCATCGATAGCCCACCGAGAAGCACACCTTCGAGGAGCGCGTAGAGAAGAATCAGCGCGGGCACGGGCTCGCGCTTGAAGATGTTGACCATTGCGAGAACGAACGCGCCAATGCCTGAAACCATGAGAACGCCGCTGGCGATGGCGGGGTTGCTGGCAACGATGAGCCAGCCGACAACGCCACCGACAAGCAACACGGCAAAACCAAGGACCGACTTCATGAGCGTACTCTCGAAAGTCATGGGACGCTCGGCAACCGTGTTGTCCGAAGTGAGTTCGTAGAGCTTCTGCAGATCCTCGGCCGACATGTTTTGCTTGTCTTTGAATGCCGGGTTGCGTCGGAATGCGGGGTTTGTCATGGTCATGGTTCGACTCCTTAGGAAGATAAGCCTGTAAGGGTAATTACATCATGCCCGAGTCTGAAAGTTCCGTGTGCGGGAAGGTCGACGGTGTCGATGACTTCCCGGGTCGCTACTCTTGACGTATGTCGCCCCGCCCGATCGTTATCGCCCACCGAGGTGCGTCGGGATATCTGCCGGAGCACTCGCGCGCCGCCTACGAGCTGGCGATCAAGCAGGGCGCTTTCGCAATCGAGCCCGATGTGGTCGTGTCGAAAGACGGCGTGCTCGTTGTGCGTCACCACGTCGAACTATCGGGTTCCACCGATGTTCGCTCACGCGTTGAGTTTGCCGATCGCTATACGTCGAAGGTTGTCGACGGTCAGGTAGAGACCGGCTGGTTCGTTGAAGACTTTACATGGGCGGAGTTGGCCACCATTAACTGCGTTGAGCCGTTCCCCCAGGTGCGCACCGAAAGTGCCGCCCGCTCGGGTGAACAGCCACTGCTGCGCCTCACAGATGTGCTCAAAATTGCACAGCGCGCCTCGAGTAAACCCACCGTGGTGATCGAGCTAAAGCACCCCTCCTACTTTGCAGCCTTGGGTTTCAATATGGCCGAACTCTTGGGTCAGGTGATAGCCGACGCCGGGTGGAAGCGCAACGACCCGCGACTGGTGGTGGAGAGTTTCGAAAAGAGTGTGCTGATCCGCTTACGCACCTCCGGCATCGCCAGTCAGCACATTTACCTGTGCGAACACGACGGTTCGGCCTACGACGAGGTGCAGCGCCTGGGCGGCGGCCTCAACTACCGCGACGAGTTGTCCTCAAGTGGCATGATCACTGTCGCCAAAGAGGTCAGCGGCATCAGTCTTGACGTGTCTATCCTGCTCAATCGCGATGGCAGTGGCCCCGCTCTCGTACAGCGTGCGCACGACCTAGGTCTTACCGTCTACGCGTGGACGCTGCGAGCCGAGAATAAGTTTTTGCCCCGCGATTACGCGCAAGGGTTCGACCCCAAGAACTGGGGCCGCTGGCAGGACTACTTTGGCCTCATTCTCGACACGGGCGTCGACGGCATTTTCGTGGATCAGCCCGATATCGCGCTGCGGCTCATCGCAGAACGCGAGTCGCGCCAATGAGTGAGGTTGCGCACGTCGGTAGTCTTCTCGACGGGCTCAACCCCCAACAGCGTGAGGCGGTTACTTTTCGGGGCCCTGCTCTGCTGATTGTTGCCGGCGCCGGTTCGGGTAAGACGCGTGTGCTCACCCACCGCATTGCCGGGCTGATTGCTAACCGCGAGGCTTGGCCCAGCCAGATTCTGGCCATCACGTTTACCAACAAGGCCGCTGCAGAGATGCGCGAGCGTGCCGAGGCACTGATGGGGTCGGCCGCCGAGGGCATGTGGATTTCCACTTTCCACTCCGCGTGTGTGCGCATTCTGCGCCGGGAGGCCGAGAACTTTGGCTTCACCAAAAGTTTCACCATCTACGACAGCCACGATTCGCGCACGCTTATCAAGCGCATCATCAAAGCTCAAGAGGCTGACGAATACGCTTGCACCGTGGCCGGTGTGGCCAGCCGCATTTCCAAAATCAAGAACGAGCTGGCCGATGCCGACTCGTTTGCGCGCACCGCCAACGAGAACGATCCCAACGAACTCGCCTTTCTCGGTGTCTTTCGCGAGTATCAGCGCTCGCTCCAGGCAGCAAACGCTTTCGACTTTGACGACCTGATTGGGCAGACGGTCTTTCTCTTTCGCGCATTTCCGCACGTGGCCGACGTCTATCGCAAGCGGTTTCGGCACGTCCTGGTGGATGAGTACCAGGACACCAACCATGCTCAATACGCCCTGATTCACGAGTTGACTCGCGAGACCGAAGACGGTCAGCCCGGTGCATCGCTCACCGTGGTGGGTGACTCCGACCAGTCGATCTACTCGTTCCGCGGTGCCGACATCCGCAACATCGCAGAATTCGAACGCGACTTTCCCGGCGCGAGCGTGATTCTTCTTGAGCAGAACTATCGCTCAACTCAGACCATCCTGAGTGCCGCCAACGCGGTGATTGCCAACAACTTTGATCGAAAAGAAAAGAGCCTGTGGACCGACGTGGGCGCGGGCGACAAGATTCTGGGGTTCACCGGCTACTCGGCGCACGACGAGGCCCAGTTTGTGGTGGACGAAATCAACGCGCTGCACGCTCAGGGAATGGCCTACTCGCAGATGTCGGTGTTCTACCGAACCAACGCGCAAACCCGTGCGCTTGAGGAAATCTTTATTCGTTCGGCCCTGCCCTATCGGCTCATCGGCGGCACCAAGTTTTACGAGCGCGCCGAAATTAAAGATGCCATGGCATACCTGATCTCGGTCGTGAACCCCGCCGATGCTCTGGCCGTGCGCCGCATTCTCAACACACCCAAGCGCGGACTCGGCCCGGCCGCCGAAGCGCAGATTCAGAGCTTTGCCGACCTCAACGGCATCACGGTTCGTGAAGCCTTGCGTTCGGCCGACAGCCTCAGCTTTGGGCCCAAGGCCGTTCGGGCCATTTCCGATCTCAGCGCACTTCTCGACGAGGCCACGGCGCTCGCCGACGGGGGAGCGGTGGCAGAGGTGCTGCAGGTCCTCATGCAAAAGACGGGCTATCTCGACCAGTTGCGCACGTCGAAGGATCCACAAGACGAGGCGCGCGCCGAGAACGTTGACGAGCTCATGGCCGTTACCAAAGAGTTCGCCAAGAACACCCCCGAGGGCACACTCATCGACTTCCTCACCGAGGTAGCCCTCGTGGCGGCCGCCGATGAGCTCGAGGATGAGTCCGGGTCGGTCAGTCTCATGACGCTACACACGGCAAAGGGCCTCGAGTACGAGGCTGTGTTCATCACCGGCGTTGAAGAAGAGTTGCTGCCGCACCGGATGGCGGCCATGGAGCCCGGCGGTCCGGCCGAGGAACGGCGCCTGTTCTACGTGGGAATAACTCGCGCGCGTCAACGCCTGTTTATTTCGCTGGCAATGACCCGTGCACAGTTTGGACAGACCGCTCCGGCTGCCCCGTCACGTTACCTGCAGGAGATTCCCGCCGAACTCATCGAGTGGCGCGAACAGCCCGGCATGCTCGGTGGCTGGCGCGATGCGCCCTCCCGCGCACTAGGCCGCTCGGGCGGCTGGGGCGATGAGGGCGGCTGGTCGTCGGTTACGCCCGCGAAACCCAAAACCGAATGGGCAAATCGCGTCACCAATCAGATTCGCGACAACGGCGACCTCACCTTGCAGGTGGGCGACCGCATCACACACGTCGACTTTGGTGAGGGAACCGTGATGGATGTGACCGGCGTCGACACCAAACGCGTGGCTCACGTGCGCTTTGATCAGGCGGGCCCCAAGAAGCTGCTGATCAAGATTGCGCCCATCGAAAAGATTTAGCGCTCAACGTGTGCGGTGGCTGGCCGAATGAGGCCAGCCGGTTAGCCGACGCTCGTGCCGAGCAGCGCACCAATGACATACGTGACACCGAGAGCCGCCGCTCCACCAATCGTCACGCGGAGTATTGACCGTGGCATGGGGCTCCCGCCGATGTAGGCACCCACGCCACCGGTGATGGCGAGGGCAATCACCACGGCGATGACTGTGGCCGGAATGCGCCAGCCGTCCGGCGTGAGCATGACGGCGAGCACGGGCAGGACGGCACCGCACAGGAAGGCAATTGCCGACGACAGCGCAGCGTGCCAGGGGTTGGAGATGTGTTCCTCGCGAATGTTGAGCTCGGCCTCGAGGTGCGCCGTGAGGGCATCGTGCTCGGTGAGCTCGAGGGCCACCTGTTTTGCGGTGGCGGGTGACAATCCCTTTTGCTCGTAGATTGCAACGAGTTCGGCAAACTCTTCTTCGGGCATCTCTTCGAGCTCACGCTTTTCTTTGGCGATGAGGGCGAGCTCACTGTCGCGCTGGCTCGACACCGACACGTATTCGCCCAAGGCCATCGAGATAGCGCCGGCCGCCACACCGGCGACTCCGGCAATGAGGATGGCGGTCGTGTTCGAGGGATTGACGGCTGCTACACCCACGACCAACGCCGCCACCGAGACGATTCCGTCGTTGGCTCCGAGAAGGCCGGCACGGAGCCAGTTGAGTTTGGAGGCGAAGGCGGCATCGTGCGGTTCGAAGTGCGTGGGTGAGCTCATGACTCCAGCCAATCAGAAGACGCGGACGTTTGCCATTCTGCCAGTGGACGGAAGCGTTGAGCCCGCCCCTCGCAGCGATATGAGAGTAGAGTCGTGACGGTTGTTTATCTCGACATCAAGACATGTTGTTGAGTCTCGACCAAATCCCGCAGACGCATCTATCGCGCTGTTGCAGCGCGCGCAAAGGAACTCAAGGTACGTGGATCTTTACGAGTATCAGGCCCGTGACATGTTCGAAAGCTACGGGGTGCCTGTGCTCCCCGGCATCATCGCCGACACGCCGGCGGAGGCGCGCGCAGCTGCTGAAAAGCTGGGCGGCGTTGTCGTCGTCAAAGCACAGGTAAAGGTCGGTGGCCGCGGTAAGGCCGGCGGCGTCAAGGTGGCCAAGACCCCCGACGAAGCAGAAACTGCCGCCGAGGCTATTCTCGGTCTCGATATCAAGGGTCACGTCGTCAAGCGCGTGATGATTGCTGCCGGAGCGCGGATCGCCGAGGAATACTACTTCTCGGTGCTGCTCGATCGGGCCAACCGTTCGTACCTTTCTCTCGCGAGTTTCGAGGGCGGCATGGACATTGAGCAGCTTGCCGAAGAGCGCCCGGATGCCCTCGCGCGCATCGAGGTTAACGCCATGAGCGGAATCGACCTGGCCAAGGCCAAGGACATTGCGGTGGCCGCAAAGTTCCCGGCCCACCTCATTGACAAGGTCGCTCCCGTCATGGTGAGGCTTTACGAGGTCTACACCGGCGAAGACGCCACGCTCGTGGAGGTCAACCCCCTCGTACTGACCGAAGAGGGCGACATCGTTGCCCTCGACGGCAAGGTGTCGCTCGACGAGAACGCCGCGTTCCGTCACCCCAACCACGAAGCCCTCGAAGACAAGGCCGCCGCCGACCCGCTTGAGGCCAAGGCCAAGGCTATGGACCTCAACTACGTCAAGCTCGACGGTCAGGTGGGAATCATCGGCAACGGTGCCGGCCTCGTGATGAGCACACTCGACGTTGTGGCCTACGCCGGCGAGAAGCACGGTGGCGTCAAGCCCGCCAACTTCCTCGACATTGGGGGTGGCGCCTCGGCCGAGGTCATGGCCAACGGACTCGAGGTCATTCTCGGCGACGCACAGGTCAAGAGCGTGTTCGTCAACGTGTTCGGCGGAATCACGGCCTGTGACGCGGTAGCCAACGGAATCGTGGCCGCTCTCGAAATCTTGGGATCGAGCGCGAGCAAGCCCCTGGTTGTTCGCCTCGACGGCAACAACGTCGAGGAGGGCCGCCGCATCCTCGCCGAAGCTAACCACCCGCTGGTCACCCTGGCCGCAGGCATGGACGAGGGCGCCGACAAGGCCGCCGAACTCGCCGCTCAATAAGCACCCACCGACGAAGAGAAAAAGAAAAACATGTCGATCTTTCTGAATAAAGACTCCAAAGTCATCGTGCAGGGCATCACCGGTGGTGAGGGAAGCAAGCACACCGCGCGC
>JAIOXH010000035.1 GCA_021741765.1 Aurantimicrobium sp. | reverse complement strand
GGTCCAGGCGAGTTTCTGAGTGAATGCGATTGCTTGCAAGTGATCAAGGTTCATCTTCCAGTTGCCCGCAATGAGTGGGGGCCTATCTACTGCCATCCGAGTGCCTCCAGGCCGGGTAGTTTCTTGCCTTCCAAAAACTCAAGACTCGCGCCGCCGCCGGTGGCGATGTGCCCAAAGTCGCTATCGGCGAAACCGAGTGTGCGTACGGCCGCGGCACTGTCGCCACCGCCAACAACGGAAAACCCGGACATGTTAGCCAGGGCCGTTGCGATGCGGAGAGTACCGTTGGCAAACGCCGGCATCTCGAAAACTCCAGCAGGCCCATTCCAGAAAACCGTTTTGGAAGCGGCAATGTGTGCGGTAAACGTTTCGGCTGCCGCGGGGCCAATGTCTAGACCGATTCCTGTGTGGCCAAAGGGGGTTTCTTCAATACGGTCCGCTGGCACGACTACGAAGTCTGCATCCGCTGAGAAGCGACTGGCCACAACGATATCTTCGGGCAGCACGATCGCAACGCCGAGTTCCTTGGCCTCCGCCAAGTAGGAGCGACAGGTCTCAATCTGGTCGACCTCGAGAAGGCTCGAGCCCACGGAATAACCCTGGGCAGCGAGGAACGTGTACAGCATCCCGCCACCAATGAGAATGGTATCTACGCGCGGTAGAAGGTGAGAAATCACACCCAACTTGTCGGATACCTTGGAGCCTCCCAAAACCACTGTGTACGGCCGATCCGGGGATGACGTCAGCCGCTCGAGGACACTCAGTTCTTTCTCAATGAGAAGACCGGCGGCACTGGGCAAGTCGCGTGCCAATTCGTAGACACTGGCTTGCTTACGGTGCACAACGCCAAAGCCGTCTGAAACGAAGGCGTCGCCCAACGCCGCCAATTCAGCAGCAAAAACTTCACGCTCTGCCTGGCCTTTCGCCGTCTCACCCGCGTTGAATCGAACGTTCTCGAGCATGACGACGTCGCCGTCACCCATGCAAGCGGTGGCAGCACGCGCAGACTCCCCCACTGTGTCCGCTGCGAGAACGACTGATTCTCCCAGGAGCTCGCCAAGGCGAGTGGCTGCGGGCGCCAAACTAAAACGGTCTTCGGGAGTCCCCTCCGGTCGACCCAAGTGACTAATGATGATGACCCGCGCACCAGCATCGCGGAGACGAGAAATAGTTGGCAGGGATGCTCGAATGCGCCCGTCATCAGTGATGTGCGCGCCGTCGAGGGGCACATTGAGGTCGCAACGTACGAGTACCTTCTTGCCACGAAGGTCGCCGAGTGAGTTAAGGGTGCGCAGTGTCATGGAGTGTGAGGCGAACGGTCGGTCTTAGAAAAGAAGCGATGCGCTCCCGTGTGTTCGTGCGGCGTCAAATCGAGCCGAGACGTCGGCCCAGTTAACGATGTTCCAGAAGGCGGTAACGTAGTCGGCCTTCACATTTTTATAGTCCAGGTAGAAGGCGTGCTCCCACATGTCGAGGGTGAGCAGCGGAATGCTCGCCGCAGCAATGTTTGACTGCTGATCGAACAGCTGCTCAATGATGAGGCGCTTTCCTACGACGTCGTAGGCAAGAAACGCCCAGCCCGAGCCCTGAATTCCCATTGCCGTTGCCGTGAAGTGAGCGTGAAACTTATCGAAGCTGCCGAAGAATTCGTCAATTGCGGAAGCGAGCTCCCCCTCGGGGCGTCCGCCCGCGTTGGGCGCCAAGTTCTTCCAAAAAATTGAGTGGTTTGTGTGGCCGCCGAGGTGAAAAGCGAGATCCTTTTCGAGGCGGTTGATGTTGGCGAAGTCACCGGCGTCACGAGCCTCGGCGAGTTTGTCGAGTGTGGTGTTGGCACCAGCGACGTAGGCAGCGTGATGCTTACTGTGGTGCAGCTCCATGATGGTTGCACTGATGTGGGGGGCAAGGGCCGAGTAGTCGTAATCGAGCTCGGGAAGAACGTAAACGGGCACAGTTTGCTCCTTGGATATAGCGCTGTGTGGCGCTGAGACGACGATGCTTTCGATACTTAGTCTATGGGGCGCAGCAGAGCTACCCGACATCTAGATCGTCGGGCAGGTTCGCGTCCGTAGAAGGGATGCCGCGGTCTTTAGCCGTCTTATCGGCCAACGCGAGAAGTCGACGAATGCGGCCGGCGACGGCATCCTTTGTCATCGGCGGATCGGCGAAGTGGCCCAGTTCGTCGAGCGAGGCTTCACGATGATCGAGGCGAAGTCGACCGGCATACATGAGGTGGTGGGGAATGTCGTCCCCCAGAATGTCGAGAGCACGTTCAACTCTCGCACACGCGGCAACGGCAGCTTGAGCACTGCGCCGGAGGTTGGCGTCGTCAAAATTCACGAGACGGTTGGCCGTGGCGCGCACCTCACGTCGTGTGCGCAACTGTTCCCAGAGGCCGATGCTGGCTGTTGCGCCCATGAGCGCGAGCAGGGCAGAAATAGCATCGTCTTCGCGGACCACAACGCGGTGCACACCGCGCACCTCCCGTGCTTTGGCAGAGACTCCGAGGCGGTGAGCGGCCCCAACCAGCGCCATGGCCGCCTCATTTGTTGGTGCGACAACATCAATTGCCGCCTGGCGACCCGGGTCGGTGAGCGCGCCCGCAGCCAGAAACGCCCCACGCCAAACGGCAGCCAGCTCATCAAGGTTTCCGGTGGTCAGTCGATTGGGGAGGCCCCTGATGGGCCGACGACGTGCGTCAAGCAGGCCCGTCTGACGAGCCAACGTCTCGCCCTGTTCAACCACGCGTACGGTGAAGGTAGGCTCTCCCGAAGCCACAGGGGTAAGACGACCCTCGCTCGCGAGACCGTAGATTTCAGAAATATCGCGACGAACACGTGTAGCCAAGTCTTGATTGTCGAGTTCGACCTCAACCGCGATGTGGCCGGAAATTGTGTGCAGCCCACCGGCAAAACGCAACAGGGCACTGAGCTCCATTGCCCTCAGCGGCATTGCGTTCCCCACGATGCCGCGGAGTTCACTCTTGACGGCAGCGGTGAGATTGGTTGAAGACATGCGTACCCCTGCTACTCGCGGCCTAAGTCGCGATGTTTAACGCTTACGTCGAGGCCCGGAACTTCCCGCAGCATCGTTGCTAACGATTCTACGAGAGCGACCGACCGATGCTTACCGCCCGTGCACCCGATGGCTAGTGTGACACGCTTCTTGTTCTCGCGCAGGAAGCCAGCCCAAACGGGAACAAGGGCTTGCGTATACGCCTCAAGAAACTCGGTCGCGCCGGGGCTAGACATCACGAAGTCGGAAACCGCCTTGTCGCGTCCATTGAGCGCACCCAACTCAGGTTCCCAGAACGGATTAGGAACGAATCGCGCGTCAGCCATTATGTCAACGTCGGTCGGGGTGCCGTACTTGTACCCGAAACTCTCCACAGTGACGCGCAGGTGTGACTGCTCAGCGCTCGAGAACATCTGCGCCACTGTCGTTGAGAGTTGGTGGATGTTTTTGTCTGTCGTATCGATGATGACATCGGCATACTCTCGGACGTCTGCCAACCGAACGCGCTCGGCTTCGATACCGTCCAGGAGCGTTCCGTCACCCTGAAGCGGATGGGGACGACGAACGGACTCAAATCGCGTCACGAGCGCTGCGTCGGTCGCATCAAGGAAGACAACACTGACATCGGTACCGATCCGCAGGGACGCAACGATGTCCTTGAGATCGGCAAAGAAACTGCCGCTGCGCACGTCAAAGACAGCAGCTATGCGCGGCATGTTAGAACCGGCAGCAGAAGCTAACTCGATGAGGGGTCGCAACATTGCCGGAGGGAGGTTATCGACAACGTACCAACCCATGTCCTCAAGCGACTTTGCGGCGGTCGAACGACCCGCTCCGGACATGCCGGTGAGGATGAGAAGTTCTTGTGGAGTGTCAGACATCTGATTTCACGTTGTCATAACGGATGTGCGCCTTTAGCCTACCGCGGGAGCATCAGTCGAGGTCAGGGTTTTGACAATCGCCCGGGCAAGTTCAGAAGTGATCCCCGAGACGGCGCACAGGTCATCGACGCCCGCGGCCTTGAGCTGGGCCACTGAGCCAAAGTGACGAAGGAGGGCGGACGCCTTCTTGTCACCGAGTCCAGGAACAGAGGTGAGGACCGTCGCAATGTCGCGTTTGCGTCGCTGACGCTGAAACGTAATGGCGAAGCGATGCGCTTCATCGCGAATGCGCTGCACCATGAAGAGTGCCTCAGACATGCGCGGCAAAATGACAGGGAAATCCGCGCCGGGGAGCCAGAGCTCTTCGAGTCGCTTGGCGATTCCGACAACGGGAATGGCGATGCCTTCGCGCGCGAGAACCGCTTGGGCCGCATTGACTTGAGGAAGTCCGCCATCAACGATGAACAACCCCGGCGGATAGGCAAAGGATGACTTCTCGCCGTCGACAGGTTTGTGCGTGAGGTAGGCGACGCGACGCGTGAGCACCTGTGCCATGGCATCGGTGTCGTCGCGCGCGTCGGCGAGAGCAAATTTGCGATAGTGAGCCTTGCGCGGCAATCCGTCTTCAAATACCACCATGGAGGCAACAATCTCGGTGCCCTGAAGGTGGCTGATGTCAAAGCACTCAATCCGGAGTGGGGGCCCGCTCAATCCGAGGGCGTCCTGAATGTCCGCGAGAGCTTGGCTCCGGGTGCTGAAGTCGTTGAGGCGGCGATTCTTGTACTGAATGAGTTGCTCGCCCGCGTTCATGACGACCGTGTCGAGCAGGCGTCTCGCTTCGCCACGCTGAGCTACCGTGAGTCGCACCGCAGCCCCGCGCGGCTTGCCGAGTAGGTCACGTCGACGTTCGGTTAGCCACTGACTGAGCGACGGGGCATCGTCGGGAAGTTCCGGCAGAATCACCACGGGTGCCGGAATTTCATCACTGACAAAAGCCTGACGAATAATGCTGTCGACAAGATCAGAACTGGTGACGTCCAGTTCGGTGTCGACCGTCCACGCGCGCACGCCACGCACGCGACCTCCACGCACAATGAATTGTTGCACGGTGGCGCTGAGGTCGTCGCGAGCAAAGCCGAAGACATCGGCATCAAGATCCTCGGTGAGCACAACAGCGCTCTTAGCAGCCACGGTGGTCAGCGCGTCGAGATTGTCACGATATCTTGCAGCGGTCTCGTAGTCCTGCACGGCACTAGCGGCGACCATGCGATCGCGCATGTGTGCAACAAAGGTCTCGTTGTCCCCGCCCATAAACGATGCGAGTTGCTGCGCAATCGTGACGTGCTCAGCCGGCGTGACTCGACCGACACAGGGCGCCGCGCATCTACCAATGTCGCCGAGCAGACAGGGCCGATTCGTCTTTTTTGCGCGCGCATAGATGCTGTCTGAACAGGTGCGCACAGGGAAGGGTTTGAGGAGGAGATCCAAACTTTCTCGAATAGCCCACGTCTTGGTAAACGGACCAAAGTATGTGGCCCCTGGAATGTTGCGACGTCTCGTCACGACCACACGGGGAACCTCGTCGTCGAGCGTGATGGCCAGGTAGGGATAAGACTTATCGTCGGTGAATTGAACGTTAAAGGGAGGATCGAACTCTTTGATCCACGTGAACTCGAGTTGAAGAGCTTCGAACTCGGTCTTGACTACCGTCCACGTGACATCGTTGGCAGAGGTCACCATGCGACGCGTGCGGTTGTGCAGTGACGCCAGTGGAGCAAAGTACGACGTCAACCGTGAGCGCAGATTCTTCGCTTTGCCCACGTAAAGCACGCGCCCGTTGGCATCGAGAAAGCGATACACCCCCGGCTGAGTCGGGATGTCACCCGTTGTGGGTCTAAAGGAGAGTTCGTTCGCCATGATTAGCGCTTGCGGTCAAAAAGCTCGCGCAGAAAAACCGCTGTGTGGCTTTGCGACGAACGTGCGACATCCTCGGGGGTTCCCGTCGCCAGAACAAGGCCACCGCCAGATCCTCCCTCCGGTCCGAGATCAATCACCCAGTCGGCTGATTTGATGACGTCGAGGTTGTGTTCGATGACGATGACGGAATTGCCCTTCTCCACGAGAGACTGCAAGACGATCAGAAGCTTGCGCACATCTTCGAAGTGAAGGCCCGTAGTGGGTTCGTCGAGCACATACACTGTGCGCCCATTCGAACGACGCTGTAGTTCGGTGGAGAGCTTGACACGCTGTGCCTCACCACCGGAGAGCGTCGTTGCACTCTGACCGAGTCGGACATAGCCGAGACCAACGTCCACCAGCGTCTTGAGGTAACGATGGATGGCCGAAATGGGCTCAAAAAACTCGGCAGCCTCACTAATGGGCATGTCCAAGACCTCAGAAATGTTTTTGCTCTTGTAACGCACCTGCAATGTCTCGCGGTTGTAGCGAGCTCCGTGACACACCTCACAGTCCACGTAAACGTCGGGCAAGAAGTTCATCTCGATCTTGATTGTGCCGTCTCCCGAGCACGCCTCACAGCGCCCGCCCTTGACGTTAAAGCTGAATCTGCCCTGCTGATAACCGCGCATCTTTGACTCAGACGTTTCGGCAAAAAGAGCCCGAATCTTGTCAAACACGCCCGTGTACGTAGCGGGATTTGAGCGTGGCGTTCGACCGATGGGTGCTTGATCGACGTGCACCACCTTGTCGAGCTGCTCGATTCCCGTGATGCGCTTGTGCTTCGATGGCACGGAACGCGCGCCGTTGAGCGTATTCGCCAAGGATCGGTAGAGGATGTCGTTCACGAGAGAAGACTTACCCGAACCCGAGACGCCGGTCACCGCGGTGAAGACACCGAGAGGAAAATCGACGTCAATGCCCTGCAGGTTGTTTGCCGCCGCTCCCTCAACCCGAAGCACGCGTGCGGGATCAACGGCGCGGCGAGTATCGGGAACAGCTATCGAGATTCGGCCGGAGAGGTAATCCGCTGTGAGCGACCGGGTATTGGCGAGCAGATCTGCGACGCTGCCCGAATGAACCACCTCTCCCCCGTGCGTTCCCGCACCCGGTCCGATGTCAACAATCCAATCGGCCGTGTGAATCGTGTCTTCGTCGTGCTCAACAACGATGAGCGTGTTCCCGAGGTCCCGAAGTTTCAGGAGGGTGTCGATGAGACGCCGGTTGTCTCGCTGGTGCAGCCCAATGCTCGGTTCGTCGAGAACGTATAGTACGCCGGTGAGACCGCTGCCGATCTGGGTGGCCAGACGAATTCGCTGAGCCTCGCCTCCGGAAAGGCTCCCAGCCGCGCGGCCGAGCGTCAGGTAAGTCAGACCCACTTCGACGAGAAACGCCAGGCGCGCACGGATCTCACGAAGAACCTGGGCGGCAATGTGGGCGTCGCGCTCGCTGAGCGAAATGTCGTTCATGAATGCCTGGGCGTCTGCCAGCGACAGCTCGGTGATGTCCGAGATTGACCGATCGGCAACGCGCACCGCGAGGACCTCGGGCCGCAGACGCTTACCGGAACACTCAAGGCACGGCACTTCGCGCAAGAACTCCGACCAGCGCGCCCGCTGTACATCGGTCTCGGCTTGAAGGTATTGGCGTTCGATATAGGGAATAACTCCCTCGAAACCGGAGCTGTACGCCACTTCTCGCCCGTAGCGATTCTTCCAACGCACCTTGACGTTGAAGTCGTTACCGGTGAGAACCGCCTGACGGATGTCGTCGGGGAGGTCCCGCCACGGGGTGTCTAGGTCAAAATCAAGATCACGCGCGAGGCCGTTGAGAAGCTTCTCGTAGTAGTTGTAAAGACTCTTTCCCTGCGAGGACCACGGAATGATCACACCGTCGGCGAGACTCAGTTCATCGTCGCCGATGAGCAAATCCTCATCGACGGACATCCGGGTTCCCAAGCCCGAACACGCCGGGCAAGCGCCGAAAGGCGAGTTAAAGCTGAACGTGCGCGGCTCAATCTCTGTCACCGCAATCTCGTGTCCATTGGGGCACGACAGCTTCTCTGAAAAATTCTGCCAGGCTGCCTCCCCCTCTCTATCGACATAGTTGATAACCACGACGCCAGTCGTAAGTTTCAGAGCCGTTTCGAGTGAGTCCGTGAGCCGGCCCAGGGTGTCGGGGCCGGCAACCAATCGATCGACGATGACAGAGATGTCGTGCTTGTAGGACTTCTTTAGCGTGGGTGGCTCGGTGAGGCTGATCTGCTCGCCGTCAACCAAGGCGCGTGCGTAGCCGGCACTGGCCAACTCTGCGAACAGGTCAACAAACTCGCCCTTCTTTTGACTCACCACCGGCGCCACGACGAGATATCGTGTGCCTTCCTCGAGCTCCATCAGGTGGTCCGCGATCTGCTGCACGGTCTGAGACTGGATGGTCGCGTCACATTCGGGACAGTGCGGAATGCCGATTCGTGCCCAGAGAAGGCGCATGTAGTCATAGATCTCGGTGATAGTGCCCACGGTTGAACGCGGATTACGGTTTGTCGATTTCTGGTCGATCGAGACAGCAGGCGAGAGCCCCTCGATGAAGTCGACATCCGGGCGGTCTACTTGACCGAGAAACTGTCGCGCGTAGGCGGAAAGCGATTCTACGTAACGTCGTTGTCCCTCTGCAAAAATTGTGTCGAAGGCCAACGAAGACTTACCTGATCCCGAGAGTCCGGTGAAGACCACGAGAGCGTCTCGGGGTATCTCCACGTGCACGTTCTTCAGGTTGTGAACACGCGCACCCGAGACGCTCAGCGTGTTGCGGCCAACAGGACTCATGCTTCGAGTCTACGAGCCGAAAAGCCTATGACCGACGCTCCGCCGGGCGGCAAAAGATGATGAACCAGCTCTAATCGTGCCCGGCCGTTCGAATGGCCCTGAGGTCTCGCTTTACCTCGGATAGTTCGTCTCGCAAGCGGGCGGCCAATTCGAATTTGAGTTCCGCGGCAGCCGACAACATTTGCTCATTGAGTTCTGAAACCAACTGTTCCAGAGCGTCAACGCCCTCCCCCGCAATTCGTGGCAGTCCCCCACGGTCGCCCGAACGCGACCCCGGCTTCTTACGTCGTCGCTCGAGGTCGCTCATGAGTTCGGCGGTGTCTGCTTCCTCTCGAGCGAGCATCACCGTGATGTCGGCAATCTTCTTTTTGAGGGGCTGCGGATCGATTCCGTGCTCAACGTTGTACGCCACCTGGCGCTCGCGTCGCCGGTTCGTCTCATCAATCGCTTCTGCCATCGATCGCGTCATGTTGTCTGCGTACATGTGTACCTCACCAGAAATGTTTCGCGCCGCCCGACCTATGGTCTGAATCAGCGACGTCGCCGAGCGAAGAAAGCCTTCCTTATCGGCGTCGAGGATGCTCACCAGAGACACCTCGGGAAGGTCGAGACCCTCACGCAAAAGATTGATTCCCACGAGCACGTCATAGACACCTTGACGCAATTCGGTCAAGAGTTCAACGCGCCGCAGGGTATCGACGTCGGAGTGCAGGTAGCGCACACGAACGCCCGCCTCATCCAGGAAAGCCGTGAGCTCCTCGGCCATCTTCTTGGTTAGCGTCGTCACCAAAACGCGTTCGTTGCGCGCAGCGCGCACACGAATCTCTTCGAGCAGGTCGTCTATTTGGCCCTTCGATGGCTTCACCACGACCTGAGGGTCAACCAGTCCGGTGGGGCGAATAATCTGTTCAACGATGCCGTCGGCAATTCCCATTTCGTATTTTCCCGGCGTTGCCGACAGATAGACGGTTTGCCCGGTGCGTTCTGAGAACTCGTCAAAACGCAGCGGACGGTTGTCGAGGGCGCTGGGCAGACGAAAACCGTGCTCAACGAGAGTGCGCTTGCGGGACGCGTCTCCCTCGGACATGCCACCGAGTTGCGGAACAGTGACGTGAGACTCGTCAATCACGCAAAGAAAGTCGTCGGGAAAATAGTCAAGGAGACAGGTGGGTGGTTGTCCCGGACTGCGTGCTTCAATGTGGCGCGAGTAATTCTCGATTCCCGAGCAGAAGCCGATCTGCTGCATCATCTCAATGTCGAAGGTCGTGCGCATGCGCAGTCGTTGGGCTTCGAGCAACTTGCCCTCACGCTCAAACTCAGCCAGGCGTGAGTCGAGTTCGACAGTAATGGTGTCGATGGCTCGCTTAATCGTGTCGGGGCTAGCCACGTACTGAGTCGCCGGGAAGACGGCAATCGACTGGTGACGCTCCTTGATCTCGGCCGTCAGAGGATGAAGAGTGTAGAGGGCCTCAATTTCGTCGCCAAAGAGTTCAATGCGAATGGCATATTCCTCGTAGACCGGGATGATCTCTATGGTGTCGCCACGCACGCGAAAGTTCCCTCGCGAAAAATCGATGTCGTTTCGTGCGTACTGCATGTTCACGAATGACCGTGCAATCGTGTCGCGGCTAATTCGTTGCCCGACCTCGAGGGGCAGCATCGCGTTGAGGTACTCCTCCGGCGCGCCCAGTCCGTAGATACACGAGACCGTGCTGACGACAACGACATCACGGCGGCTCAACAGTGACGTCGTGGTCGAGTGACGAAGCCGCTCGACCTCAGCGTTGATGCTCGAGTCCTTTTCAATGAACGTGTCCGTCTGCGGAACATAGGCCTCGGGCTGGTAGTAGTCGTAGTACGAGACGAAATACTCAACGGCGTTGTTGGGCATCAGTTCACGAAATTCGCTGGCGAGTTGCGCTGCCAGTGTTTTGTTGTGGGCAAGAATCAGCGTCGGGCGCTGCAACTCTTCGACGAGCCACGCGGTCGTCGCCGATTTTCCCGTGCCTGTTGCTCCCAGTAGGACGACATCCGTCTCACCTGCACGCAGGCGAGAAGCAAGGTCAGCTATTGCGGCTGGCTGGTCGCCACTAGGCACGTAGTCGCTGACAACCTTGAACGGATTGTTCGCGCGCGTAGCCTGCATAGGTCACAGTCTACGGACGCACCCTCACGGTGATTAACCGTCGGTGCGGGAGGAACGCACGAGCTGCGCGTAAACGGTCTCGGCTTCTCGGCGCGTGTCTTCGAGGCTAAATTCCGAGGAAATGACGTAGTCGGCGAGAGCACGTCGCTCAGCGTTCGTTGCCTGAGCAGCCAGCCGCGACTGTGCCTCCTGCTCCGTCATACCGCGCTCGTTGATGAGTCTGTGTCTTCGCACGTCATCGGGGGCCTCGACAACAATCACCGCGTCAAATTCGTTTTTTCGCCCCGCTTCAACGAGCAGGGGCACGTCGTAGATGACAATTCCCCCGGGCTTCTGCCTCTCCGCAGACGCGAACGCCTCGGCAGACAATCTCGCCACCTCGGGATGAACAATGGCTTCGAGGCGCCGGCGAGCGTCTTCATCGATAAAAACGATGTTGCCGAGTGCGGCACGGTCAAGCGCGCCCGACTCGGTGAGTACCTGCGACCCGAACGCGTGGGTTACGGCCGCTAAGCCTGCGGAACCGACTGCCACAGCCTCACGTGCAAGGACGTCAGCGTCGACGATTGTCGCACCGCACTCTGCCAGCATCCGCGAAACGGTCGACTTCCCTGCCGCGATTCCGCCCGTGAGTGCCACCAACATGACCCCAGCCTAGAGCGCAGGTGGCGTGAGAAAAAATGAAATGAGGGGCGCCCCACGGACGCCCCTCATTCACGAGATTGCTTCGTTAGCTGTCGGCCAGCTTGTCGCGGAGGGCGGCAAGTGACTCGTCATCTGCGAGAGTGCCCGCGGAGTCGTCTTCGCTCGAGTATGAACTCGACGCCTCAGCGGAACCCGTGGACTCCACAACCTTGGCCTCGGCCTCGGCCATGGCCTTGACCTGAGTCTTGTGCAGTTCCCAACGGGCCTGGGCAGCCGAGTAGTCCAGCTCCCACTTCTCACGCTGGGTTTCAAAACCATCGCGCCACTCGTTGGTCTCGGGGTCAAATCCATCCGGGTACTTGTAGTTGCCCTTCTCGTCGTACTCGGTGAGCATGCCGTAGAGAGCAGGGTCGAATTCGGTTCCTTCGGAGTCGACTCCCTCGTTGGCCTGCTTGAGGCTGAGCGAGATGCGTCGACGTTCGAGATCGATGTCGATGACCTTGACGAACACATCGTCACCCACGGAGACAACCTGCTCAGCGAGTTCGATGTGCTTGCCCGACAGCTCGGAGATGTGGACGAGTCCCTCGATGCCGTCCGCAACGCGAACAAAAGCACCAAACGGAACGAGCTTCGTGACCTTTCCGGGGGCAACCTGGCCAATCGCGTGCGTGCGCGCGAATACCTGCCACGGATCTTCCTGTGTCGACTTGAGCGAGAGCGAAACGCGCTCACGGTCCATGTCTACTTCAAGAATTTCGACGGTAACTTCCTGACCGACCTCAACAACTTCGCTGGCGTGCTCAATGTGCTTCCAGCTGAGCTCGGAGACGTGCACGAGACCATCGACACCGCCGAGGTCCACAAAAGCTCCGAAGTTCACGATTGACGAGACAACACCCTTGCGGATCTGTCCCTTCTGAAGGTTCGTCAGGAACGAGCTGCGGCTCTCAGACTGAGTCTGCTCGAGCAAGGCCCGGCGCGAGAGAACCACATTGTTGCGGTTCTTGTCGAGTTCGAGAATCTT
>JAIOXH010000034.1 GCA_021741765.1 Aurantimicrobium sp. | reverse complement strand
GTTGACGACGCGCCACTCATCGAGATCGGTGGCGATATCTCGGGCGAAGCTCCTGGCCAGGCGTGCTGGGTCGAAGGTCGAGTGACCGACGCTGACGGCAAGCCGGTCGGCGGCGCCCGCATCGAGGTGTGGGAGGCCGATGACGATGGCTTCTACGATGTCCAATACTCGGATGGCCGCGTGGCAGCTCGGGCCCACCTCTTCTCAGACTCGGACGGAAAATATGCTTTCTGGGCTCTCACACCAACGCCGTATCCCATTCCGCACGACGGCCCCGTAGGAAAAATGCTCGAGGCCACGGGTCGTTCACCCATGCGCGCCTCGCACCTTCACTTCATGGTGACTGCGACAAAACTCCGGCGTCTCGTGACCCACATTTTTGTGGCGGGCGACGAGCTTCTCTCGAGCGACAGCGTCTTTGGCGTCAAGCAGTCGCTCATCAAGCAGTTCCATCACCAGGCCGGCGACGTTCCCGCGCCGGACGGTCGTGACCTGGGCGGCCACCCCTGGTCTCGTGTGCAGTTCGACATCATCTTGGCCCCGGAGCAGTCCGAGGTCTGACGCGACCGGCCCCCGCCGAATCTCGGTGTGCTACGTTGGGGAAAAATAGAAAGAGGGTCTACCATTTCCGTATCGTGCTGCTCAGCTCATCCCGTCACCCAGGCCCACCTGAGCGAGGTCGTTGCCTCGGCGGGAACCACCTTCACCCCAGCCCACCACGCCAAGAAAGCACCCGTTTCTGAGACAGCGGACACGCTCGTAGTCGGCACGATTTCAACGGGAAATCCCGCAGCGCCGACTGCCGAGGCCATGGCCATCTCCGGCGGAAAGATCATCGGTATTGGTTCGCTGGCCGACCTCGAGGGTCTGACGAACGCTTCTACAACGACGGTGAAGCCCGAGGGCATCGTTATTCCCGGCCTCATTGAGCCGCACATGCACATGTGGACCTCGCTGCTCAACCTCACGTGGACCGATGTCTCGAAGGAGGCGTGCGACACGTTTGACGATGTAGTGGCCACCATTAAGCAAACCGCAGCGAAAACGCCCGACGGCCAGTGGGTTCTCGGAAAACTTTTTGACCCCAGCCTCTACCCGGGCGAACCCGACCTCACGCGCACGATTCTCGATCAGGTCTCGCCTAACAACCCGGTCATGGTCATGAACGCGTCGATGCACTACCTCTATGTGAACAGCCCCGCCATGGTTGCTGCCGGAGTGACCGATCAGACCATGGATCCGCCCGGAGGCACGTTCGGCCGTGCCGACGGCAAACTCACCGGCATCATTGGCGAAGCTGGCGCAATGATGGTTTTCGCGGGCAAGTTGCCGAAGCCCACTCAGGCCGACATCGCGAGTGGAATCACCACAATCCTTAACGAGTGCGCGCGCCAGGGCGTGACGTCGCTCCGTGAGGCAGCCACGGGAACCCTGGCTGGCGTGTCAGAGCTCGCCATGCTGCACCAGTTGAACGGCGCCCAGCGTCTGCCGGTTCGCATGTCGACGGCCCAGTTCGCCATGATGGCGGGCAAGACGCCCGACGAGGTGGCCGCCACCTGGAAGGAAGCCGGCGTCACACCATTCTCGGGCGACGAAATGGTACGTGCCGACGCGTGGAAGGTTGTCACCGATGGCTCCAACCAGGGTCGCTCCGGCTACTTCTTCCAGCCCTACCTTGGCGAAGACAACGGCGGTCACGCCAACTGGACGCCCGAGGGCTTGCGCGGCGCCATCACCCCCGGCCTGCGTGACGGCTGGCAGATCATGGTGCACACCAACGGCGACGCCGCCGTTGAGTTTGCGCTGACTGCCATGGAAGACCTGCTCCCCGGGTTCGGAACGAACGACCTGCGTCACCGCTTTGAGCACGTCTCGTTCACCACGGACGACCAGCTGACGCGCATGGCGAAGGCCGGAATCAGCCCCAGCTTCCTCATGAATCACGTGTTCTATTGGGGAGCCGCATTCCGCGACACCATCCTCGGCCCCGAACGCGCCAACCGGCTCGACCGCGTGGCCTCGGCCTACGCCGCGGGGCTGCGCCCGAGCCTGCACTCTGACTACAACGTGAGCAAGGTGCACCCGCTACTGAGTGCGCGCACCGCGGTGTTGCGTCAGCTGCAGGCCGACGGGTCCGTGCTGAACCCAGCCGAGTGCGCCACCCCGGAGCAGGCGCTCACCGCCATCACCACCGGTGCCGCGTGGCAAATCCACGCTGACGATCGCGGTTCGCTCGAGGTGGGCAAGCGCGCCGACTACGCGGTGGTATCTGAAGATCCCTGGACATCGGACGCCGCTGGCTGGGACAAGATCACCGTCAACGAGACCTACATCGACGGAACCCTCGCCTTTAGCGCTTAGGTTTTCTCGCCCGCGAGACGCGGGATTTGGTCCATGAGTTTGCCCAACAGCACTCTGAGTTGCGCCACCTCATCGTTGCTGAGGTTAGCCAGCAGGATGTCTTCTCCGGCGAGCGAAATCGGCAGCATCCGGTTGTGCATGTCGGCGCCAGCGGGGGTGAGAAACAGATTGCGTGATCCGCGCGGCCCCTCCGTTGAGGCGATGAGGTTGCGCGTGATGAGTACGTTCACGGCCTTCGACACCACGGCCTTGTTCATGACGAGAAACTCCGACACGTCCGTCGCGGAACTTCCCGGTCGCACGCCCAGGGCCGAGAGCACCCGCCAATCGTTTGTGCCGAGGGAATACTCTTGGCGCAGCAGCATCGACTCGCGCCACACGAGAGCGTTCGAGAGCAGAGCAAGGAGGCGGGGAATAAAGGCATCACTGTCGACAACGTCGTCGAGCGGCTGGGTGACCAATCCGTCGGCAGCTGTGGCGCGGGAAGCCGTTTCGTCTAACACGTGGCCTCCCGTTCGATGTCTCGTCGCGACAACCCTACCTCCGAAACACCAACCTGTTTACATATAAACACTTGGGTGATACCGTGGCGTCAACGCAATCGAGTCATCGAGGAGGATGCAGCTGATGGCAGGGTCGACTTTGGTCAACGACGGGCAGCGGCACAGTGTTGCCGAACTAGAAGACTTGGCGTTCGAACTACGTTCGAAGCTTCTCTACCTCTGTGGCACCTACGAGGGCGCGGTTCATATCGGTGGAGACCTCTCGGTAGCCGACATCCTCACGGCCCTGTACCACTACGAATTGAACGTCGATCCGAAGAACATCGCTAACCCCGGTCGCGACCGCTTCATTCTCAGCAAGGGTCACGCAGCGGTGTGCATGTACATCGCCATGGCCATGCGCGGATTCTTCGAGTTCGACGACATCGTCAACACTTACGGGCAACTCGACAGCGCGTTCGGAATGCACCCGTGCAAGGTGCAGCTCGCCGGCGTCGAGGCATCCACCGGTTCTCTCGGTCACGGTCTGCCAATCGGCGTGGGCATGGCCAAGAGCGCTCGGCAGCGCAATGAGTCTCACCGCGTCTTTGTTCTGATGGGCGACGGTGAAACGGGGGAGGGCTCGGTTTGGGAAGGCGCCATGGCGGCACGCAGTAGCGAGCTCGGAAACCTGGTGGCCATCATCGACCGCAACCGACAGCTCATGACCAGCCATGCTGAAGAGCGTGTTGCCCTCGAGCCATACCCCGACAAGTGGGCGGCCTTCGGCTGGAACGTGGTCATGGTTGACGGCCACGACATGGCCAGCTTGGTCACCGCTCTCGACGGGCTTCCGCCGGCGTCCAGCAACCGACCCACCGTTCTGATCTGCGAGACCATCAAGGGCAAGGGCGTCGACTTCATGGAGCGCAATCTGGCGTGGCACGCCGGCTCGCTCGGCCAGGAAGACCTCGCAAAAGCCATGGCGTCACTCGAATCCACCCGCGCGTCGAAGGGATCGAAATAATGCCCGTTACCTTTACCTTCGGCGAGTGGTTCTCCGCTCGAACAATCATTGGCCAGACCCTCGCCGACCTCGGCGACGAGTACCCCAACCTGTGGACGGTCACGCCAGACATTGGTATGACCCTGGTCGAGTTCCGCGAGAAGTTCCCGGATCGCTTTATCGACGTCGGACTTGCCGAACAGGCCGCCGTGGGTGTTGCCGCCGGCTTGGCTTACGAAGGCAACATTCCGGTTGTTTCGGGAATGCTCCCCTTCTTGAGCATGCGCACGGTGGAGCAGATTCGATCTGACGTCTGTTACCCCAACCTGCCGGTGAAGATCATCGGCACTCACGGCGGACTCGTGGGCAACGGTGGTTCCACGCACTATGCCGTCGAAGACCTCTCGCTCATGTGCAGCCTGACGAACATGACCGTGACATCGATTGGCGACCCGCTCATGGTCGGTGACATTCTTCGACAGTCCATGAAGATGGCCGGCCCGATCTACATTCGTCTCGGCGTGGGCAAGAGCGACCAGGCGATCTACGAACCGGGCACGCACGACATCAAAATCGGCAAGGGGATCGTGGCGCGCGAGGGCTCGGACGTCACCCTCTTCGCGCACGGCACCACCGTTGCCCAGGCTCTCGAGGCCGCAGACGCCTTGGAGAAGGACGGCCACTCGGTGCGCGTTATCGACATGTTCACCCTCAAACCGATCGATGCCGACCTCATCGAAAAGTGCGCCAAGGAAACCGGCGGACGCTTTGTTGTTGTCGAAGATCACTTGGCCTACGGTGGCCTCGCCTCACGCATCGCCGATGTGATTGTCGATCGCGGCATCAACCTCACGGCGTTCAAGCGTCTGGGCATCCCCCAGGTCTTCGCCGGGTTTGGTAACGACGAAGAGTTGCGCGACAAGCACGGCTACGGCTTGAGCGCCACGATTGATGCTGTCAAGGCAGTTATCGGCGCAAAGGCCTAACCGTGCGCACGCCTCCCATGTCGTGCTTGGTCAACGTCGTTATCGACGGGCCAACTCCCCAGGAGCTGCCGGGCATGCTGGACTCGCTTGTCGAGTTGGGCTACACCTACGTCGGACTCCCCCCGCTCGATCCCGCCACGACCGATGCCGCCTGGATTCGCGGACTCTGTGAGGAACGCTCTCTGCTGCCCATCACCATGTGTGGCGGAATGGCACCCGAGTCTCAGGCGGGATCTGCCGATGAGGCGGAGCGTGCTGCCGGTTTGGCGGGCTTGCGTGCCCTCGTGGACTTTGCCGTCGAACTCGGCTCCCCTCAGCTCAACGGTGTCTGTTACGGGGTCTTCGGTCACCCGATGGCCCCCACACCGCCCGAGTACTTTGCGCGGGCAGCTCGCGAAGTGGGGGCGGCCGCCGACTATGCCCACTCTCGTGGCGTGACGATGACCTTCGAGGTCTTGAATCGCTACGAAACGTCCGTGGTGAACACGGCAGCGCAGGCCATGGAGTTCGTGGTTCAGAGCGAGTCGGACCACCTGAAGATCCACTTGGACACCTTTCACATGGCCATCGAAGAGGCCGACATGTTTGCCGCCATCGATCTCGCCCTGCCCCGGTTGGGTTACCTCGAACTCGGTCAGTCGGGCCGTGGAATGCTGAGCACGGGAGTCGTCGACAACGCCGCCGTAGTGCGTCACGTCGTGGCCGCGGGCTATGCCGGCCCCATCGGGGTCGAGGCGTTCAGCCGTTCCATCCTGCCGTCGTTCGTCTCCGACGCCCTTGCCATCTGGCGTCAGCCGTACACCGACGGCCGCGCTCTTGCCGCTGAGGCCGCCGAGATCATGCGCCGCGGCGCCGGAATGGCAGACAGCTAGAACTAGGGCACTAAGTCCTTGCGGGCTATGCGGCTCTGTGTAATAGTTGGGGTACTGACTAATTTGCTACAATAGTCGTCGAAGGAGAACCACGACAATGCAGTTTCACACCAACGGTTACGTCATTGGGGATCCCCTCGTTGCTCCCGCCGATGCATCGGTCGCGAAGCGTTCTGTTGAGTTGCCCGACGAGGTCGACGTTCTCATCGCCGGCACGGGCCCGGCAGGGCTGCTCCTGGCGGCTCAGCTATCGGTGTTTCCCAGCATCACGACGCGAATCGTTGAGAGTCGTCCGGGCCCCCTTCAGATTGGCCAGGCAGACGGGATCTCGTGCAAGTCGGTGGAGACGTTTCAGGCCTTCGAGTTTGCCGGCCGCATTGTCGACGAGGCGTACTGGGTCAACGAGACCGTTTTCTGGCGACCGGACCCCCAGAATCGCGCCAACATCGTGCGCACGGGTCGCATCCAAGACGTTGAAGACGACCTCTCCGAGTTTCCGCACATCATCGTCAACCAGGCGCGTGTTCACGACTTCTTTCTCGAATACATGCAGCGCTCAGCCAGCCGGCTGGAGCCTGACTACGGCTACGAGATGCTCGGTGTCGATGTTGATTCGGCGTCGTCGGCGTCGCATCCGGTCACTGCGCGCCTGAAAGGGCCCGACGGAAAAGAGCGCACGGTTCGCGCCAAGTACGTCGTGGGCACCGACGGCGCCAAGAGTGTCGTGCGCGAATCCATTGGACGCGAACTTCAGGGCGAGTTCCAAAACCACCGCTGGGGCGTGCTCGATGTGCTGGCCAACACCACGTATCCCGACATGCGTCTCAAGTCGGCTATCCAATCGGACAACGGGTCGAACCTGCTCATCATTCCCCGTGAGGGAGGTCGCCTTGTCCGACTCTATGTCGACCTCGGTGAGGTTGACCCCGAGAACCGACACGAGGGTCGCGACATGACGGCTGAAGATGTCATCGAGGTGGCCCAGCACGTTCTTCTTCCCTACACGCTCGATGTCAAAGATGTCGCGTGGTTCTCGATCTACGAGGTCGGCCACCGTGTGACGGACGGTTTTGACGACGTCCCCGAAGACGAGCGCGCCACGCGAACCCCACACGTTTTCATTGCGGGGGACGCCTGCCACACGCACAGCGCCAAGGCGGGCCAGGGCATGAACGTGTCGATGCAAGACACGTTCAATCTCGGTTGGAAGTTGGCCGCCGTGCTCGAGGGACGAAGCCCCGAAGCGCTCTTGCACACGTATCACGGCGAGCGTCACCAAATCGCTCACGACCTGATCAACTACGACATGGCGTGGTCGAAGATCATGGGCTCACCGCCGAAGGATCCGAATAACCCTGACCAGGAGGGCATCGACCCCAAGGCACTGCAGGATGCCTTCATGCAGGGTGGGCGGTTCACGGCGGGAATGGCCACGCAGTACCGCCCCTCGTTGCTGACCGGCTCCGACGAACACCAAGCACTGGCTGCGGGCTATCCCGTGGGGCAACGTTTTCACTCGGCACCCGTGGTGCGTTTGGCGGATGCCAAGCCCATGCAACTGGGGCACGTAGCTCGAGCCGACGGACGCTGGCGCTTCTACGCCTTCGCCGACGCCGCTGTGGGGGACGAGCACGCACCACGACTTCGTGCGCTCATGAACTATCTCGACACCGACGCCGCCTCGCCTATCAACAGATTCACCGCGCCAGGCCACGATCGCGACAGTGTCTTCGATGTGCGCGCGATCTTTCCGGAGTATCACCGGGACCTCTCCATCCAGGACATGCCGGAATTCTTGCGACCTGCTGTGGGAAAACTTGGGTTATGGGATTTCGAGAAAGCCTTCACCTCGGATCACAAGTTGGGGGTCGATATCTTTGACCTCCGAGGTGTGAACCGCACAAAGGGAGCACTGATCGTCGTTCGCCCCGACCAGTATGTGGCGCAGGTTCTCCCGCTCGACGTTCGTGACGAGCTCGGTGAATTCTTTGGTGCGTTCATGACGCCTCAGGCCTGATGCCGGTTATCCCCGCCTAGGCTTGAGACATGACTGAAGAATCCCGTGAGCCCCAGCGGCACACGGGTTTCTTGCTGCGGCGCGCACAGCAAAAACACGTGGCTACCTGGCAATCGGTGATTTCAGGCGACACCACGAGCGTGCAGTACGGCGTTCTCGCGGTTCTTGATCGGCGACCGGCTCTCGCTCAAAAAGAGATCTGCGACGAGCTTGATTTGGACCGCTCCACCGTGGCCGACATCTGTTCGCGGATGGAGAAGAACGGTCTTCTCTCGCGCATTCAGGATCGGCAAGACCGTCGCCGGAACGTTCTGGATCTCACGCCGGCGGGGCGTGCGGAGCTCGCGCGACTCAGACCACTCGTCGAGGAGGTTCAAGATCAACTGACGCAGAGCCTGTCATCAGACGAATTGAGGCTACTGCGAAATCTGCTTGCCAAAATTCTCGGCGACTAGGTAAACCCCGGTTTTATAAGCGCGGCGCGCCAGAATGTAACCATGGCCGTTTCGCGCATCAGTTCCCTTGACGGCCTGCGTGGATTGGCCGCGCTCATGGTTGTTGTCGGGCACGCCTCACTGCTGAGCGCCTACTTGGCCCATCTGTTCTTTCACTTCACGTTCTCATGGTCGGCCTTCTTTATGCCCCTCGGACTGCCGGGCGAGGCCGTGCCCATTTTCTTCGTGCTCTCGGGATTCGTGCTCGCCCGGGCCTACACACCCGGTGTAGCGGCGAGCCCCCGATTCCTCGCCTCGCGATTCGTGCGCCTCTTCGTTCCCATCTGGGGTGCCTTTACCTTGGGCATCCTTGCCCAGATCTACATGAATGCTGTTGCAGCCCAACCCGGGTTTGTCACCCCCGAGGGTGACTGGGCAGCGCGACAGCTGTTCGACTTCAACGTGGTCGACATCATCCGAAACTTTGCCGTGGTCGACGGAGTTACGTCGGTCAATAGCTCGCTGTGGACCATGCAGTATGAGATCCTGTTCACGCTCATCCTGCCTGCCGTCATCGTATTTGCCGATGCCATCGGAAAATCGTGGAAGCGCTGGTTGCCCATCGCAGTGAGCATGGGCGTTCTCGTGTGGGTGTCGGAACACATGGTGGTGGGTTTCGTCGCGATGTTTGCCGCCGGCGCCATCATGTCGAAGATCAGGATGCCCGCATCCCGCTGGTGGGTCACCGCCCCGCTTCTCACGATTGGCATCGCCCTGTTTGCCGCGCGACGCCTGCTTCAGCTCTTCTTCGACATTCCGCACGCACGTCACACGGGGCCGTGGATGGTCACCGTCACGCTTGCTGCGCTCATCTTTATGTACCTCGCCAACCACAGCCCCACCGTGGGCAGAGTGTTTGCCATGCGAGTGCCGCAGTACCTCGGGCAACGCTCTTACAGCATCTACCTCGTGCAGGCCCCGGTGATTCTGGCCGTAGGCTATACGGCATCCGTGTTTTTCCCGAGGCAAGACGTCAATCCATGGCTCATGGTGTTCTGGTCGGGCGGCGCGTTCGTGCTGGCCATCCTCGTGGGGGAGCTTTTTTATCGTCTCGTAGAGAAGCCATCCATTCGACTCGTGGCTATCATCAAGAAGCGCGCAGACGTAGCGGGAGCAACAGTGGGGACCGACAAGTGAGCGCTGAACTTCGCGACATTGCGACGCGCGTCGCACGGGAGGCCGGCGACTTCGCCCTGAACATGCGGCGGGCGGGTGTCGACATCGCCGGGCAAAAGTCGAGCGCGGTCGACATCGTGACTAAGGCCGACCAAGCCACGGAGAAGTTGATTCGCGAACGCCTCGCGGAACTGCGACCGCACGACGCGATTTTCGGCGAAGAGGGCGCAACCACCACGGGAACCTCGGGTCTCACGTGGGTGGTTGATCCCATCGACGGCACGGTCAACTACCTGTACGGCATTCCCGCCTGGGGTGTGAGTGTCGCGATTGTCGAAGGGGACGCGGATCCTGCAACCTGGATAGCGTTGGCGGGCGCCGTGGCAAACGCGTCGACGGGCGAGCTTTTCTCGGCAGCACTCGGACTCGGGGCCACCTGCAACGACCGTGCGCTCTCCGTCTCATCTTCTACCGACCTCGCCACGTCACTGGTTTCGACGGGCTTTGCCTACAGCTCTGAGGTGCGGGCTCATCAGGGCAACATGATGCACACGATTCTGCCCCGGGTTCGTGACATCCGCCGGATTGGCGCGTGCTCTCTTGATCTGTGTGATCTCGCTGACGGCCGGGTGGACGCGTTCTTCGAACAGACACTTTCGCCGTGGGACCACGCTGCCGGGGCGCTCATCGCCCGTGAAGCCGGCGCAATAATTACCGGATTTCCGGGAAAGCCAGAGGGAAGAGACCTGCTCGTTGCGGCCGGTCCGGGCATCCATGCCGAACTACTCACACTGCTCGTTGAGGCGGGTGCCGGCCAACTTCCCGGGCTGTGAATTCGCTATGGGATGGCGCCCCAACTGGCGAGATACGTAACCACTCGGGTATCCTTTATCAAACTGTAACAATTGCTCCACACCGTTTTGGCGTGTGGCGCTATAGCCGGGAGCCACGTGAACGAGCACACACCGTACGTCAGTCGCAAGGAGCTTCGCCGTCGCGAAGCTGCCGCCGCGGCCAACGCTGCGGGTGCTGGTATCGCCCCCGAGGCTGAATTTTCTGCCCCCCTTCCCCAAGCGCAGGCGGCGGCGACGATGCAACCGACCCACGCCGCCGAGCAGCAAGCGGTGAGTGTTCCTATGCCGACCTCACCTCTGACGGTGTCGTCCATCACGCCGGCTGAGGCCGCTGGCGCCGGGGGAACCCGCATGCCCGGTGCAGCAGCCGGCTTGAGCGCAGCTCGCTCAACCGATCCCGACACAGCGGTTCGTGCCTCGAACACCACGCGTGCTCGCATGGCTCGCGCTGTCGACCGCACGTCGACCACCAACCCCTCTGGTCGTAAGCGCAAGCGTCGAACGGCCCGTCCTACTCGACGCGAAACGTTGGCTCGCGGCCGCAGGGCGGCTCCGCTGCTTGCCATGCTCTTCATCGGTGGCCTAGCTCTGGTGACGGCGCTGCCGGCCAACGCGCAGTTTCAGAACTCCTCTTCTGTTGCGTCCGTCAACGGTGGCATGGATGATGATCAGAGTCGCGCCGTCACCGCCAAGTTCCTCAACGGGCAAAGCCTTGAGGCAAGTGCGGGAGCCGCGGTTGCCAGTCGCGACGCCGTTTCGGCAACAACTCTGCGCACGTTCTTTGGCGGTTACACGTCGGCAACCTATGTCAACAATCCTTTGGGCACGATTCAGTGGCCCTTCTCCGTCACGGTGCCTATCACCGATATCTTTGGTTATCGAGTTCCTCCCTGCTCGTGGTGTTCTTCCGACCACAAGGGCGTCGACTTTGATACGGGCGAGGGATACCCGTTTCAGGCCATCGCCGACGGTGTCGTCACCAAGGTAAACCTCGCCGACGACAACTCACTCGGTATCTACGTTGTCGTTACGCACGATGTGAAAGGCATGAGGTTCGAGAGCTGGTACGCCCACGCGTTGCCCGGTTCGATCATGGTCAGCGAGGGGCAGGCGGTCACCGTCACCCAGGCCCTGGGCCAGGTGGGTGACACCGGTGCATCCACCGGCTCGCACCTCCACCTTGAAATTCACGTCAACGGCGTTCCCGTCGATCCGTTTGCTTGGCTGACGGCGAACGCGGGCTAGAGGCGGAATGCGGGTTAGAGGTGGAATGCGCCGTTCTGTGACGAGCAAGCCCGACAAGTATTGGCGCGCCCGAACATCTCCCGAGGCGGTGGACTCAGCGTCGGACGTGCGAGATCAGAATCGGAAGGCACTCCGGCGTCGCCGTTCGAGTGTGACTCCTCCGGCGAAGAACGAGGGAACGAGAAGCCGAGCCACCAGCGTGAGTCGCCGGACGATACGAACCGAGGCCAATCGCACACGTCGCTGGGCACCACTGCTGGCCTTCCTTTCGGTGGGTAGCTTGGCCGCGGTTGCGGGAATCCCGTCGTTTGCGGCCTCCGAATCCTCAGCCGAATCTTCTTTTCAGCGCTCTGCCGAGTCCGACCAAAGCGTCACGGGCACCTCGGGTCGCCAGGTTATTCAGCGAGACGGCGTTTCGGCCCTGTCGGGGTTCGGCCGGGCCGGCGGCAGGTCACTGGCAAGTTTCACGAACAACCCCAACGGCTCGATTCAGTGGCCTTTTGCGGTCACTGTGCCGATTTCAGACCTCTATGGTGCTCGCGCCGCGCCGTGTTCCGGATGCTCCACGATGCACGGCGGAGTCGATTTCGATGCGGGCGAGGGTTACCCCATTCAGATCATTGCCGACGGCGTGGTCACGAAGGTTCAGGCCCTCGACGACAACTGGGGCGACGGCGTTTACGTCGAGATCACGCACAATGTGAACGGGCAGTCCATCCTGAGCCGATACTGTCACCTTCTCGCGGGGTCAATCACGGTGACCGAAGGGCAGGAGGTGCGCGTGGCGCAGCTTGTCGCTCAGGTAGGCGCCACGGGTGCCACAACGGGAGCCCACTTGCACTTTGAGATTTTCGCTGATGGTGCTCCCGTCGACCCCTATGCCTGGCTCACGCAAAACGCAAATTAAGCGTTGAGGGCGACTGCGCCGGAATGATTGCGCGCAGCGTCTAGCCATTTATGCGTTCGTAGCCCGGCGCGAGTTGCTGATAGTCTCTTACGGTGCCAGACGGCAGTTTGTCTAACGGCAGCGCCCCGATAGCTCAGTGGTAGAGCACTTCCATGGTAAGGAAGGGGTCGCGAGTTCAAACCTCGCTCGGGGCTCGCATCGAGTTCGTCTCGGTTCGTGGCTGGGTAGCTCAGTTGGTGAGAGCGCACGACTCATAATCGTGAGGCCGCGGGTTCGAATCCCGCTCCAGCTACAAGAAAACCCCCGGGAAACCGGGGGTTTTTGCGTATGTGCCGCCCACGAATTTGCTAGGACTTGTCT